>CALKYH010000176.1 GCA_938003595.1 uncultured bacterium
GGCGTGGCCGGTCCGAGATGTCCGATCGGTTCCTGCTGGTCGTCGCGGGGAGGACGCCGCTCGCACGATGCCCGCCAACCGCGATGTGGTGGTTATCGGTTCCACCAGCCGCTCTTCGACGATTTTTCGAGCAATCCGCGGCGCCTCGCGCTCCTCGCCGAAATCCCGCAGGATCTCCACCAGTTCTCGCTCGCCGAGCGTGTTCACCAGGTCCGCCGCCGTCGTCGGAGAGTTGGGGTCGAACCGCATGTCCAGCGGCCCGTCGCGCATGAAGCTCAGCCCGCGTGAGGCGTCCTCCACCTGCGTCGAGGCGAACCCCAGGTCCGCCAGCACGGCGTCCACCCGGACGCCGATCTCCAGCAGGCGGCGGGGCGCATCGGCGAAGTTGCCCCGCACCCCGATGACCTTCGGCGGCGCCTCGAGGGCCCGCACCCGCGCCTCCGCGAACGCCATGTTCGCCGGGTCGGCGTCGTTCACCACCAGCGTGCCCGTCGGCCCGACCGCCGCCGCCATCGCCGAAGAGTGCCCGCCGAGACCCGCCGTGCAGTCCAGCGCCGCCTCCCCCGGCGCCAGCGCCAGCGCGTCGAGCGTCTCCGCGAGCAGCACCGGGATATGGCGATCGTCAGTCACGCCGGGACACTACCCGCAACAAACCCGTCCGGCGCACCGTAGACTGCGCTCCATGCCCCGACCGCTCCGGACTCTCCGCGTCGTGCTGGCCCTGGGCGCCTGCCTGATCGCCGCCGGCTGCATCCCCGACCGCGTCACGATCGACCTCTCCCCCGGCGCCGACCGGCTGGAGCAGTCCACCGTCTTCGCCGACCCCGGCGCCGGCGACGCGTCTGCCAAGGTCGTGATGATCGACATCCGGGGGCTGATCCTCGACGCCCCCACCGTCCAACTCGTCGGTTCGGGGCCCAACCCGGTGGATGAACTCACCGCCCGGCTCGAAGAGGCCGCAAACGATCCCGCCGTCCGCGCCGTCATCCTGCGCATCAACTCGCCCGGCGGCGCCGTGACCAGCAGCGACACCTGCTACGGCGAGGTCCGGCGCTTCGCCGAACAGACCGGCAAGCCCGTCGTCGCCTCGATGGCCGATGTCGCCGCCAGCGGCGGGTACTACATCGCCCTCGGCGCCGATGTCATCGTGGCCCAGCCCACGACCGTCACCGGCTCGATCGGCGTCATCTTCCAGACCTTCAACTTCTCCGAGGGCATGGCCCGCTGGGGCATCCACGCGCGGAGCGTGGTCAGCGGCCCGAACAAGGCCATCGCCAGCCCGTTCGAGCCCGAGCAGGAAGCCCACTACGCCGTTCTGCAGGGCATCGTGGACGACTTCTTCGCGCGCTTCAAGGGGCTCGTCGCCGAGCGCCGGCCCGGCTTGTCCGCGCAGGACCTGGACACCTACACCGATGGGCGTGTGATCACCGGCGCCGCCGCCGCGGAGATCGGGTTGGTGGACCAGACCGGCGACCTGCGCGACGCCTTCGAGGTCGCCAAGCGACTGGCGAACCTGCCCAGCGCCCGGCTGGTGAAGTTCCACAACCCCGGGCGCGCGCCGCGCTCGCCCTATGCGCAGGCCGGCGTCCCGGAGACCTCCGCCGCCGGCGCCACCGTGAACCTGATGCAGATCAACCTCGCGTCGGGCCTCGCGACCAGCGGCGCCGGGTTCTACTACCTCTGGATCCCGCCCACGCCCTGACGGCGCCGCCTCTCATGATCCGCTTCGCATGCCCCAACTGCGAGCAGCGACTCGAGGTCGACTCCGGCTTCCGGGGATCGGTCGCCCGTTGCGACAAGTGCGGCGCCCTGATCCATGTCCCCACCAAGAAGGGCCGCAGGCCGACGCACCCCAGCGCCGCGCAGCGACCCAAGACCCCCTCCCCCCTCACGCCGGGCCCGGCGCCGAGCGTGCCGACCGCCCGGGCCGCGGAGAAGGACGGCCGGCGAATCTGGCTCGTCGCGATCCTGATGGCGATCGGCCTTTTGGGCCTTGGGGCCGCCGCGATGTGGCTTTCGGGCGTCCGGCCCTGAACATCGCCCGATCGGGGTGCGTCTACCCTAGTGTTCCCTTCCACACCCGCCGAGCCCCGGCGGGCCCCCGCTCGCACGATTGGAGTCCCACACCGATGCGCTCGACCGAACGATTCTTCATCTACGCCGCTCTCGCCGCCGCCGTCGTCATCGCCGCCGGGGGCCGCTTCGCCCGTTCCGACGCCTTTGCGCAGGACAGCGCCGCAGCCAAGGCCGAGAACCCCATCGCGGTGTGCGACCTGGTGACGATCGTCGAGAAGCTGATGGAGAGCGACCGCTACCGCCCGGCCCGCGAGGAGGCCCAGCTCGCCGCCGAGGAGAAGCTCCGCCCCCTGAGCGAGGCCGGGCGCGCCGCCGAGCAGCGGGCCCGCGCCACGCCGCAGGATGATCCGTCCTTCCAGGATCAGGTCCGTGCGCTGCAGATGGCGCAGGCCGAGTATCAGCAGGCGTTCCAGCAGACCGGCGCCGAGCTCGAGAAGCTCACCGTCTCGCAGCTGGCCGAGGCCTACGAGATTGCCCGCGCCTCCGCCGAGGACATCGCCGGGGACCTGGGCTACTCCTACCTCATCGCCTCGCGCGACGCCGAGAAGCCCATCGAGGCCCCCGATGTCGCCGGCGCCGTCCGCACCATGCTCGCGCGCCCCGTCATCCTCGCGCCCGAGGGCACGGACATCACCGAAGACATCCTCGCGGACCTCAAGCTGAACTGAGCCCCGTCGCGGCCGCAAGCCGCGCCGTGACCTCTCGCTTCACCTGGTCCATCGAGGGGCACTGCGCGCCCAGGAGCTTCCGCAGGCTCGTGACCGGCCGGCCCGCCAGGCCGCAGGGCACGATCAGGTCGAAGTGCGCGAGGTTTGTGGTGACATTCAGCGCCAGCCCGTGCATGGTGATCCAGCGCCGGATGCGCACGCCCAGCGCGCAGATCTTCGCGCTCGGCGCCGGCCCCACCCACACGCCCGTCGCGCCGGTGTCGCGCTCGCCGTGGACGCCCCAGGTCGCGCAGGAATCGATCACCACCTGCTCCAGCTCTCGCATGTAGCGATGCAGGTTCCAGCCCAGTCGCTGGATGTCGATGATGGGGTACACCACCAACTGCCCGGGCCCGTGGTAGGTGATGTCTCCGCCGCGATCCGTCTCGGCGACCTCCACACCCAGCCTCGCCAGCGACGCCCGGTCCGCCAGCAGGTGCTCCGCGACGCCCGGACGGGGCGTGATCGTCACCACCGGGTCATGCTCGACCAGCAGGACCACGCCCGCCAGCGGCTCGCCCGCCTCGCGCGCCTCCAGGACCTCCTGCCAGACCTGCCGCTGACGCTCGAACGCCGGCGCGTACGCCATCCGACCCAGGTCCTCGACGCGCATCCGCGGCGCCGGCGGACCCGTCTCAGACATGCGCCATCGCCCGGCGGGCGTCCTCGTAGACCTGCGTCACCTTCGCCGCGGCGCCGTCCCAGGTGAGCCGGCGGACCTCCAACTCCCCGTGCTGGCGCAGCGTCGCGCCCAGCGGCGGGTGGCGCAGCACGGCGATGATCTTGTTCGCCATGTCGTCGATGTCCCAGAAGTCCACCTTCAGCGCGTGGGTCAGCACCTCCGACACGCCCGACTGCTTGCTGATGATGACCGGCGTGCCGTGGCTCATCGCCTCCAGCGGCGCGATGCCGAACGGCTCGCTCACGCTGGGCATGACATACAGGTCCGCCATCTCGAACACCCGCTGCACATCGCGCCCGCGCAGGAACCCGGTGAACAGCACCTTGTGGCCGATCCCCAGCGCCGCGGCGTACTCGATCATCCGGGTCGCCATGTCGCCCGAGCCGGCGACGACGAACTTCACATTGTCCATCTTGCCCAGCACGCGCTTGGCGGCCTGGATGAAGTACTCCGGCCCCTTCTGCATCGTGATGCGCCCCAGAAACAGCACGATCTTGTCCTTGGCGCTGATGCTGGGGATGCCCTGCTGGACCGCCTCCAACTCCACGCCGTTGTAGACCACGCGCGACTTGGCGGGGTTCAGCCCGTACCGGTGCACGCAGATCCGGCGCGTGTACTCGCTCACACACACCACGCGGATCGCGGCGTGCATGCCGCGACGCTCGATGTCGTACACCCGCTGGTTCACATGCTCGCCGGAGCGGTCGAACTCCGTGGCGTGGATGTGCACGATCAGCGGCCGGCCCGTCGCCCGCGCCACCGCCATGCCCGCGGGGAAGGTCAGCCAGTCGTGCGCGTGGACGACATCGAACTTCTCTCGCCGCGTCAGCCGCACCACCAGGCGCGCGTACCGCGCCGCCTCGGCGAACAGATCGCCGGAGTAGTCGCCCGCGCGCGTCGCGGAGGGGATGTGGTGATGGTCGTGATCGTGGCCGTTGGCCAGCCACTCGTCCCACTCCGTGCCGGGAGGGATGGTCACCCCCGCCGCCAGCAGGGCCTCGATCTCGGTGCGCCGCCGGGAGGGCGGCATCGCCGCGAGCGCCGCCTGCATCTCCAGGGTCAGCCCCACCGGCTGGCCGTCGCCGTAGGGGCTGGAGAAGCCCGCGGGGACCTCCAGCACCTTCGCGAAGCGCGTCCCCGCGACGCGACGCGCCTCCTCGACCTCCACGCTCTGCAGGACCCGCTGGTAGACCACCTCGGCGCCGGCGTCGGCCTCGGAGTGGTGCACCCAGCGCCCGCCCGGGCCCCCATCGGCGCCGGCCATCGCCGTGTCCGGGGCCCGATCCGGAGCCAGCAGGCGCACATGCGTCTGCACATCCTGACCCACAGCGCGGGGCAGCACGAACACCACCTCGTGCCCCATGCGATCCAGGGCTCGGGTCAGCCCGAAGCAGGCCGTCCCGAGGCCGCCGCTGATGAACGGCGGGAATTCCCAGCCCAGCATGAGGATGCGCAACGCCTGCCTCCGATGACCATGCCCCGCGGCCTCGCCCATCGCGAGCCCGTCAGGATCCTTCAACCTTGTCCGTGCACTCCCGAGGCCGCAGCCCCGGCCCGTCCCGAGCAGTTCGACGCCGCCGGCGGGTCCGCGATTCTAGGTCAATCCTCGTCGCCGCCCTGCATATCGCCGAGCCGGGCGAACATCGCCTCGCACGCCAGCAGCCAGCGCGTCGCCCGGTCGGCTCCGCCCGGCTCCGACCCGGCCAACCCCGTCCGCACCCGGAAGGTGAACACGCGGTCGTCGTCGCGGAAATGCTCGAACTTCAGCGCCGAGGCCGGTTTAGGCTCGCCCTGATCGGCCAGCTCCTCCTCCATCAGCTCCTCGAGCTTGTCCCCGGTGTGGACCAGGTCCTGCTCGATGGACTGGCTCAGCCATCGGTCCGCCGTGAACAGCCCCACCCAGACGGCGCCCGCGTCCTCGAAGACCCGGTACTCCGCCGGCGCCGCGGCGTCGCGGGCCTCGCACACCAGCATCCCGTGACGCAACGCCACCGAGCCGAACACATCGGCCTTCTGCGCGGCGGCGCTGACGCTCTGGAGCAAGGGGGCGATCGGCGACGAGGCGGGGGCGCTCATGGTTCGGGGTCGTCCTTTCGACGGGCGGCTGGTGGGCGCCATCGTAGGTCGCTCGCAGCGGCGCGTCGGCGCAGGCCCCGTACACTCCGCTCCGATGCCGCCCCAAGCCCCGCCCCAGGTCTGGACCACGCGCACGCTCCTGGCGTGGATGACCGACGCCTTCGCCAAGGCCGGGCTGGATTCTCCCCGGCTCCAGAGCGAGATGCTGCTCGGCCATGTGCTCGGCTGCGAGCGGCTGAAGCTCTACACCGACGCCGACCGGCCCGCACAGCCCGCCGAGCGCGAGGCGCTTCGTGGCATGGTGCAGCGGGCGCTCAAGCACGAGCCCGTGCAGTACCTCGTCGGCGAGGGATGGTTCTTCTCACTGCCGTTCCAGGTGGACCGGCGCGTCCTCGTGCCGCGCCCGGCGACCGAGACCATCGTCGAGCTCACCCTCCAGCACGCCCGCGCCACGCCCGGGTTCTGCGGCGCCAAGGGCGAGGGCCTGTGCGTCGCCGATGTCTGCACCGGCTCCGGCGCGATCGCCGTCGCCATCCTCAAGAATCTCCCGCTCGCCCGCGCGGTCGCGACCGACATCTCGCCCGATGCCCTTGCGGTCGCAAAGATCAACGCCGAGCGCCACAAGGTCGCGGAGCGCATCGAGTTTGCGCAAGGCGACCTGCTCGCGCCGCTCGCGGGCCGCACGCCCCCCGGTGGATGGCATGTGATCGCCTCCAACCCGCCCTACATTCCTGACTTCGAGTGGGACGGCGTGGACCGCAATGTGAGGGACCACGAGCCCGAGATCGCGCTGCGCGGCGGGCCGGACGGCCTGCGCTTCGCGCGCCCGATCCTCGAGGGCGCCCCCGCGCTGCTCATGCCGGGCGGTCTGCTGCTGGTCGAGGTCGCCGCGTCCTGTGCGCCGACGGCGCTGCAGATCGCAGCATCGAATCCCCAGCTCCGGGACGCCAGGATCGTGCAGGATTTCGAGGGTCTGGACCGCGTGGTGTTCGCGGTCCGTCGCTGACCGACCTCAGGCGCCCGGGGGCACGGGGCCCATCAGGGCCTTGTGGACCTCTTCGATCAGCTTCTCGATCTGGAAGGGCTTGAACAGCACGCACTGCAGCCCTTCCTGGCTGGCGCGCACGATCGAGTGGTGCGGGTCGTAGCCGAAGCCGGTCA
>CALKYH010000177.1 GCA_938003595.1 uncultured bacterium
AGCCGATCGACGCCGAGGCGACCGCGCCGGCGGTGGTCACGGCCGAGCCGACCCTTGAGGAGCAGCTGACCCTCGCGGCGGACGACCTGGCCGCGGCCCTGCGCCGGCGCGCCGAGGGCGAGCCGGCCCCGTTCGGCACGCTCGTGGCGCTGGGCGCGCTCGACCTCGTCACCCCCGGCCTGGGCGCCCCGCCCCACGGCGCCGGCGCGCTCACCGGCGCCGAGGACCGCGCCCTGGCGGCCTGGCGCAGCGCGATGTCGCAGGCGTCCTCCGAGCTGCGCGGCGGCGGCGGGCCCGAGGCGCTGGAGCGCATCGCGACCAACCTGCTCGACACCATGCACGCCGAACGCACGCTGGAGATCGGGCGCTTCGCCCTCTGCACCCGTGTGGACGGCTTCGGCCAGTTCGCCGAGTTCGAGACGACGGCGTTCCTCGCCCGCCGCACGCACCGGGCCATCGTCTATGTGGAGGTCAGCGACTTCATGGCCGCGCCCGCCGCGGACATGAACGGCGTCTCCGGGCACCGTGTGGAGCTGACCCAGGGCGTCTCGCTCTACCACGCCGACGGCACGCTCGCCTGGCGTCAGACCGATCAGGAAACGACCGACTTCTCGCGCAACCGCCGGCGGGACTTCTTCGTCGTCCAGCGGATCGAGCTGCCCGAGACGCTGACGGTCGGTTCGTACAACCTGAAGGTCACGATGCGCGACAAGGCCACCGGGGCCGTCGCCGAGCGGACCATGCCGCTGACCATCGTCGCCGACGCCTCGCTCACGCGCCCGCAGTCGGGCGTGAGCCGGCGCTGACCCCGGGCGCCCGAGGCGCCGGACGGGCGACCGAGGTTGACAACCCGAGCGCGGTTGCGGCTATGCTGATGGCCATGCGACGCGTTCGCGCATCAGCGATGCTGCTTCTGGCGACCGGCCTGGCCGGCGTGGGCTGCTCCACGGTCGAGTCGCCCCAGCTGACGGTGGTGGACGCGCGCGTCACGGAAGAGACCGACGAGGGCGTGATGATCGAGTTCACGCTCGAGGGGGTCAACGAGAACACGCAGGAGCTTCCCCTGCGCGAGGTGACCTATTCGCTCAGTGTGGATGGCCGCCGGGTGTTCAGCGGGCAACGGTCGGCCGAGGCGACGCTCCGACGCCTCGGCTCCCAGCGCTTCCTGCTCCCGGCGGTCGTCCCCGCGAGCGCCGAGGTCGGCCCCGTCGCGGGCTCGACCTACCGCGTGAGCGGCCAGGTGGTCTACCTGGCCCCGGGGGCGATCGCGGAGCTGCTGTTCGATTCCGGGCTGCGCCGGCCCAAGGTGTCGTTCTCGGGGACCGGCACGATCGGCGCCAACGACGCCGTCTCGACCAACTGAACAAGCGACGGGCTCCCGCCCGGTCCGGAGTGCGTCCCGGTCCGCAGGGAGCCGTCGCGCGCCCACTCCGCCCACACCGCGCCGTCCGTGGCCGTCGTCCGCCAGAGGCGACCGAGGCGCCCGGGGTCCCAGCGCTCGTCGCCGGCCCGGGACGGGCCCGTGCTCTGCACCACCAGCGCGGGGTCCACCGCCTCCAGGAAGAACAGGGGCGCCCCGCCGGCGGCGCTGCCGTGGTGCGGCGCCTCCAGCGCGTGGGCCCGAACATCCTCTCCCCGCTCCAGCAGCGCGCGCATCGCCGGGCGCTCGATGTCGCCCGTGAACAGGAAGCGGCGCTCGCCCGCCGGCGTCGGCGCCTCGAGCCGGGCGACGAGCGACATGTCGTTCGCGTCGTCGAAGCGCTGGCCCGCGAGCGGCGCCAGGACATGCAGCGTCGCCTCGCCGACTCGAAGCCGGTCGCCGGCGATCAGGACATCCACACGCACCCCCCGCCGACGGAGCCAGTCCAGCGCCGTCGCCTCCGGCCCGCCGCGCCGCTCGTGCGCGGCGTCGATGAACGCCTCCCCCACCGCCACGCGCCGCACGCCCAGCGGCTCAACGATGTCCAGCAGGCCCGCGAAGTGATCGAGGTTCGGGTGCGTGATCACGACGGTCCGCACGCGCCACGCGCCCAGCTCGCGCGCGGCGTCGGGGATGAGGCGCACGCCCACGCCCGGCGAGCTCGATCCGCAGTCCCACAGCAGCGCCTCGCGCCCGCTGCGGATCAGGTGACAGGTTCCGTCGCCCACGGCGAGGGTGTCCACGCGCGCCACGACGCCGCGCGGCAGCGCCGCGGCCTGATAGTCCAGCAAGACCAAGCCGCAGGCCAGGGCCAGCGCCGCGCCGAACCGGGCCCGTGCGGCGAATCCCCTGGGCGCTCCCCAGCGCAGCCACCACATCCCGACGATCGACAGGCCCAGCGCCGTGGCGAACGAGATCGGCGCCGTGCGCAGCGTCGCGAAGGGCAGGCCGTCCACCAGCGAGGCGATCCACGCCAGCGCGCCGCCGATGGGCGCGATGACCTGCCCCGCCAGCGTGCCCACGCCCGGCAGCAAGGCGCCCGCG
Source organism: uncultured bacterium (assembly GCA_938003595.1). Classification (GTDB taxonomy): domain Bacteria; phylum Planctomycetota; class Phycisphaerae; order Phycisphaerales; family UBA1924; genus JACVCK01. Next base: position 2,465 of record CALKYH010000177.1, read on the forward strand.
ACGACCGCGATGTAGCCCACCCCCAGCGCGAGCGTGGCGATGGGCAGCGCGATCAGGCTCGCCGGCACAGACAGCAGCGGCACGGCGCCGAAGTGGAACACGACGATGGGGATCGAGATGGTCCACGCGGCGATCGAGGCGCACAGCGCATCCTGTGCGCCGTGCAGCAGCCGCCCGGAGACGCCGTGCTGGTCCGGGTCCGGCGCCTGACCGAACCAGCGCGTCCGCAGCGCCGGCGCCAGCCACAGCAGCGCCCCGACGCAGGCGAAGGACAGCTGGAACCCGGCGCTCCAGAGTTCGAGCGGCCGCCACAACAGCGCCGCGAGCATCGTCCAGCCCAGGATGTTGAGCCGGTCGTAGCGCCGACCGAAGGACTGCGCGACGAGGAACCCCGTGGTCATGATCGCCGCCCGCACCACCGGCGCGCCCGCGGGCACGATGAGGACATACAGCAGCACGGCGAGCAGCACGACCGGCGCCTCCCACCGGCCCGGCTCGCCGAACAGGCGCAGGCCCAGCGTGGCGGTCCACGCCAGGATCGTCAGGTGCATGCCGCTGATGGCCAGGATGTGCGCCATGCCCGCGTTCGTGAAGGACTCGCGGACCTGGTCGATCTCCGGCTCGCGCTCGCCGACCAGCAGCGACGCCATCAGCGCCCGCCCGCGCGAGCGCGTCGCGCCCTCGGTCCAGGCCAGCGCCCGCGTCTGCGCGGCGCCGACGAACGACAGCCATCGCGCATGCAGGCGCGCCGTCCACGGGGCGCTGCCCGGGGGCGCCTCGCTCCAGAGCCCGGGCGAGGGCGCCGCGAGAAAACCGGCGCGCCCCTCCTGCAGCGCCCACTCGGGCCCGGGCGCACCGGGGTTGGCGGGCCGGGGGCCGTTCGAGGCGCGACCCTGCACGCGGATGATCTGCCCCATGCGCAGGCCCGTCGTCGCCGCGGGCAGGCGCACCCAGAGCGATCCGGACGCCGGGCGCCACGCGCCGGCCTCGTCCATCGCGCTGTGCACCGAGAGCCAGCACCACAGGGCGCGCTCCGAACGCGCGAAGGCGCCCAGCCGTCCGCCGACGGGCTCATGCAGGCGCGGCCGGCTCGCGACCACGCCCTGCACCTGGATGATGGACGCGTCGGCGTCGAGCGCGCGGGCGATCGAATCCCGCGGCAACTGGCCGATCCGCAGCGTCCACCACCCTGCCCCCAGCAGCACAACCGCGATGGCCAGCGCCGGCGCGCCCAGGCGCCGGGGCGTCAGGAGCGCGACCAGCGCCGCGCCGCCGCCCAGCAGCAGCAGGAGCAAGGCGTGACGCGGCTCGAACGCCCGGGCGAGGATCAGACCCAGCGCGAACAGCGCCGCGGCGATCACGCCGGCGCGCTGGCGCCAGCCGATCGTCGGGCGTGATGCGTCGGCGCCGTCCACGGGGCGGCATTTCGCGGCCCGGCGCCGGAGCCGTCAAGGCCCCGACACCCTGTGCGCGGGGGGTCGACAGAATGCATCAGCGGGTCGGCGTCAGCGGAGCAGCAGCCAGTACACCCAGGCGCACAAGGCGTTGAAGAGGGTGCCGGCGCCGAGCAGGCCCAGCGTGTCGCGGGTGGCGCGGGACATCTTCCCGAACGGCTTGTTGATGACCACCAGCAGCATGATCAGCGGCGTCAGCAAAGAGCCCAGCCTGGACGACTTGGCCGTCTGGACCTTCGCCGCCTCGCGCGACGCGGCGGCGGCCTCCGCGGCCTGAGCCAGAGCGTCGGCCTTCGGCGGTTCGGGCGCGGCCTTGGCGATGGGGGCCGGCTTGGCCTCCGGCGCCGCCTTCGCCGCCGCGGGCTTCGCGGCGACGGGGGTCGCCTTCGTCGGGGGCGGCGCGGCCTCGGCCGCGTCCATCTCCTCGATCTCGATCTCGAACTCCTCGACCGAGCCGCCCGACGCCTCGTGATCCTCGGGCCGGCGCTCCGGAACCGTGAACGCGCCGGCGGGCGGAGGCGCCGCGGCGGCCGGAGCGGTGGCGCCCTTCGAGGGCGCGGGCCCGGGCAGGATGTCGTCGGGCGCCTGGAAGGAGCCGGCGGGCTCGGCGACTTCCTCGATCTCGATCTCGACCTCGTCCTCCGGCTCGTTCTCGGGCGCGCCGGGCGAGGCCTTGGCCTGCGGCTCATCGAACTCGAGATTGCGCTTGGGATCGGGCGGAAGCGACTTCGGCGTCGCGGGCGGCGCCTGCGGGGCGGCCTTGCGTCGCACCGCGCTGGCGCGGCTGTCGAAGATCTGTCCGATGGCGTCGTCAACGCCCTCTTCGGAGGCGTCGCCCGAGGACTCGTCCATGCCGGACAGCTGGTTGTCGAGGTCCTCGACGGAATCGGCGGTGACGGTGTCCTGCTCCGGGTCGAGGTCGCGCGAGACCGTGCCGAGCGCGTCGTTCAGCGAGCTGTCCGCGCGGAACGAGCGGGACTCGCGCGCCGGTTCGACGCTGGCCTGTTCGAGCCGCGCCAGGTCCTCCGCGACATCGGCCAGAGCGTTGTCGATGTCCCGGATGTTGTCGGGGGCCTCGAAGTCGCCCTCCATCGAGGGCGCAGCGGGGGTTTCCTCGGCGGGACGGTTGGCCGTCTCGCCGGCATTTACGGTCGCCGCGCTATCGCCAGCCCGCTCGCTCATGGCATCGAAACTCTCGGTCCGTATCATCGACCCTGCCGACGACCCACTCAAGGCCGATGGCGGGGCCGGAAGGCCTGTTTTCTTCTCGGACCTCGCTCCAGTCTCGGAATCCGCGAATGGCACGGCACACGATCTTCCTCGAAACGCTCTCCCCCGGCGCGGGCCGGCTCGAGGTCGACGGCCCCGAGGCGGACCACGCCCGCAAGGTCAAGCGCCTGGAGCCGGGCCAGATCGTCACGCTCCTCAACGGCAAGGGGCTGGTCGCGACCGCCCGCGCGGTGGAGGTGCGGCGGTCGCTCGTCCTCGAGATCACCGAGGAACACTTCGCCGAGCGCGATCGGCCGGCCGTCGAGGTCTGGAGCGCCACGCCCAAGGGGCCCCGCTCCGGCGACCTGATCGACAGCCTCGCCCAGGTCGGCGCGGCGTCGTGGCGCTCGATGGACTCGGCCCGCTCGGTGGTCGATCCCGGCGGCAACAAGATCGCCCGCCTGGAGCGCATCGCCCACGAGGCGTGCAAGCAGTCCCTCCGCCCCTGGGCGCTGGAGATCGCAGCGCCGGTCAAATTCGCGGACGCGGTCAAGGCCGAGCCCGGCGTGCGCCTGGTGCTCGCGCACCCCGACGGCGACCCCTATCGCGCGAGCGGCACGGAATCTGTGCGACTGCTGGTCGGGCCCGAGGGCGGGTTTACTGACCAGGAACTGGGCAAGGCGCGCGAGGCGGGCGCCTCGATGTGCTGGTTCGGTCCCCATGTCATGCGCATCGAGGTCGCGGCGCCGGTCGCGTGCGCCATCATCCTCAACTCGGAGCACGCCGCCCGGACCCCCTGAAGCGCGGGCCCCCGGCAGGTGTGTTGACACCCTCTCTACACTGGGCCCCCCGTGGGCAACTCCTCGACACTCCGTGCGCTGCTGCGCCTGACGCTGACGCCCGGCCTCGGCCCTGTGCTGATCGAGCGCGCGCTGGGGCTTTTCGGCGATCCGCGCGATGTCCTTTGCGCCAGCGCCGCGGACCTCACGCGCATCCGGGGCGTCGGCGACGACAAGGCACGGCTGATCCGCGCGGGGCTCGACGAGTCCGAGCGCCTCGCGGACAAGGAACTGCTGAGCGCCGAGCGCGCCGGCGTGACGCTGCTGGCCAAGGGCCATCCCGGCTACCCCGCGCTGCTGGCGGGCGTGCCCTCGGCGCCGATCATCCTCTATGTGCGGGGCCGGCTCGATCCCGAACGGGATCGATACTCCGTCGCGGTCGTCGGCTCGCGCAAGTGCACGGCCTACGGCGTGGAACAGACCGAGCGCTTCAGCGCCCTGCTGGGCCAGGCGGGGCTGACGATCGTCTCGGGCGGGGCGCGGGGCATCGACACCGCGGCGCACCGGGCCGCGATCCGCGCGGGGGCGCGGACCATCGCCGTCGCGGGCTGCGGCCTGCACCACTGCTACCCGCCGGAGAACAAGGAACTCTTCGACAAGATCGTGGAGGCCGACCTGGGCGCGATCGCCAGCGAGCTGCCGATGGACACCTCCCCCGCGCCGGAGAACTTCCCGGCTCGCAACCGCGTGATCTCCGGTCTGTCGCTGGGCGTGCTGGTGATCGAGGCCGGGCGC
>CALKYH010000178.1 GCA_938003595.1 uncultured bacterium
GCGAGCGCGAGATCATCAAGCTCCGCTACGGCATCGGCGACGGCTACACCTACACGCTCGAAGAGGTCGGGCGCATCTTCAAGGTCACCCGCGAACGCGTCCGCCAGGTGGAGGCCAAGGCCATCCGCAAGCTCCAGCACCCCGTCCGCGCCCGCAAGCTCTCCGGCTTCATCGACGGCCGCATGGAGACGGCGCAGGCGGAGTAAGGGAAAGCTCAGAGCAGAAAGCTCATATCAGATCACGGAACCCACAACGCCCGGCCCAACGCCGGGCGTTGTTGTTTGGCCCCTCTCCCGTCCGCCGCGGCGGATGGGAGAGGCCGGGTGAGGGCTACGGGCTTCGCTATCTCTACTTCTCCGCCTCTCTCGAACTCCGAACGCGCCGCGACTTCTCAGCACTCCGTATTGAACACCCCCAACACCGAATTCAGATCCGCGAAGTCCACATCCCCGTCGCCGTCCACATCGCCCGGCAGCCCGGCGCCGCTGGTGTTGAACGCCCCCAGCACGATGTTCAGGTCGCCGAAGTCGGTGTCGCCGTCGCCGTCGAGGTCCGTCGGGCACGCCGGCGCCCCCGGCGCCTCGTAGGCGCCGATGTCCACGATCGGCGCCGCGCCCGCGCCGGTGTCGGGCGCGGAGGGATCGTCCGCCCGGCGCATGTTCCCCGCGGCGTCCACCGGCAGCTGCTCCGCCGTGTCCAGGTCGCCGTCCAGGTCCAGCGCATCGGCCGGCAGCGCGCCGTTGTCGCCCGCGTCGATCGCCGGCGAGCCCGCCATCACGCGCAGGTCGTCGTCGATCGTGCCGACCATCCCGTCCGGGCCCAGCGGGTCCATCAGCAGCGGGTCGGCGCCGATGTGCCCGGCGCCCGGGGTCGCCGCGTACTGGTCGATGACGCAGTGGCCCGAGTAGACCACCGTCGCCGAAACCAGCGACACCTGGTCGTTCTCGTCGCGCGTGGGCTCGAAGCCCTTGAAACCGAAGCCGCCGAGGTTGCCCCAGAAGATGTTGTTCGCCTGCGTCACGGCGGCGTCCATCGCGGCGTGCCAGCCCGCGCCCGTGCCCGAGCTGGCCATGTTGCCGGAGAACACGCAGTTGAGCACCTCCACCGCGCCGGTGTGCGACTGCGTGTACATCCCGCCGCCGGAGCGCGTGAAGTCCAATCCGGCGCGGTTGCCGCTGAACTCGCAGTTCACCAGCCACACGCTCGTCGAGAAGCTCGACATGATCCCGCCGCCCCAGGTCGAGGACCTGTTGCCCAGGAACCGGCAGCCCGCGGCGTTGACCACGCTGTCCAGCGTCGACCGCACGCCGCCGCCGCTGGAAGTCGTCGCGAGGTTGTCCAGCAGCACGCAGTCGATCAGCGTGACGGCGCTGTCGTTCCGCACATGCACGCCGCCGCCGTCCTGGGCGCTGTTGCCCTCGAACACGCAGCCGATGTAGGTGGCCTCGCTCAGCCGGTGCGCTGCGCCGCCGCCCTCGCTGAAGATCGCGCCGCCGCCGGCGTGGTTGTCCTCGAACACGCAGTCCATGAAGACCGGGCTCGCGTCGAAGTTCGCCACGGCGCCGCCCATGGCCTCCGCCTGGTTGCCGCGGAACTCGCAGCCGATGAACACCGCGCTGCCGGATTCGTAGTTCGCCACCGCCCCGCCGTAGGCCGCCGAGCTGGTCTCGAAGACGCAGTTCACGACCATGGGCGCGGCGCCCAGGAAGATCGCCGCGCCGCCCCAGTTCGTCGCGAACGCCCCGTTCCGCAGCGTGAAGCCCTCCAGCGTCGTGCTGGAGTCCTCGCCGGCGAACAGCTCCACCACGCGCCGCACGCCCTCGCCGTCGAGGATCGTCACGGCCGGCCCGTCGCTGGACCGGATCTTCAGCGCGTGCCCGCCCGTGTTGGCGCTGCTCCAGATCGGCAGCCCCGCGTTCGTGTACACGCCGGGCGCCACGACGATCTCGTCCCCGTCGTTCGACGCCTGGAGCGCGGCGGTGATCGTGGGGTGGTCCCCCGGCACATGCAGCACGGCGCCGAACGCCGCGCCGCCCAGCGCGAGGGGAACGACGAACAGCGCGGACCGGAACGCGGCGAGCGTGGCGTGCGGCATGAAGGCCCTTTCAGACCGGGGCGGGAACCAGCGAGAACCACCAGCGGGCCTCCGCGGGCAGACTACCCCGATCCGCGCGGAGATTCGAGCGGTTTCCCAGCGGAATCGGCCCGAATCAGGCGTTCCGAGCGCCCCATATGCCTCACGCTTCCGATGCTGCGCTGACTGCCATGTCAGGATGCTATGTCAGGAATTTGATCACGAGCCCCGTAATGACCAGAGTCAACCCACTTGACATACAAGCGATCGTCCACAGCTGCCATCTGCCTTGCCAGAGTTGCGTCTGCTGATCCTTGGAGAAACGCCAGAACCTGCCTTTTGTGGCTCGAAATCCCTGAATAATGGCGGTGCCACCAGCCAGCAAGAGCCCGACCGCGATCAGCGAGCCGTAGAAGATCTCCAGATTTTCAGGCCGATGGAGCACCGGCGTCTCCTCAGAAAATGGTGCACGCCACATTCACCGTATGAATAAAACCAGAGGCATTGCTACCAGGAGCAGGAATCCAGCCTCCACACCACTGATTGACGTTCATGAATTCATCAAAAGCTTGACAACAAGAGGCGTACGCCAGGCCACAAGCGATGAGACCGCCGCCGAAACACAGTGTACCGAAGAAGCCGCATCCGAACACAGTTAGACTTATCAAACCAACATGCCAATAGCACTGGGGCGGGTGGCTAGCCGTCGTGCTTGGCGGCGCCGAACCATCAACGCCAGCACTCATGACGATGTAGTTCGATTCGTACCCACTCAGGCCGATTCGGTACACCTCAAGCGCATCGATCAAAGCGCTTCCGGACGAGGATGTTACCAAGAGTGTCACACGAGCCGCATTGCTGTAGAGATTGGCAAAGTCAATGACACCATCTATGTACTGTCGACCGGAGTCGCTCTTGTCCGCCAGGTTCCAAGTATTCGACACAGACAGGAGGGTCGCCGTCACCATGTCGTCGTCTAGATTATAGAGGGTTGTCTGGCCAGCAATCGTCGCTGGCGCCTCTGCTCGCAGAGTAATCTCACCGACCGCCCACGACCTGCCGAAGACCGCGGGCCACATCTCCGCCAAGGTCCCCTCTGCCAGGTCGAATGCACAAGAACAACCCGGCTCGCCCGGATCACCCACAAGGCCCTCTACTGCCTCCGTAAAGAACTCGGACATGAATGCGCGGCGCGCGGCGAGACTCTGTACCTGCGCAACTGCGGCCTCTTCTGCAGGAGTCAGCGAAGTCGGGTCTGCAGAGCAGATGGTCGCCGCCCATGGGTTCAGCACAAGCATCGTCGCCAACAGTCCTACGATGAACGGTCGCTGAGCCATGAGACCAGTCCTTTCTGCAAATGGCAACTGAGGATTTCTTACCTGCAGTACAGCTTATGTGCAATTGAGTTCTACCTCATCTTGGCGCGGCTGTCCAGCCAAATATTTCTTGACGCGGTTTCACTGCCAGGCCCGTAGTCGCATTTCTGTGCGTGCCATTGCACAGAATCCCGGGTCGTGCGACAAATGCGCCGCACTTCTGTGCTTTTCTGACACTCTGCGCCGCACTTTTGGGTGCTGGAATTCACGCCCCCCACTGGCCGACTCCGCCCCTCACTGCCAGTCTCGACCCCTGCTACCCTTTGCCCCATATGCCCTCACGCTTCCGATCCCGATTGCTTCGTCATCTCGGACACGACGCCTACACGCCGCAGACCATCCGGCAGCTCGCCGAGGACCTGGGGGTCCCGAAAGAGGACCTCGAGGTCTTCCGTGAAGCCGTGGAGGAGCTGGCCGCGGACGGCCAGGTCATCGCGGGGGACGACCACCTCGTGCGCCTGCCGCCGATCGGCCGCGAGGTGATCGGCCTGTTCAAGAAGAACCCGCGCGGCTTCGGCTTCGTGATCCCGCGCGACGCGAACACGCACGGCGATCTGTTCATCCCCCCCGACGGCGTCGGCGACGCCATGACCGGCGACACCGTCCGCGCCGCGGTGCAGCGTGCCCGGGGCGGGCGAGGCGGCGGCGGCGGCGCGGGCAACCGCGCGGCGCTGGTGGGCGCCATCGTCGAGATCCTCGATCGCGGCAAGGTGGACTTCTCCGGCGAGCTGCGCAAGCGCGGCTCGCAGTGGCTGGTCTTCCCCGACGGCCGCGCCCTGCGCGACCCCGTCGTCGTCCGCGACCCCGGCGCCAAGAACGCCGTCGAGGGCGACAAGGTCGTCTTCGAGATGCTGGTCCGCCCCGAGGGCAACATGCTCGGCGAGGGCGTCATCACCAAGGTGCTGGGCAAGTCCGGCGAGCCGGATGTCGAGACCGCGGCGGTGATCGCCACCTACAACCTCGCCGGCGAGTTCCCCGAGGACTGCCTGGAGCAGGCGCGCGAGGCCGGCCAGCGCTACGAGCGCGAGGTCGCCGAGGCCGAGCGCACGGGCGTGTGGCCGAACCGCGAGGACCTGCGCGACACCTACATCATCACCATCGACCCGCCCGACGCCAAGGACTTCGACGACGCCATCAGCATCGAGCCCATCAGCAAATACGACGGCGGCGGCTGGAAGCTCGGCGTGCACATCGCCGATGTCGCGCACTTCATCCCGCCCGGCTCGCCGCTGGATGTCGAGGGCTACGAGCGCGGCAACTCCACCTACCTGCCGCGCTTCGTCATCCCCATGCTGCCCGAGACGCTGTCCAACGGCATCTGCTCGCTGCAGGAGGGCGTGCCCCGCTACGTCAAGAGCGCGTGGATGGAGTACGACCGCGACGGGCGCGTCCGCGCGAGCGGCTACTCGCAGGGCGTCATCCAGTCCGCCAAGCGCCTGACCTACCTCGAGGCCCAGGCCCTCATCGACGGCGACCAGGAAGAGGCGAAGAAGCACGCCAAGACCGAGCCCAACTACACGCCCCAGCTGCTCGAGGCGCTGCGCCAGTGCAACCTCTGCTCGCGCGCGATCCAGGGCCGGCGCATGAAGCAGGGCCTCATCCGCCTGGACCTGCACCAGGTGCAGCTGATCTTCGACGACTCCGGACGCGTCATCGACGCCGAGCCCGAGGACGACGCCTTCACCCACACGCTCATCGAGATGTTCATGGTCGAGGCCAACGAGGCGCTCGCCCGGCTCTTCGAGAAGCTGAAGGTCCCGCTGCTGCGCCGCGTCCACCCCGAGCCCATCCCCGGCGACATGGACAGCCTGCGCGAGTTCGTCACCGTCGCCGGCTACAAGCTGCCCAAGAACCCCTCGCGCGAGGAGCTGCAGTCGCTGCTGGAATCCACCCGCGGCACGCCCGCGGCCCGCGCCGTCCACTTCGCCGCGCTTCGCTCCATGACCAAGGCGGAGTACTCCCCCGCCCTCATCGGCCACTTCGCCCTCGC
>CALKYH010000179.1 GCA_938003595.1 uncultured bacterium
CCCGCCGAGCGCGAGCGCGTGGACCGCTGGCACCACGAGAGCGTGTTCCCGATCCTCACGCCCCTGGCGGTGGACCCCGGGCACCGCTTCCCCTTCATCTCGAACCTCAGCGAGTCCCTGGGCGTCATGCTCGCCCACCCCGACCGCGACGAGCGCCTGTTCGCGCGCGTCAAGATCCCCGAGCTGCGCCCCCGCTGGGTGCGCCTCGACGAGCCCGGCGCGCCGCTCTCGGCGCCGCGCTCCGGTCAGACGCTGCGCCTGGTCAATCTCGAGAATGTCATCCGCAACAACCTCGACGACCTGTTCCCCGGCATGACCATCCAGAGCGTCATGCCCTTCCGCGTGACCCGCAACGCCGAGGTCACCGCCGACGAGGACGCCGACGACCTGCTCGAAACCGTCGAGGCGGCGATGAAGCAGCGTCGCTTCGCCGCGCCCGTTCGGCTGGAGGTCGGCCCCAAGGTGCCGCGCCGCCTTCTGGACTTCGTGCTGGAGGAGCTCGAGCTCGGCCCGCAGGATGTCTACCAGCGCGCCGGACCGCTTGAGTACGAGGACCTCTTCGACATCGCCTCGCTGGAGATGCCCAAGCTCCGCTTCACGCCCTGGACCCCCGTCGCCCCGCCCCGGCTGGCCGACGAGGACACCGACATCTTCACCGAGATCCGCAAGGGCGACCTGCTCGTCCACCACCCCTACGACTCCTTCGCCGAGAGCGTCGAGCGCTTCATCAAGGCAGCGTCCCGGGACCCCAGGGTCGTCGCCATCAAGCAGACGATCTACCGCACCTCGGCGGATTCGCCCTTCATCACCTCGATGATCCGCGCCGCCGAGGGCGGCAAGCAGACCGCCTGCCTGGTCGAGCTCCGCGCCCGCTTCGAAGAAATGGCCAATGTCACCCGCGCCCAGATGCTCGAGAAGGCCGGCGTGCATGTGGCCTACGGCGTCGTGGGCCTCAAGACCCACGCCAAGATCGCCCTGGTCGTCCGGCGCGAGCCCGACGCCCCCGGCGGCCTGCGCTGCTACGGGCACATCGGCACCGGCAACTACAACTCCCAGACCGCGATGCTCTACACCGATCTGGGCCTGCTCACCTGCGACCCGCGCATCACCGCCGACATCGTGGAGCTGTTCAACTACCTCACCGGCCGCTCCCGCAAGCGCGACTACCAGCGCCTGCTCGTCGCCCCCGTCGCCATGCGCCAGCAGTTCCTCGACCTGATCGACCGCGAGATCGGCTTCGCACGCGACGGCAAGCCCGCGCGCATCATCGCCAAGATGAACGCCCTCGAGGACGAGGGCATGATGGAGAAGCTCTACGAGGCCTCCAACGCCGGCGTGCAGATCGACCTCATGGTCCGCGGCTTCTGCTGCCTGCGCCCCGGCGTCCCCGGCATGAGCGAGAACATCCGCGTCCGCTCCACCATCGGGCGCTTCCTCGAGCACTCCCGCGTCTACTTCTTCGGCGCCGGCCAGGCCGACCCCCTCGACGGCGACTGGTTCATGGGCTCCAGCGACTGGATGCACCGCAACCTCGACTACCGCGTCGAAGCCATCACGCCCATCCGCGACCGCGCCGCCCGACGCAAACTCAAGGGCATCATCGACGCCCTCCTCCTCGACCAGCGCGACGCCTGGATCCTCAACCCCGACGGCTCCTATACCCAGCTCTTCCCGCCCGCCGACGCCGAGCCGGATTCTCCCGCGGCGCTGGGCGCCTTCGAGTTCTTCATGCGCCACACCATCGCCGAGCAGCGCGCCGCCCTCATGGAAGGCTGATCCGCCCCGGATCCCCGCCCCGCGTCCCAGAACGCGCCGCCTCCCCGGCACAGGCGACACAACCGCCCCCGACTCGGCGTCCTTCGGTCCATAACGCCGATGCCCGCGGCGCCGGGCCGCCGATGCAGCGCCCATGCGACGACGCACCATGATCCGGACGGCGCTGTTCCTGGGCTCGGTCTGCATGACCGCGTGGCAGCTCCCCGCGATCCTGGATCGCATCGACGCCCTCGGCATCGGCGGCCCCCTGGGCCTGCCCAGCGCCGCCACCGCCGCCAACCAGCCCGAGCCCGCGCCCATCTCGCCCGACGAGATCGTCCTCTACTCCCCGGACGGCAAGGCGCTCACCGCCGCAGAGGTCGCGGCGCTCAAGAAGATCGCCGCCTCCCAGGCGCCGATCAACACGGTGCGCACCCAGCCCCAGGCCGAGGCCGCGCCCGCAGCGCAGCCCGGAGCGCCGGTGCAGATCGGCGCGCCCAACCCCTCGGTCGAGCAGTTGCTCAAGCGGCTCCAGGAACTCCAGTCGCAGGACGGCGGCTCACGCTGATCGCGCGCGCCGCCCGTCGGAGCGCGGCGCCGGCAGACCATCGCACAGCCACAGCGTCGCCAGCGGCGCCACGAGCCGCGGCGGCAGCATCAGCGCCAGCAGCCAGCGCGCCACGCGCCGCCCCACCAGCGCGCCGAACGCCATCACCAGCCACGCCGTGCCCAGCGCCACGGGGGCGAGCCGCCCCGCCAGCGCCTCCGTCGCGAGATTGCTCGACCACTGCACGCCCGGCCCGCCCGTGCTGCCACGGATGATGATTGTCACGAAGCACGCCGCGATCGCGATCGGGATCGCCGTCAGCAGCGCCAGCCGCCACCCGCGCCTGTGCAGCGCCAGAACTGCGATCGCCACACCGAACCCAAACCCCGGGATCGCCATCACCGGCAGAGCGCCGGCGGTCCGGCGCAGCGCCGTGGGCGTGCCGCCGCTGGCCTCGTACAGGGCGGCGGGATCCTGCTGCGACCACCAGACCTGCGAGACCCCGGAGAAGTACCCCATGGTCGCGGTCGTGCCCTTCTGCTCGTTCAGCCACGCGCGGTGATCCGACTCGATCTGGTCCGCCAGCGGCTTGGACCCGGCGCTGATGGTCATCATCGTAAAGCCCGTCAGCGCCCCGCCCATCGCGAACCCGCCCGCGATCACGATCAGCACCCAGATCGCCGCAGCCAGCGCGCCGACGCGCTTGGCCCACACGCCCATCGACGGGTATTCCTGCAGCGCCGCCACCGCAGCGCACTCCGGGCAGCGGA
>CALKYH010000180.1 GCA_938003595.1 uncultured bacterium
TCTTGTTGGCGCGGAGCCAGAGCAGGTTCACGAACACGCCGCGGAACGCGCCCAGCGCGATGGCGACCGCCACCTCCGGCGGGTCGCCGACCTCGGCGCGGTCGGCGTAGCCGAGCTGGGCGCGCCCGGCCTCGGCGCTGAGGGAGCTGCTCATCCAGCCCGAGACCAGCAGCGCCAGGACCGCCAGGGCGGCCGCGATGATCTGGATTCGGGTCCCGCTGCGCATGGTCGTGGTTCTCTACTTGCCGGAGTACAGGGCCAGTTCGCGCTTCCTGAAAATGAGCCATCCGAGGCCCAGCATGACCATGGAGGAGGCCACCAGCAGCCCGGCGCCACGGAGGGTGGGCCCCCACCCGATCAGGCGGCCATCGGCCAGACTCCCGGCCAGGTCGATCTTCCCGTACCAGGCGAAAGCCCAGGAGATGGGCACGGCGATGAGCCGCGAGGCGAAGGCGATGTAGTCGAAGCCCTCGGTGGTGTCGGCGACATACCAATCGAGGGACTCGACGAGGTAGTCAGAAGACTCGGCCAGGAACAGCACGCCCATCGAGACCAGGCACGCGACCGGGAACGACAGAAAGGTGCTGGCCGCGATCGCCACGGCGCCGATGAACGCGAGCTTCATCCACACGACCAGAAGGATGCGCAGGTAGTTCAGCTCGTACCCGCCGGCGACATAGAGGATCTCGAACTCGTCCGGCGAGATGGTGATGGGGCGCGGGTTGCCCTGCCCGGTCATGGGGTTGCCGTTCCAGACCTCGACGCGCACGGCGCCGTCGTCGTCGATCACCTCGCCGGGCAGCTCGAAGGTCTGCGTCGTGTTGAGCGTCACCTGGCGCTCGGCGCGGATCTGGTCGCCGACGACGAAGTAGATGCGGTACAGCGTGCTGGGATTGTCGGCGCCGGCGTTGATCTTGTAGCGGAGCGTGATCGGCCGCTCCTTGTCGCGGGCCTTGCCCAGGCCCTCGAAGGTGTAGCGCTGGCCGGTCCCCGCGGGGATCGTGCGGTACTGCAGGAACGCCGTCTCGCGCATTGCGCTGCGCAGCAGGGCGCGGTCGCGGGCCGTGCCGACGAAGTCCGGGTCCTGCGTCTTGATGCGCTGGACCTCCTCCTCGACGGCGTCGTTCAGCGCCTGCTCGTTGATCTCGGGCCGCTCGAAGGGCGCCGACGCCCGCGCCGTGAGCACCTGCGACTCCAGCAGCACGCGGTCGATCGAGGGGTTGGAGGGGCCGTCCTGGCTGACATACGCCCGGATCTCGCCCATCGCCGGCTCGTAGCGCAGGCGCTGAGTAAAGAGGAACACGCCCGCCCCCGTGATCGCCAGCAGGGCGCCGTTGAGCGCCACGACGCCGAGCCACTTGCCGAAGAGGTACTGCCACGGGCGGACGGGCTTGGTGATGGTCTGCCAGATGATCTTGTCGCGCTGCTCGAACGCCACCGTCGCGATCGAGAAGAACACGGTCAGCAGCGCCAGCACCCAGAACGATCCGCCGATGCCGTACTGCAGGAACAGCTGCACGCGGTACCGCAGCGGCTGGTCGGCGTCCAGAAAGAACGGCAGCCCGGCGAGGAAGAAGATCAGCAGCACGATGAAGACCACGCTGATCTTCATGCGCACCGCCTCGCTCAGGGCGTTGCGGGCGATGGCCAGGACCGGCCGCCCGCCCCCCAGCAGCGCCCGCAGCGCCTGCAGCAGCGCCGTGAAGGACGCCGTCAGCGCCAGCGCGCCCAGCAGCGTCTCGCCCCAGGCGCGCGTCGATTCGAACGCGTACAGCGGCGCCGCGACCAGACCCGCGATGAGCATGAGCCCGAGGTAGGTCAGCGCCAGGCCGAGCCAGGTGACGATCAACGCCGCGCCGCCCAGGCCCGCGATCGCGAGCGCCACCGACACGGTCGGGCTCGTCGCCCCCAGCAGCTCGCGCAGCCCGCGCGCCTCGGCGTCGCCGGTGACCCGCGCCTGGGCCGCGGCCAGTTCCTCCTGCTTGCCCGCGGCGGCCTCGACGCCGGACTGGATCGCCCCGGCCGTGTCCGGCGCCTTGGTCAGCACGATCCAGGCCCCGATGGACGCGATCATCAGGACCACGATCACCGCGCTGGCGACGACCTTGAACGAGCGCGTCTGCTGCGCCGCGTTCAGACGCGAGAGCCACTCGGAGGGTTTCACCGGCGCGGCTCCGCGCCCGCGCCCTCATCGTCGTCGCGGGTCAGCGAGTCGATCACGCTCAGGTCCACATCGGCGCGCGGCTTGGCCGGCGCGCGGGGCGCATCGGGCGCGCGGTCCTTCGATGGGGCCGCGTCGGGCTCCTTGCGTTCGACCAGGTCGCCAATGACGCTCTCGTCGGGGCCCGCGGGCTGCGCCTCTTCCGCCACGCTCGGCGCCGGCTCGGGCGCGCGAGGCGCGGGCTCGCCCTCGACCAGGCGCTGGATGAGCGACTCGCCGTCGGCCGGCGCGTCGTCGCCCCGCAGGAACGCGGCGGTCGGGCCGCCGGCCTGGGCGCCGCTGGTCTCCACACGGTCGGTGCGGGCGCGGTCCACGATGTCCAGGAACAGGTCCTCGAGGCGCTGGCGCGGCTTGGAGATCCGACGCACGACATGGCCGGTCTGCTCCTGCAGGTAGCGGTCGAGCGCCTCGACCTCGGCGGGGTCGAGCGCATCGGTCTCGATGACGGTCTTGTCGCCGGCGGTGAGCAGCTCGTCGCAGGAGCCCTCGGCGCGGATCTTGCCGCCGTAGAGGATCACCATGCGGTCCACGCAGTCCTCGACATCCGAGAGCTGGTGGCTGGAGAGCAGGATGGTCTTGCCGCGCCGGCCCAGGTCGAGGATGAGGTCCTTGATCTGGCGGGCGCCGATGGGGTCCAGGCCGGTGGTCGGCTCGTCGAGGATCAGGAACTCGGGGTCGTTGATGAGCGCCTGAGCAATGCCGATGCGCCGCTGCATGCCCTTGGAGTATTCGCGCACCTGTCGGCGCTGCACGGCGGCCAGGCCCACCATGTCCAGCAGCTCGTCGATGCGCCGCTGTCGCGTGGCGCGGCCAAGCTGGAAGAGCTTGGCGTAGTAGTCCAGCGTCTCGCGGGCGTCGAGGAACGGATAGAGGTACGACTCTTCCGGCAGGTAGCCGATGCGGCTCTTGATCGAAACATCCGAGGGGTTCTTGCCGAAGACCGCCAGCCGTCCGCCGGACTTGTGCAGCAGGCCCAGGATCATCTTGATCGTGGTGGACTTGCCCGATCCGTTGGGGCCGAGCAGGCCGAAGATCTCGCCCCGACGGACCTGCAGGTCGATCGAGTCCACCGCGCGGACGCGGCTGCGCATCCAGAAGTCACGGAAGACCTTGGTCAGACCCTGCGCCGCGACCACCGGCGCCTCGGTCGAGGCGGGGGCGCGGCTCGGCATGACGGCGCTGACGCGGCTCAATCGGCGGTCACTCCCTGGCGGAGCCGCTCCTGGCTCCGCTGCAGCTGGTTGAATCGCTTCTCGCGCTCGGTGAGGTTCTCGAGGATCTCCGCCGCGTTCTTCGCCGCCTCGATGGCCTTGGCCAGGTCGGGGTCGGAGTTGAGCCACAGCTCCACCGACGAGCCCGGCGGCAGCATCATGACCTGCGTCGTCGGGTTCGAGAGGAACTGGAGATACGCGTCGGTCCACTCGCGGTTGAGCAGCAGCGCGGGGTTCACCTTGAACTGTTCGAGCTTGGCCTGGAAGGTCTCGACCGCCAGGCGGCTGCCGGAGACGATCTCGGTGCGGTACAGGCGCGCGTCGGCGATGATGTTCGCCGCGGATCCGGAGATGACCACATCGCCCCGCCCGCTCGGCCCCGGCGTGGGGTCGCCGTCGAGGATCTGGTCGATCGTCGCGAGCGCCTTCTCGGCCTCGGCGTCGGCGCCCAGCTCCAGCGCTCGCTCGTACTCGCCGATGAGCCGCAGCAGCGGCTCGTGCGCGGCGCCGGCGACGGCGTTGAGCACCTCGCGCCGCTCCTTCTCCGCCTGCTCGCGCTCCTTCTCGGCGGTGGACTGCGCCGCCTGCACCTGGTTGAAGTTGCGACGCACCGGCAGCGGCGGCGTCGGCTCCACCATCACCACGCTCTCGATCACGATGCCGGACTGCATCGCGTCCAGCGTCTCCTGCGCCACCTCGCGAACACGCAGCGCGATCGTGCTGTCGGGGGAGGACGCGGCGATCGTGGTGGAGGCGGGCGCCGGCGCGGCGTCCGGGGCGTCGGCCGACTCGGCGGGCGCCTCCGGCACGGCCTGATCATCGGTCGCGGCGTCCGGCGTCTGGGCGTCGACGGGCGCGGCGCCGCCAGCGGCCCCGGCGCCCAGCGCCTGCTTGAGCACATTGTCGATCGGCATCTCGGCGACGGTGCGCACCACGCCCCGCTCCACCGCGGCGCGGACCAGGTCCTGCTCGGCGAGGGGATAGATGTTGCGGACGAACTCCGCGGGCTGCTCGCGCCGGTAGACCACGGCCCACTTGGCGTGGACGATGTTGCCGTCGCCGGTGATCAGGCCGCCGTCCACGCCGGGCTTGAGCCCGCCGCGGGTGATGAGGCTGAGCTGGTCCAGCTGCTGCTTCTTCTGCCCCTCGCTGAGCTTGGGATAGAAGGACTCGCTGATATCGACCGACACCTGGCCGATCTCGACGGTGACGAACTCGCCGACCGGGTAGGGCCAGGCGAAGCGCAGGCCGGGCTGCACATCCTGGTCGACGATGCGCCCCAGGAACAGCTTGATGCCGCGCTCGGCCTCGCGGATCTGCCGGGCGCCGCTGAGCACGAAAAGGCCCGCGAGCGCCAGCATGCCGATCTGCAGCAGGAAGAAGGTGATGCGCAGCGCCTCGGCGAGGGACTTCTGCGCCGGGTCGAGCGACAGC
>CALKYH010000181.1 GCA_938003595.1 uncultured bacterium
CCGACGCCGATGATCGCGTCCAGGTCCGCGTCGCCCCCGCGCAGGTTCAGCTGGTTGCCGTACATGTAGGCGAAATACCAGGGGCTCTCCTTCGCGAGCTGGGCATACGCGCCGGCGGACTGCGTCCACGGCGCCGCCGCGGCGACCCGGAACGCCCCGAGCGCGGGGAGCCCCAGCTGCGTCGGGAAGACGCGCAGGTCGTTCACATTCCGCCCGATCGATGGGCCGTTGAGACGATCGACCGCGTTGAGGATCGTCAGGTCCGAGACATTCGGACCGGCGAAGACGGTGTTCTTCGAGAAGCTCGTCGCCCACGAGAACAGGTCCGAGGCGCCGGTCACGAAGTTCGGGCTGCTCGCGTCGTAGTTCAGGTCGGCGCCGGTGTCGTCGCGATAGTCCAGCACGCTGTTGGTCAGCAGCGTGAGCTGGGCCATGAACAGCTCCTCCCCGACGCCCCAGAGCGCATCTTCGATCCGCTCGAGCGACGCCCGCGCGATGGCCATGTCGCGCGAGAGGTCGTTCACGTCCTGGGTCAGATCGCCGATCTGGTCCCCCAGGGCGTTGAACCCCGTCGCGACCGCCTCGTAGACGATGTTGAGCTGCACCTCGATGCGGTCGAACCGCTCGTGCATCTCGACGCGCATGTCCTCGACCTGCTGCCGCATCTCCACGATCTGATCGAACACCTGCTCCTCGACGGGCGGGGGTGTGGGGCCGAACAGCCCCGCCATCTCCAGCCCGCCCATGCACAGGCCCATCAGCCCCTCCACGGCGTCGCCGGGGTTGCTCTTGATCGTGGCGAAGCCGACCGCCGCCTGCGCGATGCCGCCGACGATCTGCACGCCCGCGCCCACCGCCGCGATCGTGTCGTTGGTCTCGAGCTGAATGCTGCTGAAGTCCTGCGCCTGCCGCGCCGCCGTCAGAGCCGCGGCGTCCTGGCTCTGGTGCAGCAGCATGGCGTTGACCGCGACGATGGCGCGCGGGGCTGCGACCTCGTTGATCCGCGCCCGGTACTGGGCGAGGGTCTGGTCCACCATCGCCTGGTTCTGAGCGTTGAGCACGCCCTGCACGAGCGTCGGCTCGTTGGCCATCTGCGCCTGCAGCTCGGCGAATCGATCGTCCGTCGCTTCGGCGACCGCCTGGAAGGCGCCGTTGATGGCGGCCCAGGCCGGCGAGTTCTCATCGAAGGCGCCGCCGACCGCCGCGCTGAACGCGGCGTAGTCGGCGGGCAGCGCGCCGGCCAGCGCGGCGTCGATCTCGGCGAAGCGCTCGTCGTCCACGCCATCAGGGACCGGCTCGATGCCCTGGGATTCCAGGTACGCCCTCAGAGCGCCGGGGAGGCGATCGTTCGACACGCCGCGCAGATCCTGCCCCGAGAAACCGATGACCAGGACCGTGGACCAGTTCGCCGAGTTCGCCAGGCCGCGGACTCGCGCCCGGTCGAAGCGGACCATGCGGCGCTGCATGGTGATGAAGCCGTCGGGGCCCGGGACCTCGAGGCCGAGCAGCTCCGAGACCTCCTCGCCGACGCGCGTGTCCGTCCCCGCGAACGCCGGATCGGCCCCGGGGATGAGGGACTTCATCGCTCCGAGCAGGCTCGAGGATCGCTGCAGGTCCGGATCGCCCGGCGCGTACACGGAGAGGTAGGCGTCGGCCTCCTCGACGAAGGCGGTCAACTGGTCGGCGCTGGCGAGCGGGTTGCGCGTGGCGTAGGCCACGAGCGCCGCCGCGGCCGCCACGATGCGGGGCCGCCGGTCGTTGACATAGTCGTACCGGGCGTGCTCGCTGGCGGCGACGGCGGCCCGGAACCGCTGGTAGGAGGCCTCGTCGTGCACTCCGAAATCCAGCGCCGGCGGGGCCCCCGCCCGGGCGCTCGCCGTCAGCATTGCCAGGCCGAGTCCAAGTCCGCACGCCATTCGCAACGAATTCATGGCCGATCTCCTCTTCTTGCCTATCCATCCACCCGCACAGTGCGGGGCGCTCAGGAAGGACCACGCAATCGGCGCCCGGGACCTGCAGAAAGGACTCGCGTTTCGGGCTCTGTTGGGTAGACTGGCCTCCACACCCTCGCGAGGAGCCTCGTGGACCGATCCGACCCGCAGCACACTCCGGAGCCCGGGGGCAGCGAGGCCTTCCGAGAGGCCTACGCGGCGCTGCACGAGCTCGCCGAGTCCCACTTCCGGCGACAGCCCGCCTCGCACACGCTCCAGCCGACCGCCCTGGTGCACGAGGCGTACCTGCGCATCGCCGGCGGCGCCGCGCCGAAGGACCGGGAACACCTCCTCGCCCTGGCGTCGCGCGCCATGCGGCAGATCCTTGTCGATCACGCACGCCGCAAGCACGCCGCCAAGCGCGACGGCGGCGGCCACCGCGTGACGCTCTCGGGGCTGGATTCCGGGCCCGCCGTGTGGGATGTCCTCGAACTGGACGAAGCCATCGAGCGACTCGAGCAGCTGGACCCTCGGCAGGCGCGGATCGTCGAGCTTCGATTCTTCGGCGGCCTGACCGTCGAGCAGGCCGCCGCGGCGCTCGGCGTGTCCGACCGGACCGTGTACCTGGACTGGCAGATGGCCAAGGCGTGGCTCTCCCGGGAGTTCGGAGCGGACGCACCATGACCGACCCGCGATACGCCCGGATCCGTGCGATCTTCCACGAGCTGTGCGAGACCCCGCCCGGCGAGCGCGGCGAACGGCTCGAGGCCATCGGGCGCGAGGACCCCGCGCTGCGCGACGAGGTGATGCAGCTGCTCGAGTCCCACGATCGGCAGGCGTTCGAGACGCAGCCGCTTCACGGCCTGACGCCCCACGGCGCGGCGACGCCCCGTATCGGCGGATTCCGTGTCCTCCGGTTGCTCGGCGAGGGCGGGATGGGCGCGGTCTACGAGGCGGAGCAGGAGCGCCCCGCGCGCCGGGTGGCGCTGAAAATCATCCGCCCGGGCTTCGTGTCGGAGGCGGTGGTGCGCCGATTCCGGCGCGAGGCCGAGGTCCTGGGGCGGCTGCAGCACCCGGGCATCGCGCAGGTCTACGAGGTCGGCGTGGGCGATGTGGACGGCCGCCCGACGCCCTACCTGGCGATGGAGCTCATCGAAGGGCTTCCGCTGACGCACCACGCCGCCGAGGCGAAGCTCGACACGCGGGCTCGGCTCGAGCTGGCGTGCAAGCTCTGCGACGCGGTGCAGCACGCGCACGAGCGCTCCGTGGTGCACCGCGACCTGAAGCCCGCCAACATCCTTGTCGATCGGTCAGGCCAGCCCAAGATCCTCGACTTCGGCGTCTCGCGGATCACCGACGGCGATCTTCGATTGACCACGATGCGGACCGAGGCCGGACAGA
Source organism: uncultured bacterium (assembly GCA_938003595.1). GTDB lineage: Bacteria > Planctomycetota > Phycisphaerae > Phycisphaerales > UBA1924 > JACVCK01. The sequence goes on from CALKYH010000181.1 coordinate 3,333, forward strand.
TCCTCGGGACCGCGGCGTACATGAGCCCTGAACAGGCCTCCGGCGATCCAACCGAAGTGGACAGCCGCAGCGACATCTACGCCCTGGGCGTGGTGATCTTCGAGCTCCTGGCCGGTCGGCTCCCGCACGAGATCGGCCGCCTGCCGCTGCCGGACGCCATCCGGGTCATCCGCGAGGACGAGCCGACACGCATCGGCTCGGTCAACGCCAATCTGCGCGGCGACATCGACACCATCCTCGCAAAAGCGCTGGAGCGCGAGAAGGCCCGTCGCTACCAGTCCGCGGCCGAGCTGGGCGCCGACATCCGCCGGCACCTGCACGACGAGCCGATCCTCGCGCACCGACCGAGCACGATCTACCAGCTCCGCAAGTTCGCCCGGCGCAACCGAGCGTTGGTCGGCGGCGTGGCCGCGGTGATGATCGCGCTGACCGTCGGGCTTGTCGCCACGGGCCTGGCGTTGCGACGGGAGGCGGGCGCCCGCGACGCCGCCGAGCTGGCGCTGGCCCGCGCCGAGTCGTCGGCGTCGTTCCTGCAGAGCGTGCTGCTGGGCCTGGACCCGAACCAGACGCAGGGCAGGGACACCGAGCTTCTCAAGGACATGCTCGATCGGGCCGCGGCGACCCTGGATGAACAGTCGACCGTTCCGGAAGTCCGCGCCGAGATGCTCGGCATCATCGGGCGCGCGTACAACAGCATCTTCGAGCACCAGGAAGCCGCCGAGCTTCTGACCCAGGCCGTGGAGGCGCTCGGGGCGATGGGGCCGGAGCAGGAGCACGAGCGGAACAATCTGCAGCTGCAGCTGGCCCACGCGCACCGGCAGAACGGCGACACCGCCGCGCAGGCCGCGGCGTACGAGGCGGTCCTGGCGCGCCTCGACCTGCGCGACGACCCGCTGCAGCGCATCAGCGCCCTGCGGCAGGTCGCAGAGTTCCGGATGGACCAGGGCGACTGGCCGGGCGCGCTCGAGAGCATCGAGGCCGCGCTGTCGGTCGACGCTATGGAAGAGCCCGAGGACGAGGCCCGCACAGCGGTCATGCACGGCGCGATCCTGCGGCGGCTGGGCCGGCTCGACGAGGCGCGGACCTCCTACGAACGCGCGCTGGAGCTCTTCCGCGCGCACGCGGGCCCCATCGAGCAGACGATCGCCCTGAATTCACTGGCGGTGCTGGCGCGCGATCAGGGTCGGACGGACGACGCGGAGCGGCTCTACCGGGAGGCCATCTCGCTCCGAGAGGCCGCGGACCCCCGGCCCAACCCGCAGACCGCGACCATGCTGGCGAATCTCGGCAGTCTGCTCGTCTCCAAGGGGCAGCTGGACGAGGCGGAGCCGTTCCTGCAGCGGTCCGTCGCGATGCACATCGCGCTCTTCCCGGAGGGACACTTCTCCGTCGGGATCCCGATGAGCCGGCTGGCCCGCCTCAAGAGCGCCCAGGGCCTGCATGGTGAGGCGATCGCCACGAACGAGGCGGCGCTGAAGATCTTCCGCGACCACCTGCCGGCGCAGCACCCGATCATCGCCACGGGCCTGTCCGATCAGGGGCAGTTTCTCGACGAAGCGGGCATGCCCGTGGAGGCCGAGGCCGCCTATCGGGAGGCCCTCGCGATGGCGGAGGCGCTGGGGCTGAATGAACGCATCTACCGAGGGCCGATTCTCCGCCGGCTGGCTCGCTGCATGGCGTCGCAGGGCCGGGCTGACGAGGCGAGAGCGCTGCTCGAACCATCGCTGGCCTGGTACGACGCCGATGACCCCGACGCCGTTGCGACGCGGGAGTTGATCGCCGAGTTTGCCTCGCCGCCCGCCGACGGCTGAGGCCGCTCGGCAACGAGCCGGGGCCACGAAAAAGGCCGCCCGGCGACGGGCGGCCTTGAGGTTGCTCAGGTTGCTCGGCCTCGAATCAGCCGGGCGTCGTGCTGTTGAAGTTCGACAGCACCACATTCAGGTCGGCGAAGTTCACGACGCCGTCCAGGTTCAGGTCCGCCGACAGGGCGCCGGTCTGGTTGTACTGACCCAGCAGCGTGTTGAGGTCGGCGAAGTTCACGACGCCGTCCTTGGTCACATCGCCGCGCACGCCGACGACCATGTAGACATTGTGCACGACGGACGAGGCCCAGGTCGGGGGCTCGGCCGTGGCCGAGTCCGCGGCGAGGCCGCCGTAGACGCGCCCGATCAGGTGCTCGTTGTGCGGCACCTGGTCGAGCAGGATCTGGTGGTTCTCGTTCGCGGGGATGTTGGACGCCAGGTGGAAGCGCCCGTTGCTCATCGGCAGCGGCATCGTGCCGATGAAGATCTCGCTGTCCGGGACAAAGGCGCTGCCGACGAGCGTCAGCTCGGAGATGGTGGCGCTCCAGGGCACCGCGAAGTCGTAGTACCACTGGTCAAAGTTCGTGTCGTAGACCTGGAAGGTCAGGCCGCCCATGAGGACCAGCCGGTTCTCGCCGGTCGAGGCCGAATACATGCTGACATGCGCGCCCTCGTACTGGTTCATCTTCTGGATGAAGAACTCGTCGGTGGTGACCGCGGCGTCGCCCAGGCCGTAGATCAGCGGGTTCTCCCACGGGAACACCGCGTTGAACACGCCGCCCGGAGCCGAGAAGCCCGCGCGGGTCCCGCCGCCGTCGGGCAGCGTGACGGGCAGGGCCTGCATGTCGCGACGATGCAGCCAGTAGGGATCGACGAAGGTCTCGATCGGCGTGGTCAGGCTCACATTGCGATCGAAGACATGCACGCTGTCGGCGTAGGTGTTCGTGAAGGGCTGGGGGTTGTCGAAGCCCAGGCCATAGTCGCCCTCGAAGTTCGAGCCGCCGATGAGCGCGAACTTGTCGCCCATCTGCACCATGTTGGCGCCGGCCACCTGCGCCGCGGACGACGGCATCACGGAGAAGGCGGCCTCGGGGATGGGCAGGCTCGCGCGGATCGCGGCGTCCACCGTGGGCAGGTCCACCGCGACGACCGAGGCGTAGGTGTACCACTCGCTCACGCCCTCGATCGGGCCGTACCCGCCGTAGATGTAGAGCGTGTCGCCGTACTGGACCTGCGCGGAGTTCGTCACCCGGAGACGGTTGCGCATCGCCTGGCTGAAGTGGGCGACGCCGCCGGACATGAGCTGGTTGGAGCCCTGGTCGAGCAGGTAGATCCGGTCGTTGAAGACCGACAGCGGGAACGCGACGCCGTTGCCGCTGCCCTGCAGGAGCAGGTGCAGGCCCTGGCCCGCGATGCCGCCGAAGAACAGCATCGTGTCGCCGTACTCGCCGGAGGCGTAGGAGTGCAGCGGGGTGAAGGGGGCCGCCGAGGCCTCCCAGCGGACGCCGACGGGCTGGGCGGACGCGGCCGCCGATGCGACGAGGCACGCCGCCGCGGAGGTGAACCGGGCCGTCGCCCTCGAAATGGTCTTCTCGGTCATGGAGTTCCTCATGTCTAGATCCCAGATTGCCGCGGACGAACAGGGCCCAGATCGGTCCGGAGAAGGTCCCCGGCCCCTATCCGAAACCGCTCTCCTTCGATCGGAGTGTATCCCGGAATCCGGCAGATTCACGGTCCTTTTCGCACCCCGGGACGGGGCGGTTTCCCCGTTTCTTCGACGCAATCGCTCCATCCGCGCCCCTGGGGCGGCGTCCTGAGGGCGAGGTCGGGGCCTTCTCCCATCCTGTCGCCACCACCCGGGGACCGGCACGCGCGGCGCTGGTCGGGGCGCCGGCCGGAGCGTTTTGGGCCTGATTGCCGATGTCCCCAGAGGGGCGCCCCTTGTGCGTCCGGAAACTATGCGGTACAAAACCTCGTGGTTTTGGGCCCCGGCGTCGAGATTTTCGCGTGTGCGAGTTCGCCGGCCGGATGGACCCGACCCCGAGACACCCCGAACGGAGATCGCTGATGGCGAAGAAGACGACCAAGAAGAAGACCGCGAAGAAGGCCGGCAAGAAGGCCGCGAAGGCCCCGGCGCCCGCCCCCAAGATCACCGCCGCCACCAAGGCGCGCACCAAGGGCGAGATCTATCGGACCCTGGCCGAGCAGAGCGGCATGAAGCGCGGCGATGTCGTCCGCATGTTCGAGGTCATGTCCGCGATGATGGAGAAGGACCTCAACAGCAAGGTCGGCACCTTCAATGTGCCGGGCCTCATGCGCGTGAAGGTCGTCAAGAAGCCCGCCACCAAGAAGCGCATGGGCAAGAACCCCTTCACCGGCCAGATGCAGGAGTTCGCCGCCAAGCCCGCCCGCAAGGTCGTGCGCATCCGTCCTCTCAAGGGCCTCAAGGACCTCGTGGCCTGAGCGACCTCTTCACATCGGACTCCCCCGAGACGACCCGCGCGAGCAAGCTCCGACGCGGGTCGTTGTCTGCGCGGATCGCGTGAACTTCAGCCGACGCATTCCCGTACAACGCCGGGCCTCCCCCTGCGAACCACTCCCCGCGGATACAGTCCACACCATGCCGACCACGAGCGCCTCCACCGGCCCCGACAGCCCGAAAACAGCCCTTTCCCCCGAGGAACAGGCCGTTCTGCAGCGGATGCGAGCGATGAATCCCAAGGCCGATCCGCTGGCTCGCGTCCCCGGCGTGCCGCCGTCGCGCATCCCGAGACACATCGCGATCATCATGGACGGCAACGGCCGCTGGGCGAACGAGCGGGGACTCCCGCGGCGCGCGGGCCACAAGGCCGGCGCCCTGGCCGTGCGCGCGACGGTGGAGGAGTGCGGTCGCCTGGGCGTCGAGGCGCTGACGCTCTACTCGTTCTCGCTCGAGAACTGGAAGCGCCCGCGCGAGGAGATCGAGGGCCTGATGGCGCTCTACCTCGAATACATGCGCGCCGAACGCGAGCATCTGGTCAAACACAACATGCGATTCCGCCAGATCGGTCGGCGCGAGGGCCTGCCCGAGGCGGCGCTCGCGGAGCTGGACCTCACGATCGAGGCCACACGCCGCTGCACGGGGCCGACGCTCTGTCTCGCGGTGAACTACGGCTCGCGCGCCGAGATCACCGACGCCGTGCGCTCGCTCGCGCGTCGTGTCGAACGCGGCGAACTCAAGCCGGAAGACATCGACGAGTCGGCGCTGTCGAACAGTCTCGACACCGCGGGCCTGCCCGACCCGGACCTGCTCATCCGCACCGCCGGAGAGATGCGCGTGAGCAACTACCTGCTCTGGCAGATCTCCTACTCCGAGCTCCATGTCACCCCCACCCTCTGGCCGGACTTCCGGGCCGAGCACCTGCAGGCGGCGGTCCGAGACTTTGCGTCCCGGCGCCGGCGCTTCGGCGGGCTCGACGCCGACCAGCCGGATCAGGCGCCCGCCCCGGCTCCCCGGTAATTTCTCCGGCGCGTGCTCCGCTACAGACTCCTCCTTGGCCCTGTGCTCATCGCCCTGATCATCGGCGTCCTCTGGGCCGACGAGGCGCTGGACCGGACCGCGATCCCCGACGCCCTGGCGCCGCTGTTCGGCGGCCGAGCCACCTTCCCGCCCGGCATGGGCCTGTTCGGTCTGGCCCTGGTCGCGAGCCCGCTGGCGGCGAGGGAGTTGGCGCGGATCCTCCGAGCCAACAGCATCGGCGCCTCCACCCTGCTGACCTGGATCGCCGCGTTCTTCGGCCTGGCGGTGTCCTGCCTGGTGCCCTCGTCGGTGCCGGCGCCCCGGGCGGTGATGATCGTCGCCTCCGCCGCGGGCATCGTCATGATGCTCGCCCTGCTGTACGCGAGCCGGGGGAAGACGGTGGAAGGCGTCGTCGCGTCCTGCGGCGGGACGCTGTTCTCCTTCGTCTATCTCGGCCTGCTGTTCGGCTTCGTCCTCGCCCTGCGCCGGGAGCACTCCGCCTGGGTCGTGCTGTGGGTCCTGCTGGTGACCAAATCCAGCGACATCGGGGCGTACTTCACGGGGCGGGCGATCGGGCGGCACAAGATGATCCCGTGGCTCAGCCCGGGCAAGACCTGGGAGGGCGCCGTCGGGGGTGTGGCCCTCGCAACCGTTGTCGGGGCCGCGGGCGCGGGGCTGGTGCCCATGCCGCCGGGGTCGCCGGCGCTGGTTCTCTGGCAGGGCGCGGTCCTGGGCGCGGCGCTGGCGGTTGTCGGCCAGACGGGCGATCTCGTGGCGAGCCTGCTGAAGAGGGACGCCGGCATCAAGGACTCCTCAAGGGCGCTCCCCGGGTTCGGCGGGGTCCTGGATGTCATTGACTCACCCCTGCTCGCCGCTCCGGCGGCGTACTGGCTCCTGGTCATGTTCGGTGGGGCGGCCGGATGACGGTTTCGGGGCGAAACCCGCCCCCGCGGGCCTCGCATCGCGGGTACACTTATGAAGCGTGTCAGCAAAGCCCATGAACGTCACCGCCCTGCTCCTTGAACTGCACCTCATTGAATCGCAGATCCGGGGGTTGACCCGCCGGCTCGACGACGCCGAACGGACGCTCAAGGTCCAGAGCGCCATGCTCAAGGACATCGACGACCAGTCCGCGGCGCTCAAGGCCCAGACCCGCCAGCTCGAGGCCACCGCCGCCAACGATGAGGGCGAGGTCAAGCGCATCGACGAGCGGATCGCCAAGCTCCGCGAGCAGATGAACGCGGCGAAGACGAACAAGGAATACACGACCTTCCAGACCGAGATCAGCGTCCTCAAGGCTGATCGGGGCGGGTTCGAGGAGAAGGCCCTCGCCTCCCTGACCAAGCTGGACGCCGTCCGCGCCACCCTCGCCGAACTCCAGGCCGCCCACGACGACCGCAAGACGATGGTCGAGGGCGCGAAGAAGGAGCGGGACAAGCGGGCCGAGGAGATCAAGGACCGCCTCGCCGAGCTCAAGGCCCAACGCAAGGCCGCGGCCGCCGACATCCCGCCCGCCGCGCTCGAACAATTCGAGGAGCGCGTCGCCCTGGGCGACGAGGATGTCATGGCGCCGCTCGAGGAGCACGACCGGCGCAATCGCGAGTACGCCTGCGGCTCCTGCCAGGTGCTGCTGCCCCTCGAGAAGCTCAACGGTCTGATGGGCCGGGGCGAGGTCACCACCTGCTCCAGCTGCGGCGTGCTGCTCTACATCGAGGCGTCCACCCGCGACGCCGTGATCACGGGCAAGAAGTAACCCTCGACAGCCCCCGCCCGGCGCGCCATACTCCCGGCGCCATGGCACACACCCACTCCGCATCGTGCGCCTGCTCCCGGCGCGACTTCCTCGGCTGCGGCGCCTTTGTCGCATTTTCGCTGGCTGCGGGCTCCACGCTGACGCGCCGCGCCTTCGCGGCGCCGCTCGCCGGCGAGACCGTCCGGACCGAGCCCTTCGCGCGGGTCGAGAAACTCGCGGACGGCGTATGGGCTGTGGTCTCGACGCCGAACATCAGCGGCGACATGCGCACCGTGTCGAACGGCGGGATCATCGCCGGGCGCGACGCCGTGCTGGTGGTGGAGGGCCTGAACACCCCCGCCGGCGGCGCGTGGCTCAGCGAAACGGCGCGCGTGCTGACCGGGCGACGCCCGACCCATGTCGTGCTCACGCACCTGCACGGCGACCATAGCAACGGGCTCGCGGGGCACCTGGGCGGGGCGGACGCGCCGACGATCATCGGCACCGCGACCACCCGGAGGCTGCTGGCCGAGCGCAACAGCGCGCCGCCCCAGGGCGAGGGCGCGATGCGCCGCACGCCGAACCCGATCGTCCTGCCCGACTCGGTGATCGTGGACGAGATGCAGCCCACCGAGATCGATCTCGGCGGGCGCGCCGTGCGGCTCACGCCCCGCATGGGCCATTCGCCCAGCGACCTCACTGTCGAACTGCTCGAGCCGCGCGTGTTCTGGTGCGGCGATCTGGTGTTCAACGGCATGTTCCCGTACTACGGCGACGCCATTCCCTCCAAGCTCGGCGCCGCGTGCAACTCAATGCTCAAGGACCGCGACACCACCTACATCCCCGGGCACGGGGCCGTCGCGGACAGCGCGGCGCTGGCGCCGTACCTGGCGCTGCTGGCCGATGTGGAGGCCGCGGCCCGTCGCGCGAACGAAAAGGGTGTGCCCGCGGACGAGGCGTGGCGCACCTACGAGACGCCCGCGGCGATCGGCGAGTGGGCCAAGTTCCGGCCGGATGTCTACCGCTTCGCGTTCGAGGCGTGGGAGCGGGAACTCAAGGGCTGAGCGGCTCCGGCTCGCGCGCCGAAAGGCGCGCATAGCCGACATAACGCGCCCGGCCCGGCGCGTCGCTGTCGAGGCGGCGCACGATCAGGGACTCGATCTTCTCCCCGCCCGGCGCCGGGCCGCAGATCCGCTGCAGCGCCGCACGCCCTGCGCCGAGCGCCTTGGCGCGCGCATCGCCCAGATCGACGCCGATGGCCTCCGCCGTGACGGTCACGCGCCCGTCCTCGCGGCGAGGCGCGGCGAGCCACCACGCCGGCCGGCCGTCGGCCCGCCAGAAGGAGGCCGCGCCCGAGTCGGCGGGAGTCTCTTGCTCGGAGGGCAGTTCCGAATCCGCCACGGCGGGCAGGTTCCCGATCTCGGCGGGCGGGCCGACGACGAACGCGGGGTCGATCGGCGGTTCCGGAGGCGCCTCCGCGACTTCCTGCGCATCGGCGCCCGTGTTGTCGCCCACCTCGTCGGTGTGGAGGTCGGCTTCGATCTCCGCAGCGGCCAGGTCCAGGCCCGCGGCGTCGTCGTCCTCGACCGCCGGCGTCGAGGCGCAGCCCAGCGCCCAGAGCAAGAGAACCAGCGTCGGGATGAAATGTGAGGCCCTGCGCACCGAGTTATGATCCGTCCGAGTTTGCGGAAAGCAACTGCCGCCCGGGGGCGGGAGGCGTGAAAGGCGATGATGACCGCTCCGAACCCCTCCGCCCAGAGCGATTCGCAGGCCCCGGCCGATCGGTTCGATCCGACCACGATCGAGCGCCCGGAGCCGGAGCTGCTGACCTACTACATCCTCTGCGCCGCGTGCACGGTGATCGGCTTCCCGTTCGTCATGATCCCGTTCTGGCTCAAGTACATCACCCTCCGCTACCGGCTGGACGACGAGGGCGTGTCGATGTCCCACGGGCTGCTCTTCAAGAAGGAAGTGCACCTGACCTACCGGCGGATCCAGGACATCCATGTCACCCGCAACCTCTTTCATCGCTGGCTCGGCCTGGCCAGCATCGCCATCCAGACCGCGTCCGGTTCCTCCGGCGCCGAGATGACCATCGAGGGCGTCAAGAACCCCGAGGCCCTGCGCGACTTCCTCTACACCCAGATGCGCGGCGCCCGGGGCGACCACGACGAGCCCTCCGACGCAACCGCGCCGCCGCCGGACGACGAGGCCCTCGCGCTGCTGCACGAGATCCGGGACGAGCTTCGTGCGACGCGCGCTGCGCTGGAGAGTCGTTCGTGAGCGGGCGCACCGAGTCCGCCGCGGCGTGGATCTACACCGGGATCTGGTCCGGTCTGATCCACTGGCTGCGCGTGCCGCCGGAGCCGCCCACGCTGCCGACCCGGCCCGGTCAGCCGCTGGAGTCCTTCCGCCCGGGCGTGGGCTTCCTGCACTACCTGAAGTTCTGGTTCTGGCTCGTGCTGCTGGTGATCGACCTGCTCATCCTCTTCGTGTGGGTGATCATCGTGTCGGTGAACCCGCTCGTGGGCGCGATCCTCGCGGCGCCCGCGCTCATCATCGCGGTTGTGCCGGACATCTTCGCCTACCTGGCGATTCACCTGCGCTACGACACCACCTGGTATGTCATGACGGACCGGAGCATGCGCATCCGCACGGGCATCATGGCGATCCGAGAGACCACGATCACCTTCGAGAATGTGCAGAATGTGCGGGTCGAACAGGGGCCGCTGCAGCGCCACTACGGCGTCGCGACGGTGGTCGTCGAGACCGCCGGCGGCGGCTCGGGCGGCGCGCCGGGGCACGCGAACCCACGCCCGCTGAACCAGGGACGGCTGGAGGGCCTCGAGAACGCCGAGGCGGTCCGCGACCTGATCATGTCCAAGGTGCGGGCGTCCACGAGCGCGGGGCTGGGCGACGAGCGGCGCGAAACGCCCCGGGCGAAGCCGGGCGGTCGCGCGTTCGGCGTGGAGCATCTGGCGGCGCTGCGGGCGATCCGCGACGAGGCGCGGGCGCTGCGTGCGGCGTCGGCTCGCTGACTCGCTTCAGCTGTCCGGCGAGAACAGCGGCTGCTGGTTCTTCGAATCCTTCACGCGCGTCTCCAGCTCCTCGGCGTGCCGGCGGATGTCACCCACCGTGCCGAACTGGTAGTGCTCGCTCGCGAAGCGCACGTACGCCACCTCGTCCAGGTCCTTCAGGCGACGCATCACCTTCTCGCCGATCACCGACGAGGGCACCTCGCGGTCGAAGTCCTGGTGGATCTCGTCGTCCACCGCGTCCACGAGCGCGGCCTTGTCGTCCTCGGGGATGGGCCGCTTGCCGCAGGCCAGCTGCACTCCCCGCATGATCCGCTCGCGGTCGAAGGGCACGCGCGAGCCGTCGCGCTTGATGACGACCAGCCCGGCCGTCTCCTCGACGCGCTCGTAGGTGGTGAAGCGCTTCTCGCAGACATTGCACTGCCGGCGCCGCCGGACGACCTTTCCGGCCTCGGAGGCCCGGGAGTCGATCACGCGGTCGTCGTTGGCGCTGCAGTAGGGGCAGATCACGGGCGGTCGGCCCTCGACGGGAACCACGCCGGAACAACCCCGGGGGCGACACTCCGCATGCTGGGGTTGGTGAGGGGCATCCCGCCATATGTTGCGGCGCCGGGGGCCCCGGGTCAAACCCCGCGCGTGGGCTCTACAATCGGGCCACCCATGCCGACCATTACCCTTCCCGACGGCTCCGAACGCACTTTCGACCACCCCGTGACCGCCCTGGAGGTGGCCCAGGCCATCGGGCCGCGCCTCGCCCAGGCGGCGGTCGGCTGCAAGATCGACGGCGTCCTGAGCGACCTCAATACGAAGATCGACCGCGACTGCCGCCTCGCCATCGTCACCCCCACCACCCGGGACAAGAAGCCCGACCCCGACGCCCTGTTCCTGCTCCGCCACTCCGCGGCCCATGTCATGGCGGAGGCGATCCAGCGCATCGTGCCCGGGGCGCAGCTGGTCTACGGCCCGCCGCTGGACACCGGCTTCTACTACGACATCGCATTCCCCGAGGACCGCCCCCTCCGCGCCGAGGACTTCGAGGCCATCGAGCGCGAGATGGCGGCGATCATCGCGGAGGACCGGCCCTTCACCCGCTACGAGATGCCCGTCGCCGAGGGCCTCAAGAAGCTGGAGCAGGAGGGCAGCAAGTACAAGGTCGACAACGCCAACCGCGCCGTCGAGGCCGGCAGCGACAAGCTCTCCTGGTACGCCACCGGCGCGCCGGGCAAGAACTGGGAGGACCTCTGCCGCGGCCCGCACGCGCCCAGCGCCGGGCGCATCGGCGCGTTCAAGGTCATGTCGCTCGCGTCCAGCTACTGGCACGGCGACGAGAACTCCGACCGGCTGACCCGCGTCTACGGCACCGCCTTCGCCACCAAGGAGGACCTCGCCAAGCACCTGGAGGTCCTCGAGGAGGCCAAGAAGCGCGATCACCGCGTGATCGGCAAGGCGCTGGGGCTGTTCCACATCGACGAGGATGTCGGCCAGGGGCTGGTCCTCTGGACGCCCAAGGGCGCGGTGGTGCGGACCGAGCTGCAGAACTTCATCTCCGCGGAGCTGACCCGCCAGGGCTACCACCAGGTCTACACGCCGCACATCGGCAAGCTGACGCTGTACCGCACCAGCGGGCACTTCCCGTACTACCGCGAGTCGCAGTTCCCGCCGATCGTCGAGCGCGAGTCGATGGAGGAATTGGCGACCGAGGGCTGCTCCTGCGCCGAGCTGTCGTCGCGCCTGACCGCGGGCGAGGTGGAGGGCTTCATGCTCCGGCCCATGAACTGCCCGCACCACATCAAGATCTACGCCAGCCAGCCCCACTCCTACCGCGACCTGCCGGTGCGCCTCGCCGAGTTCGGCACCGTCTACCGCTGGGAGCAGTCCGGCGAGCTGAACGGGATGACCCGCGTCCGCGGCTTCACGCAGGACGATGCGCACCTGTTCTGCACCGAGGACCAGGTGGCCGCGGAGCTGCAGGGGTGCCTGTCGATCGTCAAGCTCATCTTCAACACGCTGGGCATGAAGGACTACCGCGTCCGCGTGGGCCTGCGCGACCCGGATTCGAGCAAGTATGTCGGCGACCCGGCGAACTGGGACAAGGCCGAGCAGGCGTGCCGCGACGCGGCGAAATCGCTGGGCGTCTCGTTCAGCGAGGAGCCCGGCGAGGCGGCGTTCTACGGCCCGAAGATCGACTTCGTGGTGCGCGATGTCATCGGCCGCGAGTGGCAGCTCGGCACGGTGCAGGTGGACTACAACCTGCCCAAGCGGTTCGACCTGTCGTACATCG
>CALKYH010000182.1 GCA_938003595.1 uncultured bacterium
ATGACCGCGATCCTGGAGACCACCGGCCCCCGCGCCTTCGGGCTCGAGGCCGCCGTCGGTCTGCGCGACTTCTCGCACCGGATGGCCCAGGCCGTCCGCCGGCACGCGACCGTCCGCACGGCGCAGGCCGGCGCCGTCGCCGCGCCGGCCCACGCGCTGGACCTTTCTCCCCGCTTCCCCGCCGCCACGGTGGTGGGGGTGGTGGACGGGCTCTTCGGCCTGTCGCACCTGCAGGACCTGCCTCCCCCGACGGCGTGATCCGCTCCGTCGCCCGCGCTTCGGCGCCGGCGCCGCTGGTCAATGTCCATCGAACAGGCACGGTCCCCGCCGGACGAGCGACGCTCGCCCCGGCCCCGCGAATCACATCCTTCTGAAGAGACTTCCCATGGCTCAGCAGCACCAGGGCGTCCCCGTCGTCGGGCCCCTTCTGACTCTCATCTTCGGCACGCGCAACGAGCGCTTCGTCAAGAAGTACACCCAGCGCGTCGAGGAGATCAACTCGATGGAGCCGCAGATGCGCGCCCTTACGGACGAGCAGCTGCGCGCCAAGACGGCCGAGTTCCGCGCCCGCATCGAGAAGGGCGAGAAGCCCTACGACCTGATGTCGGAGGCCTTCGCCGTCGCCCGCGAGGCCATGGACCGCGCCGTCGGCATCCGCAACATCTTCAACCCCCGCTTCGTCGACGAGTTCGACGCGGCGCGCCTCCCCGCCGACATCCGCGCCACCTACGAGCGCGTGAGGGCCGAGCTGGCCGCCAAGCCCCCCGTCCCGCCCGAGGGCGAGTTCATGGGCGGCCACGAGGAGATCCCCGGCTGGCGCCAGGGCGACCTGCCGCTGGAGCTCTACCAGGCCGTCCGCGAGCTGTACCCCGAGAGCAAGCCCCCGTTCCGCTCGCGCCCGTTCGATGTCCAGCTCATCGGCGCCATGGTCCTCTACCAGGGCAAGATCGCCGAGATGAAGACCGGCGAGGGCAAGACCATCGTCGCCCCGCTCGCGGCCTACCTCGCCACGCTCGAGATGATCCGTGTCCATGTCGTCACCGTGAACGACTACCTCGTCCAGCGCGACCGCGACTGGACCTTCCCCTTCTTCAAGCACCTGGGCCTCACCGTCGGCGCCATCCACCCGATGCACATGCAGCCCGAGGATGTCAAGCGCGTCATGTACCGCTGCGATGTCGTCTACGGCACCACCGCCGAGTTCGGCTTCGACTACCTCCGCGACAACATGAAGCGCAGCGCCGACCAGCAGGTCCAGCGCGCCCGCGAGTTCGCCATCGTCGACGAGGTGGACTCCATCCTCATCGACGAGGCCCGCACCCCCCTGATCATCAGCGGCCCCGCCCACGACGACGCCCCGCGCTACGACCTGGCCGACCGCCTCGCCCGTCACCTGGTCGAGAAGCAGCGCCCCTGGTCCGACGCCGACGCCGTCGTCGACAAGTGCAAGATGCGCATCAAGGGCCTCGAGGGCGACATCCGCAACGCCCGCGACAAGGCGAAGATCCCCGAGCTCACCGCCGAGCTCAAGAAGTCCCGCGCCGAGCTGCCCGAGCTCGAGGCCGCCCGCGACCGCTTCACCCAGTACTTCGAGGTCCAGCTCGACCGCAAGCAGGCCCACCTGACCCACCACGGCGTCGCCGAGGCCCAGCGCGCCGCGGACCTGGGCTCCTTCTATGTCGGCGAGAATGTCGACCTGCCCCATCTCCTGGAGCAGTCCCTCCGCGCCCATGTCGTCTACCAGCGCGACCGCGACTATGTGATCATGCCCGTCAAGGACCAGAACACCGGGCGCGACCAGCCCAGCATCGTCATCGTCGATGTCTTCACGGGCCGCCCCATGATCGGCCGCCAGTGGTCCGACGGCCTGCACCAGGCCATCGAGGCCAAGGAGCAGGTGCCGATCAAGCAGGAGACCCAGACGGTCGCCACCATCACCATCCAGAACTTCTTCAAGATGTACAAGCGCCTCGCCGGCATGACCGGCACCGCCGACACCGAGGCCCAGGAGTTCAACGACATCTACAAGCTCGATGTCGTCTCCATCCCCACCAACCTCCCCGTCGTCCGGCGCGACTTCAACGACACCGTCTACCTCACCGCCAACGACAAGTGGTCCGCCGTCGTCGACGAGATCCGCGCCTTCCACGACATGGGCCGCCCCGTCCTGGTCGGCACCACCAGCGTCGAAAAGAGCGAGAAGCTCTCCCAGGAGCTCACCCGCCGCCACCAGATCAAGCACGAGGTCCTCAACGCCAAGCAGCACGAGCGCGAGGCCCACATCATCGAGAACGCCGGCCAGCTCGGCGCCGTCATGATCGCCACCAACATGGCCGGCCGCGGCACCGACATCAAGCTCGCCCGCCTCTCCCGCGAGGCCCTGCTCGAGCACTGGCTCCGCCGCTCCCTCGCCCCCCGCGAGCTGACCGTCAACGACCCCGACGAGCGCGTGCGCGAGCTGGTCTTCCGCAAGATCGCCCCGCGCGAGCTCGACCTGCCGAAGGCCGAGGTCGAGGCCATGACCCCCGACCAGATCGAACTCGCCCTCCTCCGCAAGTGGTGCGAGAAGTACACCATGGCCGCGCCGGGCTCGCTCGAGAAGATGAGCGCCGAGGCCCTCCGCCAGGCGCTGGACGAGTCCGGCCGCACCGCCATGCACCGCATCGGCTGGGCCGACTCCGTCGAGCGCCTCGGCGGCCTGCATGTCATCGGCACCGAGCGCCACGAGTCCCGGCGCATCGACAACCAGCTCCGCGGCCGCTCCGGCCGACAGGGCGACAACGGCTCCACGCGCTTCTTCGTCGGCCTCGACGACGACCTCATGAAGATGTTCGCCGGCGACCTCACCCTCCGCCTGCTCTCCAAGCTCGGCATGAAGGAGGGCGACTCCATCGAGCACCCGCTCCTCACCAAGTCCGTCGCCAAGGCCCAGCGCAAGGTCGAGGAACGCAACTTCCAGGTCCGCAAGAACATCCTCGAGTACGACGAGGTCATGGAGCACCAGCGCCGCTCCTTCTACGGCCTGCGCCAGCGCGTCCTCGAGGGCCGCGACATCCGCGGGCTCGTCGTCGAGTACATCACCGACACCGTCCACGACGCCGCCGACAAGTACCTCGACCCCCTCTACGCCGCCGAGTGCGCCGCCGAGCACGCCCGACAGATCATCGACTTCCCCATCCCCCCCGAGCGCCTCAAGGGCCTCTCCCGCGAGGACATGGACGAACGCGTCCGCACCATCGCCAAGACCGAGGCACGCTCCGTCGTCAACCTCACCATCGGCGAGTACATCCCCGACGGCGCGCCCCCCGAGGACTGGGACACCAAGGGCCTCATCCTCTGGGCCTCCAAGCAGTTCGGCGTCGAGCTCACCGCCGCCGAACTCCACGAGCGCTCCATCCAGGACATCGAGCACGCCCTCAACGACGCCGCCGCGGCCCGCATCGACGCCGCCGACCTCTCCGGCCTCGCCCGCTACGCCGCCCCCGAGTTCGGCGCCGACCAGCTCTGCGCCTGGGCCAGGAGCATGTTCGGCGTCGAGGTCAAAGCCGAGGAAATCTGGGGCTCGCCCGAGCTCGTCGCCGCCGCCGGCGACCTCGTCCGCGAGCGCGCCCTGGCCGCGTACCACAAGAAGGAGATCGAGTACCCCGTCGACTTCATCATGGAGATGACCGCCTCCATGATGGGCTCCGCGCCCCAGCAGGCGATGACCAACCTCGTCAACTGGGCCAACGGCCGCTTCGGCCTGGGCTGGACGGAGGAGACCCTCCGCTCCAAGATGCCACAGCAGATCCACGCCGAGCTTGTCGCCGCCTCCCGATCCGCCATCGACGACGACCGTCTCGGCTCCTCCATCGAGGAGGCCGTCAACTGCAAGGACGACGCCGCGCTCGAGGCGTTCTTCCTCGCCAAGTTCAACACGCCCCTGCCCGAGGCCCTCAAGAAGCTCCACGGCCAGGACCGCGAGGACAAGGTCCGAGCCCGCGTCGAATCCATGCTCCGCGGCGAGATGGCCCGCTTCGAGCAGTTCGTCCTGCTCGAGGTCTTCGACCAGGCCTGGCGCGACCACCTCTACGCCATGGACCAGCTCCGCGACTCCATCGGCTACCGCGCCTTCAGCCAGCAGGACCCGCGCATCGAGTACAAGCGCGAGGGCTCCCGCCTCTTCAAGGAGCTGGAGCGCACCATGCGCGACCGCGCCGCCGAGTACCTCTTCAAGGTCCGTCTCGTCCCCCAGACCGCGCCGCGCCAGGCCCCGCCGCCCCGGCCCGCCCCGCGCCCCGCCGTCGCCGGCGCCCCCGGAAGCGCCCCCGGCGTTCCGGGGGGCTCACCGGGCGGCGCGCCCCGCTCCTTCGGCTCCGGCACCATCAGCGGACCCGGCCTGGACGCCTGACGCTCGAATCCATCCCAACAAAAAAACCGCCGACCGACGGACTCATCCGTCGGTCGGCGGCGTTGTTTCCACTCCGGACGATCAGCGCCGGCGACGGATCGCCGCAACGCCCGCGAGGCCCAGCAGCGCCGCGCCGCCCGGCGCGGGGATCTGAATCGTGAAAGCGCCGCTCACGCCCCCGACGAGCGTGCCCTCGAAGATGATCCAGCGGCCGTTGTCGCTCATCGAGAACGAGTCCTGGCCGGACGCGATCGTGTCGATGATCACGCCGTCGATCATCGTCACGCCCTCCTGCACGAGCAGCATGTCGTTCAGGAACAGGCCCGTGTCGATGTCGGTGTTGGGATCGTCCCAGTCGCCGTAGTACAGCACATTGCCGACCCCGTCGATGTCCACCGGACCCGTGCCGAACGAGGTGAACACGAACCCGCCGATGGCCGCGTTCCCGGAGCCCTCCTGGGCGACGAGGCCCGCGCTGCTCACGATCACCGTGTCGCTCGTCGTGTCGCCGGCCAGCGTCGCGCGCATCGCCCAGTCGCCGCTGTCGTTCATCGCCACCACCGTCGAGGTGGACAGCGAGCCCCAGTTGCGGCCCTGGATGCCCGACGCCGTCCCCTCCTGCGCCACGATCGTCGTCGTATTGCCGTCGGAGATCGCCACGACGCCGTCGCCGGTCGTCGCGCCGTCCAGGTCCGCGACGAACATCGCCTGCCCCGGGTTGTTGAACGCGAAGTTGTGCGGCCCGGTGCCCAGCTCGACCACCAGCTGCCCGGCGAGCGAGTCGCCCTCCTTCACGATCACCTTCTCGCTCAAGAGTCCCCCCGAGCCGTCGGTGTTCGCGATCACCAGCGCGCGATCGACCGTCGAGGGGATGTTCGGATCGTCCACGCTCGAGAGCATCAGGATCTGGTCGGAGTCGTTGATCTTCGTCTCGAACCACCCGATGTACGGCGTCCCCGCCGAGAAGCCCGCCGCGGTCGAGACCGTCCCCTCCTGGATCACCAGCGACGCGTTGAAGAACACGCCCGAGTCGTCGTTCGTGCCCGTCGTCCCGTCCAGGAAGAAGTTGAACCCGCCGTTGCCGGCGTTGTTGATCGACACGCCGTCGAAGGAGTCCAGCGTCGCTCCCGTCGGCGCCGCCAGGGACTGACCCTCGCGCAGGAACAGCGAGAATGGATTGCCCGCGCCCGTCCCCGAAAGCATGGCGCCGTCGGTGTTCGTGTCGGCGCCGTTGGTGTCCACCTCGACAAACCACTGGCCGCTGTTGTTGATCGCCAGGTTGTCGATCAAAGTCACCAGCCCCACCCCGCCGACGCTGTCGCCCTGCAGGACCGCCGTGCCGAACAGGTACGGCCCCGCCGCCGCGCCGACAGACATCGCGCCGCCGCAGGCGCACACCAGGAGCAGTTGCAGTCGCTTCGTCATGTTTCTTCCCTTTCACGATCGGCCGCAACGCGGCCCGTGGTCCGCTCGCGCCGGCGCTCCGCGGCGCCGACGACACCATCCCCGGACAGTTTCTCCGAGAACCACCCTAGTACCACGAACGCCCCCCCGGGACAAGGGTTTTTCCAGCCCCTGAACCCGCGTCATTCCTCTGGACGCCCCCAGCCCCGTGTGATAGGTTCCAGAGACCGGACCCCGGCCCCCCGGCTGGACCCTCAGGAGGGAAGATCATGCGCCCCATCGCTCTCGCCGCCATTGTCCTCGCCGCCTCCGCCCAGGCCTCGCCCATCGGCGACCTCCGCGACGGCCAGGACCTCACCTTCGACCTCCAGGGCATGACCTACACATACAGCGGCTTCATGTCCGGGACCGGCTCCTTCGTGGACGCCGACATCGGCCCGACCTGCGTCCCCAAGGCCCCCGGCACGCTCGACATCACCGTCGACCTCGCCGACCTGGGTGCCCCCTTCTCCGCCATCGTCACCTTCACCGGCGTCGAGCTCACGCCCACCTCCGCGCGCTGGAGCGCCGACACCATCATCAACCAGTGCGTCACCGTCGATGTGGACGGCACAATGGTGCAGTTGCTCGTCCGACGCGTGAACGGCCAGCTCACCGGCGCCGCGGCGAATGTCCCCGGCTTCAGCGATCCCACCTGCCTCCGCCAGTACAATGTCGATGTGCAGGAGACCGGCGGCGACGCGCAGACCTGGGTCAACATCGAGACCTACGCGCTCTGCCAGCAGCTGACCTTCCTCCGCATCGACTTCCAGCTCCGCTCGTGGGACTTCGTCATGGCCGGCGGCATCTACTGCCCCGGCGACGCCAACGGCGACCGCCGCGTCGACTTCGCCGACCTCAACATCGTCCTGGGCGCCTTCAACCAGACCGGCCAGAACCTGCCCGGCGACTTCAACGGCGACGGCGTGGTGAACTTCTCCGACCTGAACCTGGTTCTGGGGAATTTCAACCTGTCCTGCTGATTCCGAACCCCCCGAAACCCCCAACTTGAGCGGGAAACCGCATTTTTGGTATTTGATCGGGTGAGAATCGCCAGAATCATCGGCATGGACGGCGCCAATTCTCAAAAAGTCTCGTATACTCCCTAGGTCAGGCTGTACGACCGGAGCTCTGCGCAGGGCAGCGTCCGGCCTGAAGAGACAGGATCGATACCGCGGCGACCGGCAACATCGCCCTTGCACAGGGTCGGAGTCGGTTCGCGGGGAGGAACGAGATGACCACCAGCAGTGCGTGGATGCGCGCGCGAGTTCTCGCGCTCACGGGCTTGGCCTTCGCGGCCGCCCAGACAGCTTCCGCCGCCTTCATCATGAGCGAGTTCGCCGCTGATGACGAGGGATGGACGAGCAATGTTGACGCTGAGCAGACCAGCGAGCCCCGCGCCGGAAACGACACGGGCTACCTGCTGATCAGCGGCAACGGGGCCATCACCCCGGAAGCTTGGGCTGCGTCCAAGTTCCTGGGCAATAAGGCCTTCGCCATCGGCGGGGAGTTCTCCTTCCTGGCCAATGTCGTCGACCCGCCCCTGGCCCACTCCCTCACGATGTACACCGCCAGCGTCACGCTCATCAGCGGCGGCGACTCGGTGACCATCGACTTCGCGCCCCGCCGCGACCTCGTCCGCACCTGGGGCGAGTTCTCGGTGGACCTCACCGCGAGCGCCTGGGGCCTGACCAACGGCGAGTTCAGCGCGATCATGGGCAACCTGACGGACATCCGTCTCAGCGTCACCAGCAGCACGGGCGCCCCCGTGGACCTGGGCTTTGACAACATCGCCATGACGCCGACCCCCGGCGCCGCGGCGCTGATGCTCATCGCCGGCCCGGCCCTGCTCCGCCGCCGTCGCTGATCCGGGCCCACACGGCCCTTCCAACGCCTCCCCTTCGCCCGGTCCCAGGACCGGGCGTTTTCACGCGCACAATTCCGAACAAAGACCTATCGTAGCCCGCCGGCTGCGACGCGGGTTCCGCCTGTAGCGGCGGCGCCGACGCTTATCGGTCGCAGAACCAGATAGAGGGTTGGCGTCTGCGTTCCCTGTGATAGTCTTCGAAAGGAACCGGGCCTCCAACCCGGACGGATGTCTTTGTCGAACAGGCCGATGGGCGGCGGGCGAACTTCGGGTGGAGAGCGAGATGAGCAGGACGATGGGATCGATCTGGGCATGTACAGCGCGCACGATCGGGCTTCTGGCCCTCGCCGGCGCGGCGTCGGCCGCCGCGGTCCCCTTCGGGCCGCAGGTCGTCGTCACCAACACCTTCGTTGAGGCCCGAACGGTGATCACCGCCGACATCGACGGCGACGGCGACCTCGACGGGATCGGCGCCTCCCTCGGCGG
>CALKYH010000183.1 GCA_938003595.1 uncultured bacterium
AGCCACGGCTGCAGCGGCGGCTTGGTCGCCGGCCGGCCCAGCGGGTCCCGCTGCGCGATCCAGTTCCCGTTCGCGAAGATGTCCACCGTGTACGCGCTGGTGAGCCACTGGTCGTTGTCCAGCAGGTCCGCCGGCGCCGTCGCTCGCACGCCCGCGATCAGCGCCCAGCTCAGGACCAGCAGCGCCACGACCACCGGCCAGCGCGCCGGCTTCCCGGCCGCAAGCTCGGGCTCGGGCGCCGCCGCCGCGGTGGTCGGCGCGCCCTCGTCCATGTCAGTTCTCGTCGAACCCCAGCGACGGCTCGCGCGCCGGGACCACCGTCACGCCCAGACGCTTGGCGCCGGCCTCGGTCAGGCAGCGCCCCTGGCGCGTCCGCGCGACGAACCCGATCTGCAGCAGGAACGGCTCCACCACATCCTCGAGCGTGCCCGCGTCGTCGTTCATCGTCGCCGCGACCGCCTCCAGGCCCACCGGCCCGCCCTTGTAGGTCGTGCCGATCGTCCTCATATACGCGCGGTCCAGCTCGTCCAGCCCCATGTCGTCCACGCCCTCGAGCGCCAGCGCCTCTTCGATGATCCGCATCGACACCCGCCCGTCCGCACGCACCTGCGCGTAGTCCCGCACGCGCCGCAGCAGCCGGTTCGCCACCCGCGGCGCCCCGCGGCTCCGCGTCGCGATCGCCGACACCGCCTCGCCGGGCACGCCCGTCAATCCCAGCAGGCCCGCACTCCGCACCAGAATCGTCACCAGCTCGTCGTGCGTGTAGTGCCGCAGGTGGTGCGCAATCCCGAAGCGGCTCCGCAGCGGCGAGGACAGCATCCCCGCGCGCGTCGTCGCTCCGATGAGCGTAAACGGCTTGAGCGTCAGCGACACCGCCCGCGCGTTCATCCCCGCCTCGACCGTCACATCGATGCGGAAGTCCTCCATCGCCGGGTAGATGAACTCCTCCACCGCCGCGGGCAGCCGGTGGATCTCGTCGATGAACAGCACATCCCCGCTCTGCAGGCGCGTCAGCGCGCCGACCAGGTCCGTCGCCTTCGTCAGCGCCGCGCCCGAGCAGGTGTAGATGCGGCTGCCCATCTCCGCCGCGATGACATGCGCCAGCGTGGTCTTGCCCAGCCCCGGCGGCCCGTGCAGCAGGATGTGCTCCGCCGGCTCCGACCGACTCCGCGCCGCCTCCACGGCGATCCGCACGCGCTCGATCAGCTCCGTCTGGCCGACGTACTCCTCCAGCCGCGCCGGGCGCAGCGACCAGTTCGCCCGGTCGTCCTCCGGGCTCTGCGACTGGCTCGAGATCACGCGCGTCGTCGCCATCGGCAAGCAGTCTAACCCTTCCAGAGCCCGAAAGCGTCGCCCCCTGCTAACCTCCGGCATGCCCAATCCCAGCGCATCCCAGGGGTGGAACTGGCGGCTGCTCCGCTGCGGCGCCTTCAAGCTCGACGGCGGCTCCATGTTCGGCATCGTCCCCCGCGCCCTCTGGGCCAAGGCCTCGCCCCCCGACGATAAGAACCGCATCCGCCTCGACACCAACGCGCTCCTCCTCGAGCGCGACGGCAAGGTCGCCCTCGTCGAGGTCGGCAACGGCGACAAGTTCGGCCCCAAGGAGCGCGACATCTACGCCATGGAGGACCGCTCCGTCCTCGACGCCTTGCACGAGGCCGACTGCCGCCCCGAGGACATCTCCCTCGTCGTCGTCACCCACCTGCACTTCGACCACGCCGGCGGCCTCACCCGCCTCCCCCGCGCCGGGGAGCCCGACCGCCCCGCGCTCACCTTCCCCAACGCGCGCGTCGTCTGCCAGGCCCGCGAGTGGGACGACGCCATCGCCAACCGCTCCACCATGACCCGCACCTACCTGCGCGAGCACCTCACCGAGCAGGTCTCCGAGCATCTGAACCTCGTCAACTCCAAGGTCCCGCTCGAAGCCGTCCCGCCCGGCTCGCCGCCCCGCGCCGTGGACGCCGACCTCGACCAGTTCTTCGACTTCCACGAGGTCCTCCCCGGGATCGAGGTCTTCCGCGTCCCCGGGCACACCTGGGGCCAGCAGGCCGTCCGCGTCACCGGCGCCAAGGGCGAGACCGTCGTCTTCACGCCCGATGTCATGCCCACCGTCCACCACGCCGGAGCCCCGTACAACATGGGCTACGACGTCGAGCCCTTCGTCAGCGGCCTCATGCGTCGCCATTTCCTCGACGCCGCGGCCGGTCAGGGCTGGATCCTCGCCATCGACCACGAGCCCGACACCCCCACGGTCCGCGTCGAGGCGGACTCGGGAAAACCCGGCGTCTGGCGCCTCACGCCCTGCTGAGCCCGCATCCGGCCCGGACCCGGCGTCGAACCCCCGGGTTGGCTAGACTCGCCCTTTGCCGGGCCCGTCCGGCCCACCGAAACCTCGATCGCGGACAGCCATCGGTGAACGATCGACTCCACGACCTCGAGTCCGACGCAGGCCACAGCGGCTCCGGCGGCGCCGTGGCCGTGGCGCCCTCCGCCGCCGCCGCGCACAGCGCGCCGCACACGCCCCAGCCCATCCGCCACCGCCATGTCGAGACCCGCCAGCTCCATGTGCGCAAGCCCTGGATGGACCGCTTCGAGGCCTGGGTCAGCCGCCTGACCGCCAACAACAACTTCGTCCGGCGCATCGCCTCCATGATCTGGCTGCCGTACGCCTTCCGCTCCGGCCTCAAGGTCAAGCGCGTCGACTCCAGCACCTTCACCGCGATCCTGCCCTTCCGACGCGCCAACCGCAACTGGTACAACGCCATGGCCGGCGCCGCACTCGTCGGCAACAGCGAGATCTCCGCCGGCATGTATGTCTACGGGCGCTGCGGCGGCGACTACACCGTCGTCTGCAAGAACCTCGAGTACAAGTTCCTCCGCCCCTGCTTCGGCCCCGCCATCTACAAGGCCACCCCCCGCCAGGACATCGACGGCTTCCTCGCCGCCGGCAAGGAATTCAACATCGATGTCGACCTCGAGATCGTGCAGCAGCTGCCCACCCGCGAACTCAAGGAGCGGCGCGTCGGCCAGTGCCTCTGCACCTTCCACGTGACGCCCAAGAGCCACCACCGCGACAAGAAGTCGCGCACCCGCAAGCCCGGGCGCAAGTAAGCCAACCTCTCCCTCCCACTCCTACAGAACCCGGAGCGCAAGCGACGGGCCCTGTGCGCTGCGCGCGCCGCGTCGCGCCCGACCATCCCGGCGCCCCACCCCCGCCCGTGTCACAATGCCCCCGTGACCGGCCCCGCCGCTGCCGCCGACCGCATCCACTGGCCCACCGCCGTCCCGCGCGCCTTCTTCCTCGCGTGCTCCTGGACCTGGTGCATCGGCATGTGGCTGCCCATCATCCTCCTTCGCGAGTTCGGCTGGATGGGCTTCGTCGCCTTCGCCGTCCCCAATGTCCTCGGCGCCGCGGCCATGGGCCTGGCCCTCCGCCGCCCCGGCGCCAGCGAAGCCATCACCACCCGCTTCGCCCCCGCCATCCGCTGGTTCGCCGTCGTCACCATCGCCTTCCAGGCCTTCTTCGTCACCTGGCGCGTGGGGCGTCCGTTCGACTGGCTCCACATCGCCATCATCGCCGCGCCCGCGGCCATCCTCTTCCTCTCCGCCCTCGGACTCCGCAGGATGGGCAGCCGCGCCTGGGGCGTGCTCGCGATCTTCACCTGGCTCGCGTCCGTTGCGATGCTCATCCTCGCCGTCACCGTCGGTCCTCCGGGGGTTGTGCCCATCACCACCCCGCCCCAGGCCCCGCCCGGCGCGCTGCTCTGGCTCACGCCAGTCCTCGCCTTCGGCTTCGGCGCGTGCCCCTTCCTCGACCCCACCTTCCACCGCGTCCGGCGCGAGGTCCCCGGGCG
>CALKYH010000184.1 GCA_938003595.1 uncultured bacterium
AGGCGTTCCCGAACATCAAGGAGCCGCCCAGCAGCGATATCTGCTACGCGACGACCAACCGGCAGGCCGCGGTGCGCCAGATCGCGCCGGAGTGCGACCTGGTGCTGGTCATCGGCTCGAAGAACTCCAGCAACTCGGTGCGGCTGACGGAGATCTCGCAGAATGTCGGCGTGCCCGCGTACCTGATCGACGATGTCCGCGAACTCAAGGCCGACTGGTTCAAGGGCGGCGAGACCGTGCTGGTGACGGCCGGGGCGTCCGCGCCGGAGGACCTGGTGGCCGACCTGTGCCGCACGCTCATCGAGCGCTACGGCGGCACGATCGAGGTCCGGGACATCTTCAACGAAGACGAGGAGTTCAACCTGCCCGCGACGCTCAAGCGCTTGATGCGCGAGCGGGGCGTGGACCCGGAGGTCCGGCGGATCCGCGTGGGGCACTACGAGATCACCTCCGACCGCTACGGCGCCACGCCGCTGACGATCGGGGCCACCAACTAAGACCCGTCCGCTCGAACACCCCGCCGTGCGCCACCCCGACCCCCACATCTTCGGCATGACCCCCGACTCGCTGCGCGAGTGGTGGACAGCGCGCGACCTGAGCCCGGGCAAGTTCCGCGCCGACCAGGTGATGGAGTGGGTGTACGCCAAGGGCGTGGCGGACCCGGCGCTGATGAGCAATCTCTCCAAGCGCGACCGCGAGGTTCTGGCCTCGGAGATGACCTTCCTCTCGGCCGATGTAGTGCGCCACCAGATCGCCAGCGACGACACGCAGAAGCTGCTGGTGGAATGGACTGACCCCTCGGAGCCCGGCGCACCGGCTCCGGCGCGCTCCATGGCGCTGCCGATCGCGGGCGCTCCCGCGGGCGACCCCACGCGCCAGACCGAGTGCGTGATGATTCCAACGGAGGATCGGCGCACGGTGTGCGTGTCGAGCCAGATCGGCTGCCCGGTCGGCTGCCGCTTCTGCGCCTCGGGCATGGGCGGCCTGGACGGCTCGCTCAGCGCCGGGCGCATCGTCGAGCAGGTCTGGCGGATGGCGCGGCTGCCGGGCGTCGGGCGCGTCAGCAACATCGTCTTCATGGGCATGGGCGAGCCGCTGGCGAACTTCTCCAATGTCGTCCGCGCCGTGCGCACGCTCGCGGCGCCGTGGGGCATGGGCATCTCGGCCCGCAAGATCACCATCTCCACGGTCGGCCTGCCGCAGGCGATCGAGCGCCTGGCCGCCGAGATGGACCTGCCCATCACGCTGGCGCTGTCCCTGCACGCGCCCAACGACGCCATCCGGCGCCGGCTGATTCCCTGGGCGGAGTTCACCACCATCGACGAGCTGCTCGGCGCCTGCGCCGCGTGGTTCAAGAAGACAGGACGCGAGATCACGCTGGAGTACACGCTGCTGCGCGGCGAGAACGACCGGCCCGAGCAGGCGCGGGAGCTGGTGCAGGTGGTCCGACGCATGCACGACGAGGCCGGCGGGCGCGCCAATGTGAACCTCATCCGCTACAACGAGGTCGGCGGCGTGCCGTTCGAGCGACCCCGCAGCGAGGATGTCGTCCAGTTCCAGGAGATCCTGCGCAGCGGCGGCGTGAATGTGCACATCCGCGCGAGCCGCGGGCGCGACATCGCCGCGGCGTGCGGGCAGCTCCGCCACGAAACGGCCCGCCGGGGCAAGGCCCCGAGCGCGACGGGCTGAGCGGGCACGGTCATCGGATGCACGAGATGCTCGGCGCCCTCAGGACAATGACGATGAGCGTGCTCGGCCGGACCGGCGCGGCGGCGCTGCGCCGGCGAACCCCCACGCTCGACGGCGCGCCGCTGGTGGACTACTGGACGCTCGGGGGCGTGGGTCCGCGCACGGTGGACTTTCTCGCGGCTCAGATCGCCACGCGCCGGCCGAGGCGGATCCTCGAGTGCGGGCCGGGCACCTCGACGATCGCGATGGCGCGGGCGTCGGAGATTCTCGGCCTCCCCACCACCATCACGGCGCTGGAGCACGACGGCGCCTGGGCGCGGGTTGTGCGCCGGCGGCTGGAGCGGTGCGGCCTGGGCGAGCGCGTGGAGATCATCGACGCCCCGCTGGAGCCGCGCGGGCTCGATCCGTTCCCGTGGTACGCCGGGGCTTCGGAGGCCGCGGCCCGGGGACCGTTCGACCTGATGTTCATCGACGGCCCGCCGGCGCGCGACGGCGTGGCCCGGCGCGAGCCGGCGCTGCCGCGCATGTGGAGCGCCCTCGCGGACAACGCCCTGATCGTGCTCGACGACGGACGGCGCGCCGGCGAGCGGGAGTGCGTGCGCCGCTGGAAGGAGCGCTACGGCGCCCGGCTGGACGGCGACCTCGCGGCCGTCGAGAAAGGCCTGTGGGCGCTGGAGAAGCTGCCCGCCTCCCCCATCAGCGGCTCGGACGAGGCGCCGCCGTGGGCGACCGCGCGCGGCGTCTCGGGGTGACGCCGTACACTCGGCCCATGGAACTCTCGCCCGACAGTCTCGCCATCGCCGATCGCTACAAGCTGCTGATCGGCGGCGTCGTGCCGCGCCCCATCGCGTTTGTCTCGACCATCTCCACGAGAGGGCGCCTGAACCTGGCGCCATTCTCGTTCTTCAATGGCGTGGGCTCCAACCCGATGACGGTGCTGTTCTGCCCCGCGAACGACGAGCATGGCGAGGAAAAGGACACCCTGCGCAACTGCAAGCCGGTCGAGGAGGGCGGCACGGGCGAGTTCGTGGTCAACGCGGCGGTGGAGGCCTACGCCGCGGAGGTGGCAGCGTGTGCGGAGCCGCTGGAGCACGGAGACAGCGAGTTCGAGTTGAGCGGGCTGACGCCGGCGCCGAGCGTGGTGGTGGCGCCGCCCCGAGTGAAGGAGTCGCCCCTGTGCTTCGAGTGCCGCACCGTGCAGGTGGTGCGGACGAACCCCGGGGCGCCGGCGGGCGGGAACATCGTCATCGGTCGCGTGGTGCATGTATTCGTGCGCGACGATGTGCTGGGCGAGCGCCATCACATCCTGCCGGGGCCGCTCGCGGCGATCGGGCGCATGGGCGGGCCAACCTACACGCGCACGCGCGACCGGTACGACATGCCGCCGGGCCGGCGGGCGCTGGAGCATCGCGGGCGTTAGTCGCCGCCGTCAGGACTCGGCGGGCCGGGCTTGGGCTCCGGCGCCTTGCGGATGACCGCCGACCCGGTGAGCACATCGGCGGGGTGGCGGGACATGACATCCAGGAACACGAACAGCGCCAGCGGCGGGCAGAGGAACTTCAGCGCCGACCGAGCCGTCGCCTGCCAGAGCGTCGGGCGGCGGCCGTCGATCGAGACGACGCGCAGGCCCAGCAGCCGCTTGCCCAGGGTGCGCCCGGTGAGATGCTCGCTGAGCGCGCTGTGGACGATGGTGACGCCGATGGCGGTCAGCAGCGCCGCGACATCGCGCATGAGCATGTCCGGCGAGAGCATCGCCGCGGAGAGCATGTCGCCGGGCTGCACGCGGAACACCACCGCGCCGATGACCAGCCCGGGGACCAGATCGATCATCACGGCCAGCGCCCGCATGCCGGGGCCGGCCAGCGACCAGCCCTCCGGCAGGGCGCCGATCGGCCGTTGCGCCGAATCCGGGCGCAGCGCGAAGATCATGACGGTCAGCAGCACGAAACCGAGCAGCATCGCCAGCGTCTGGAGTTCCCGTCCGGAGATGATCGGGTCGGCGCCGACGGGCCCGGCGTAGAGCGAGGCGCCCGTCACCGACGAGACGACCGACACCTGCAGGCGAGGGTCCGCGCCCTCGGGCTTCCACACGGTGTAGAGCCGCTCGCCGACCGGGAAGACGGCGCGGCCGCCGCTGGCGACCGTAGCGCTCTCGAGCGGATGCGCGCCCTGCGGCCGCAACAGCCAGAAGCCGACCTCGCCTTCGCCGTCAACATCGGCGCCGATGAGCTGCCCGCCGGAGACGAGATAGAGGTCGACGCCCTGCGGGGACTCGAGGTCCTCGCCGATCCACTCCGTCCCGTTCTTGCCGATGCTCCACACACGGGCGCGGTCCGGGCCCGCGCGCTGCACGATCCAGAGGCCGCCGGCGTCGCCGAGCAGCCACGCGCGGGCATCCGGCGCAAGCGCATCGGGCAAAGGCGACGATTCCCAACGAAGGCCCTGCAATCGCAGGAGCTCGCGCTGCTCGGGAGCCGGCCCGGGCGCGGGCGAGTCGGTGGTCGGGGCGAGCAGCGCGAAGGGCGTGGAGCCCAGCATCGCCACGCCCTCGAGCCGGCCCCAGTCCGGCAGCGAAGGGAGCGACTCGGGCGCACGGTTCAGCGGCCAGTACTCGAAACGCCCCGGGGCCAGCCCGGGACGGATGGTGATCGCCATGACGCGCCGCTTGGGCGCGGGCGCAGGGAGCTGTTTCTTGCCGTCCGTTGCGCGGGGCGCGGGCGGCGGGGAGGCGATCTCGTCCTGCACGATGATCAGGCGGTCCTCGCCGACGGCGAGGTTGGTCACCGTTCCGAGGAGGCGCGGGCCGACGCGGGCGCCGCCGGGATCGATCGAGCCGGGGAAGTGGTACAGCCCGGCGACCTGCTGGCCATCGGCCCCAACGGGGATGGCGAGCCAGCCGTGCTCGGCGCCGCCGGCGGCGGGCAATAGGTCGCCCCGCGCGGGCAACGCCGCGGCCAGCGTGACCAGCGCGACGACGAGCAGGTCGCGGAGTTGGACCATCGGCGCGTTCACGGCGCCGCGAGCTCTTCTTCAGCCAGGGGCATGGAGGGATTCTCGCAGCGCTCGTCGAGGACGAGGATCGTCTCGGGCTGGAAGGCGTCGATGAGGAACCCCAGGCGGAAAGCGTCGGGATTGAGCCGGCCGGCGACGGCGCCGTCGGAAGGGTCGTAGAGCGCGAGGCGGATCTCTTCGCCGGTGGCGGGGAGCGTGATGACCGCGCGACCCGGGGCGCGGGGCGGGATCAGGCCGGAGCCGGCGATGGCGACATTCGTGTAATCGGTCAACTCGGCGACGAGCAGCGGCGTGGGCCCGGTGGGCGGCATGAGCACGATCCGCGCGGGCTCGTCCTTGCCGGGCTCGAGCGTGATGAGCCGCCGGCCGGCGCGGGCGGGGACCTCGACCACGATGCGCTTGCCGTCCGCCGCCCAGGCGACGCGCCCGCCGGTGGCGGGGATGGGCGTAATGCCGAGCAGGTCCACGATGTCGAGCGGGTTGCACGGGGCGCCGCCGTCGCGGGCGCAGGGCCGGCCGACATTGTCGTGGAAGCAGACGGTGACGCGGTCGGCGTCGCCCCGCTCGAAGAACCAGAAGCGCTGGGAGTCGCAGCCCAGCCAGGCGATGATCTCGC
>CALKYH010000185.1 GCA_938003595.1 uncultured bacterium
AGTAGTCCGGGTCGTCGCGGGTGACGCCCTTCATGCCGATGTAGACCTTGCCCTGAGGAATGTCCTTCTCGACGCGGTAGACGCCGGGCGTGATGGAGGCGGTGGGCTGCGGCGGGTCGGGCATCTTCTCGCCCTTGGTCCAGCCGGCGAGCGCGCCCTCGAGGCGGGCGAGCATGTCGGCCTCGTTGAAATCGCCGGTCACGGCGATGATGAGGTTGCCGGGCTGGAAGACCTTGGCGTGGAAGGCGCGCAGGTCGTCGATCGTGATGGACTCGATCGTCTTGAGGGTCGGGTTGCGCGCGGCGAAGAAATCGGGGCCGTACATGAGGGCGGCCCACTCGCGGTTGAGGATCGGGCCCGCGTCGTCGTTGCGCTGCTTGAGGGCCTCGATGACCTCGTCCTTGTAGACGCGGACCTTGTCCTCCTGGAAGCCCGGGTTGCGGAGCATGTCCATGAAGAGCGCGAAGGCCTCGTCCAGGTTGGACTTGAGGCAGTTCAGCGACGCTGTGGCGCTCGTGCCGCCGGCGCCGGTGGAAGCGATGGCGGCCAGGAAGTCGAACTGCTCGTCGAGCTGGGCCGCGGGCATGCTCGAGGTGCCGCCCCGGCGGATCATGGCGCCGGTCATGTCGGCGAGGCCGACCTTGTCGGCGGGCTCGAGGTACGAGCCGCCCTTGAAGGAGAAGGTGATGTTGACGAGCGGGAACTCATCGGACGGCGCCATGTAGACGGGCACGCCGGACTTGAGCTCGCGCCGGAACTCGGCCGCGTTGGGCGCGGTGAACTCCAGCGCCTGGAAGGTGATCTGCTCCGGGCGGCTGGGGATCGCTTCGGCGGCGGCGAAGGCGCCGGCGCCCAGCGTCGCGACGCCGAGGAGAGTGGTGAAAATCTGTCGCATCGAAGGTATCTCCGTGGATCAGCGCGGCGGGGCCGCGCGGAAGGGGCTCAGTTGGACTTGCCGGCGTTGAGCATCTCGAGACGCTCGCGGGCCTTGCGCTGGATGATGTCGAAGGCGGGCTTGAACTGGGGCGGGACCTGGGAGGCCTGGGCCTCCATCTGGGCGATGGCCTGCTCGAGCTCGGCCGGGTCCTCGACGGACGAGAGCTGCGTGAGCGCCTGCTTGACCATGGCCTTCATCTGCGGATCGAGCGCGGCGAGCTCGGGGTCCTCGGCGGCGGCGCCGGCCTTGCGGTTGTAGTGCGCCACGGCGCGGTTGGTGGGGGTGAAGTACTCGTTGGCGACGCGCTGGATGTCCGCGGCGGTCACGGCCTGCAGTCGGGCCGGGGCCTCGTTGATGTACTCCCAGTTGCCGAGCGCCTCGAAGAGGCCCAGCTGGACGAGAAGGAAGAAGTTGCTCTGCAGGCGGCGGTAGGAATTGGCCGCGACCTGGTTCTTGACCTTCTGGAGCTCACGCTCGCCGACGGGGTTCTTCTGCAGGTCCTCGAGCACGCCATACCAGGCGGCCTCGATGACCTCGGGGCGGGCGTCGCCCTTGGCCTCGGCGGAGAAGGAGAAGGCGCCGGCGTACTTGGAGGGGCCGCCGAAGCCGCCCGCGTCCGCATTGGCGCTGGACGCGACCTGCGCGCCCTCAACGAGGTTCTTGTAGAGCCGGCCGGTGCGCCCGTTGAGAATCTCGGCGAGCATGTCGAGGGCGTAGGAGTCCTCATGGCCGAAGGGGACGGTGTGGTACCGGACCTCGACCTGCGGCTGGCAGTCGCACTCGGCGATCATGCGCATCTCGGCCTTCTGGGGCACCTCGAGGGTGATGACCGGGGGCGGCTCGACGGCGCCGCGGCTGAGGCGGCTGAAGTACTTGGTGACGGTGGCCTTGACCTCGGCCGGGTCGAAGTCGCCGACGACGATGCCGACGAGGTTGTTGGGGCGGTAGTAGATGTCGAAGTACTCCTGGGCCTGCTCGCGGGAGTAGGAGTTCAGGTCGCTGGGCCATCCGATGACGGGCCAGGCGTAGGGCGAGGAGATCCAGAACATGGAGTCGAACTGCTCCTGGAACTCGCCGGTGGGGGTGGACTCGGTGCGGAGGCGGCGCTCCTCGTGGACGACATCGCGCTCGGAGTAGAACTCGCGGAACACGGAGTCATCGAGGCGGTCGGACTCCATCCAGGCCCACAGCTCGAACTTGTTGCTGGGGACATTGATGAAGTAGAAAGTCAGGTCGTAGGTGGTGAAGGCGTTCATGCCCGAGCCGCCGAGCGAGGTGTAGACCTGGTCGAACTCGTCCTTGACGGTCGAGGTCTTGGCCTGATCGTCCATCAGGGCCTTGAGCTCGGCGCGGACGCGGACCATCTCCTCGGTGTCGTTGGCGGGGTCCCACGGGTCGTCGATCTCGCCGGCCTTCCAGCGGGGGTACTGGACCTTCATCTGCAGCTCGAACAGCCGGTCGCGGGCCGCACGCTGCTTCATGTTGAATTCGCGGTCCTTCTCGGGGTCGTTGGTCCCGATGGTGCGGGTCCCCTTGAACATCATGTGCTCGAAGAAGTGGCTGATGCCGGTGATGCCGGGGCGCTCGTTGACGCTGCCGACCCGGGCCAGCCAGCCCGCGGCGATGACGTTCGGCTGGTCCTTGCGGGGGACGAGCAGGAACTCCATGCCGTTGTCGAGGGTGAAGGACTCCACCTGGACGCGCTGAGCCATGGCCGGGAGGGTGATCCCGAGCAGGACGAGCGCACTTGCGAACAGTCGACGCATCTTGAAAAGCTCCGTTGTGCGGATGGGGAAACCGCCTGCATCCTACCCGCGGGGGGCGAACCCGCCCTCCGGGGCCGGATGGGCTGGGATCAGGACATACCGGACCCTCGCCTCGGAGTTGCGTCGCCGTTGTCGCTCCAACCCCCGTCGGATAGTGTCAGACGGCGTTTTTCGCCCCGGTAGCTCAGGTGGATAGAGCAGCGGTCTTCTAAACCGCAGGTCGCAGGTTCGAATCCTGCCCGGGGCGTTGGGTTGGCCGCCCGGGGTTCTCGGACCGCCGTCGGGCCGGTCGCGGCGAGGGGTTCATATAGGATGCCAAAGCAGCCGAATTGGGCCTAGAGGTTCCTCTGGAGGTCAGCGCGTGAAGGGTGTGATTCTGGCGGGCGGTCTGGGCTCGCGGCTGCGGCCGCTGACGCTGGTGACCAACAAGCATCTGCTGCCGGTCTACGACCGGCCCATGATCTATTACCCGATCGAGTGCCTGGTGCAGGCGGGGATCCGGGAGGTGATCGTGGTCACCGGCGGCGAGCACGCGGGCGACTTCCTCAAACTGCTCAAGAACGGCAAGCAGCTGGGCCTGCGACACCTGGAGTTCGCGTACCAGGAGGGCGAGGGGGGCATCGCCGACGCCCTGAAACTGGCGGAGGACTTCGCCGATCGCGGCAAGGTCTGCGTGGTCCTGGGCGACAACATCCTCGAGAAGAACATCCGCGCCGCGGCGGGGGATTACTTCACGCAGCCCAAGGGCGCGAAGATCATGCTCAAGGAAGTGCCGGACCCGCAGCGCTTCGGCGTCGTGCGCTTCGAGGGCGAGGGCAAGGATCGGAGGATCGCCGAGATCATCGAGAAGCCCAAGGATCCGCCCTCGAACATGGCGGTGACGGGGGTCTACTTCTACGACGCGGATGTGTTCAAGATCTGCAACGGCCTGGAGCCCAGCGCCCGAGGGGAGCTGGAGATCACCGATGTCAACAACTGGTACCTGCAGCAGGGCACGCTGACGCACTCGACCGTCGAGGGCTGGTGGACCGACGCGGGGACCTTCGAGAGCCTGCACCGCGCGAGCTGTCTGGTCGCCGACGGCGGGGCGAACCTGGCCTGATGCCGGCCCCAGCGGGCCAGGCCGTGGTGGTGGGGGCGGCGGGCATGCTGGGCCGCGCGATGGCGCCGGCGCTGCGCGGGATCGGCGTGCAGGCCGCCGGGCTCGACCTTGCGGAGATCGACATCACCTCAGAGAAGTCTGTGGCCGCGGGGATCGGCGAGGGCGTGCGGCTGGTCGTGAACTGCGCCGCGTACACCGATGTGGACCGGGCGGAGTCCGACGAGGCGGCGGCGATGGCGGTCAACGCGCAGGGCCCGGCGAACCTCGCGGCCCGGTGCGGGCAGATCGGCGCCCTGCTCGTGCACTTCAGCACCGACTATGTGTTCGACGGGCGCAGCGCGCGGCCTTACCGGCCTGACGAACCGCGCCGGCCGCTGGGTGCGTATGGACGGAGCAAGGCAGCCGGAGAGGAGCGGATCGAGACCTCGGGCTGCGAGCATCTGATGATCCGCACGAGCTGGATGTACGCGCCCTGGGGTAAGAACTTCGTGCGGACGATCGCGAAGCTGGCGGCCGAGAAGCCGCAGCTGCGCGTGGTGAACGACCAGCGCGGCCGGCCCACGAGCGCCGAGCGCCTGGCGCGGACGACCGCGGCGCTGATCGGCGCGGACGCCCGGGGCGTGTTCCACGCGACCGACGGCGGGGAGTGCACCTGGTTCGAGTTCGCGCGGGAGATCGTGCGGTTGGCCGGGGCGTCGTGCCGGGTGGAGCCCTGCTCCACGGCGGAGTTCCCGCGACCCGCGCCGCGTCCGGCGTACAGCGTGCTGGATCTGACGGCGACCGAGTCGCTGGTCGGGCCGATGACGCCGTGGGAGCGGGCGCTGGAGGAGTCGATGACCCGAATGGAGGCGGCATGAGCGACAAGACGCTACTGGTGACCGGCGGCTGCGGGTTCATCGGCTCGAACTTCATCTACATGCTCCGCCGCGAGCGGCCGGCGTGGACGATCGTGAACCTGGATGTGCTCTCGTACTCGGGCAATCCGGAGAACCTTCGGGCGGTCGAGAACGACAAGCGGTACGAGTTCGTCCGAGGCGACATCGCCGACGCGGCGGTGGTGAAGCCGCTGGTGGCGCGGTGCGACGCCGTGGTGCACTTCGCCGCGGAGAGCCATGTGGACCGCTCGATCATCGATTCGGGCCCGTTCATCCATTCCAATGTGCTGGGGACGCAGGTCATCCTGGACGCCGTCCGTGCGGCGGGCGGGAAGCGGATGGTGCATGTGAGCACCGACGAGGTGTACGGCTCGCTGCCGCTGGACCGGCCGGAAGTGCGGTTCACCGAGGAGACGCCCCTGGCGCCGAACAGCCCGTACTCGGCGAGCAAGGCGGCGTCGGATTGCCTCGTGCGGGCGGCGCACCACACCTTCGGCGCGGATGTCGTGACGACGCGGTGCTCCAACAACTTCGGGCCGTACCAGTTCCCCGAGAAGGTCATCCCGCTGTTCGCGACGAACCTGCTGGAAGGGAGGAAGGTCCCGCTCTACGGCGACGGGCGGAATGTCCGGGACTGGATCCATGTGGAGGATCACTGCTCGGGCATCCTCGCGGCGCTGGAGAAGGGCCGCGCGGGCGAGGTCTACAACTTCGGCGGCGACAACGAGCGATCGAATCTCGAGTTCACACGCATGATCCTGAGCATCATGGGCAAGGGTGAGGACATGATCGAACGCGTGAAGGACCGGCCGGGGCACGACCTGCGGTACGCGATCGACTCGTCCAAGGCCCAGCGCGAGCTGGGGTGGCGCGCGCGGCTGTCGGCCTGGCCCGCGGGGCTCGAGAAGACGGTGGCGTGGTACCGCGACAACGAGGCGTGGTGGCGGCGGGTGAAGTCCGGCGAGTACCGGAACTATTACAGCCGTCAGTACGACGCCTGATCAAACCGGGAGGTCGTCAGATGGAGCGCCGGTCGCTCAGAGAGAACGGCGGCGGCGCGCGCCGGCGAGCAGCAGGCCGCCGAAGGCGAGCCCCGCGGGGCCGGGCAGCGGCACGGTCGGCACGGGGACGAACGCCAGATAGTTGCCCTGGCTGGCGCCCTCGTCGTCGCCCATGAGCATCGTGGTCAGCACCCGCACATTGCCGATGCCGGACCATGCGCCGTTCTGGATGGCGGCGTTCGCGGCGTTGACGAAGGCCGCGGCGCGATTGGAGAGCGTGTACTCCCCCTCGTCTTCGAGCGGCGCATACGCATCGGCGCGGCGATTCTCCGACTGACCGATCAGGCCCTGGAAGTGCCAGATCGCGTCCTGCAGGGCGTCGATGTCGGACTCGGAGCCGGCGTCGAATCCGGCGAGGGTTCCGTTGCGGAACTGGGTGTAGAGGAACGCGACCTGCGACGAGAGCGGGGAGGGCTCAAGGGCGATGTCGTCGTTCGGCGTCAGCGAGTTGCCCACGACGAATCCATGCATGCCCTCGTTGATGACGGGGCTGAGGTCGAGGCGGAACGAGAGGAAGGTCTCTCCGCTGACCAGCCCTGCGCCGCCGGAGGCGATCGTGAGCTGGAAGTACCCGGTCTGCGCCGAAGCATGACCGAAGCCGGCTCCATCGGGATCGTGCGCGGTGCCCCCGAGGAAGCTCACATCCACGGCGGCGCCGAACGCGGTCGCGGCGAGCGCGAGCGGAGCGATTGTCGAGATGACCCGGAGCGTTCTCATGTCGATTCGAGCTTCAGCGGCGGGGGCTCCACGATGGCCCGACCTGCGCCGTAAGCGGCTCTCTCCCAACCCATCCCAGTTCCAGTCCCCGAGTTGCTGGCCACGAGGTCGGCCGTCCTGACCGTGATCGTCCTCTTCTACCCCCGAATCATGCCCCAAACATGCCACCCGCACAAGGGGAGCGGGGCTCTTTTCTTCACAATCCGGAACCCTGTCAGTGGCGAAATGTACGCAGCCCGTTCGGGCCCTGGGGAACCGAACGGGCTGCGTGATTTCCGTAGACCGAGCCGGAGGCCCGGGTTCAGAGCGAGCGACGGCGACGGGCGCCGAGGACGAGCAGGCCGACCGAGGCCAGGCCGACGCCCTGGGGCAGCGGCACGAGGGCCAGGACATCCTGGTTGGCGCCGAAGGGGTACCCGCCGGCGGGGCCGCCCATGTTCAGGATCCGGACATTGCCGATGCCGCCGGCCCACCCGTAGGCGCCGTTGTTGACGGCGTCGTTGGCGGCGGCGGCGAACGCCGCGGCCTTGGCGGT
>CALKYH010000186.1 GCA_938003595.1 uncultured bacterium
GCGAGGGCTACTGCCCCGACCTGGCCGTGACCGACTGGTCGAAGCACCGGGCCCGGCGCCTCCACGCCGAAAAGCCCGCCCAGCCGGCCCTGGTCGAGCTCAAGGTCGCCGCCGACGCCGCCCGCTAGGGCCCACCTCAAAATCCATGCTCCTGCCCCCTTGACCGGCGTCGAGAAGATTCTATACTTCGAGATATGTCGAAGTCTCGAAACGACCGACGCCTCGAGGACGCCGCCCTGAAGCTCAAGGCCCTGGGCCACCCCCACCGCCTCCGCATCTACCTGCGCCTGGTCGCCTGCTGCTCCGCCGGCGACTGCTGCGGCACCGAAGCCGAGTACGCGGCCTGCGTCGGCGAACTCGGCAAGAACCTGGGCGTTGCGCCCTCGACTCTCTCCCACCACATCAAGGAACTCCGTCAGGCCGGGCTGATCCATGTCGAACGCAACGGCCAGCGCATGACCTGCGACATCGACGCCCGCGCCATCAGCGACCTCCGCGAACTGCTCAACGAACTCGACGGCGCCGCCGCCGCGAAAGGATGACCATGCATCTCCGCACGACTTCCCCCGATCATGAAGACGCCGTCCGCACCGAGGTCCGCAACGCCTACGCCAAGGCCGCGACCGCTTCATCCTCCTGCTGCGGTCCGTCCTGCTGCGGCGCCCCCGCGGCCGTCGTCCCCGCCACCTCCGCCCGCATCGGCTACTCCGCCGACGAGATCGCCCAGGCGCCGGAGGGCGCGAACCTCGGCCTTGGCTGCGGCAACCCGCAGACCATCGCCGCGCTCCAGCCCGGCGAGACCGTGCTCGACCTCGGCGCCGGCGCCGGCTTCGACTGCTTCCTCGCCGCGCGGCGTGTGGGCCCGACCGGGCGCGTCATCGGCGTGGACATGACCCCGGAAATGCTCGCCAAGGCGCGGGCCAACGCCGCCAAGGGCGACTACGCCAATGTCGAGTTCCGACTCGGCGAGATCGAGCGCCTGCCGGTCGCCGATCAGAGCGTCGATGTCGTCATCTCCAACTGCGTCATCAACCTCTCGCCCGACAAGCCCGCCGTGCTGCGCGAGGCCTTCCGCGCCCTGCGCCCCGGCGGGCGCCTGGCCGTG
The DNA here is from genome assembly GCA_938003595.1 of uncultured bacterium. Lineage (GTDB taxonomy): Bacteria > Planctomycetota > Phycisphaerae > Phycisphaerales > UBA1924 > JACVCK01. The sequence continues at coordinate 1,106 of CALKYH010000186.1, forward strand.
TCCGACATCGTCGCCACAGCGCCGATGCCCGAGGCGCTCCGAACGCAGGTCGATGCGCTCACGGGCTGCATCGCCGGCGCGGCCTCGATCGGCGACCTCCGGCGCTGGCTGGAGGAGGCCGGTTTCGTCTCCGTGAAGGTGGCGCTGAAGGAAGAGAGCCGGGCCCTGATCAACGAGTGGCTCCCGGGCGCAGAGCCCGGCCGCTTCGTGGTCTCCGCGTCGATCGAGGCCCTCCGGCCCGCCTGAACGGAGGACGAGGCGGCCGGGCCGCTCGACCCCGGCGGGCGGCACGCTACAATCGGCCCCCCACCCCCAACCGTCCTACGAACACGAGCGGAATACGACCATGAAGGCCACGATGCTTCGCCCCGGGCTTGCCTGCAAGATGGACGGCAAGCTGTATGTCATCACCAAGTTCGAGCACCGCACGCCGGGCAACCTCCGCGCGTTCATCCAGATCAAGATCAAGGATGTGATGACGGGCAACCAGCTCGAGAAGCGCCTCGGCTCGGCGGACGAAGTCGATGTGGTCAACCTCGACCGTCGCGAGATGGAGTACCTCTTCTCCGACAACACCGGCCACACCTTCATGGACAGCGAGAACTACGACCAGGTCACGCTGGACGATGATTTCATGGGCGACGGCAAGCTCTATCTCCGCCCCAACACCAAGGTCTTCATGCTCGTCCACGACGGCAAGCCCGTCCTCATCGAACTGCCCGCCACCGTCGAGCTGACCGTGACCGACACCCCCCCCGGGATCAAGGGCGCCACCGTCACCAACCAGCTCAAGGAAGCCACGATGGAGACCGGCCTCAAGACCCGGGTCCCGGCGTTCATTGAAATCGGGGAGTCCCTGAAGATCTCCACCGCCGACGGCTCCTACATGTCCCGCGCCTGACGCCCCCCGGTCTCGAAATCTGCAACCGTCAAGCCCGGCCTGCGAATAATGTCGCGCCGGAAGGCGTTTCTTGCGCAGGGACCGGCCGTCCGAGAAATCCGGGCCGGGCGCAGGAAGCAGGAATGGGAGAATTTTCAGCGCAAACTCGCGCCGCTTGTTTGACGCCCGCCGGGTGTCGATCACACTGAGAGAGCTATGGCGAATGTCGTCATCGACAGACTGAACCCCAGCGACACGGCGACGATCAGTCACCTGTACAACAATGTGTTCCGCCCGGAACGCACGCCGGAGTTCTTCGCCCGCCGATTCCTCGGACGACACAACACCCTCGTCCTCGTCGCCCGCATCGACAACGAGGCCGTCGGCTTCCTCATCGCCTTCGAGCTCAAGCCCTCCACCTTCTACTCCTGGCTCTGCGGCGTCACCCCCGAGATGCGCCGCATGGGCGTCGGCTCTCAGCTCATGAACGCCGCCGTCGACTGGGCCCGCACCGAGGGCTACTCCTCCCTTCGCTTCGAGTGCCAGAACCGCCACCGCGCGTTCCTGCAGTTCGGCATCTCCGCCGGATTCGACATCGTCGGCATCCGCTGGGACCCCGACCGCAGCGAGAACCTGGTCATCTTCGAGAAGCTCTTCGACTAACCCCCGGAAGTCGAGGCCTCGAGAACTCGAGTCCATCCATCTCCAGCGTCACGGCCACAGCAGCGCCATCGCCACGGCGCCCGCCATCGTCGCGCCCAGCGTCGCCGCCAGGCGCAGCCCCAGCGCCCGCGACCCCACCACCGCCGCGAACACGGTCTTGAACCCCATGTTCGACGCCGCGGCGATCATGATGTACCGCCACGACTCGCTGTTCTCGATCTGCCCCTGCGCCGCCATCCGCGACATCGAGAGCGTGATCGCGTCCATGTCCACCACGCCGGACACCGCCGCCACCGCGTAGAGCGCCTGGTCGCCGAGCAGGTCCTTCACCGCCGCCACCGCGAACAGCACCGCCGTATACACCGCCGCGAAGATCAACGCCGCGCCCAGCTCGCTCGGGTTCTTCTGCTCCGGCACGCCGTCCTTCGAGTTCCCCCGGCGCAGCCACGCCGCCGCCGCCAGCGCCACGGTCGCCAGGATCAGCGCTCCGAACGGCGCCGCGGCGTAGCGGAGCGACGCCGGCGCCACGGCCGCGATCTCCACCAACACCCGGACATAGCTCACCGCCGCCGCGATGAGGATGATGCACACCGCGATCGGCGCCGCCTTCTCGTCGGACGCGGTCCGGCGGGCGTACGACACGGTCGTCGCCGTGCTCGAGATCAATCCCCCCAGGATCCCGCCCACCACCACGCCCACGCGGTCGCCCAGGAAGCGCAGCGTCAGGAAGCCCGCCACGCTGATCCCCACGATGAGCACGACCATCAGCCAGATGTGGCGCGGGTTCAGCACGCCGTAGGGCCCGTACGCCTGATCCGGCAAGGCCGGCAGGATCACCGCCGAGACCACCGCGAACTGCATGATCGCGCGGACCTCGCCCTCCTGCAGCTTCTTCACAGCCGAGTGCAGCGCCGTCTTGAGGTGCAGCAGCGCCGCGACCGTGGCGCCCAGCCCGACGCCCAGCGCCAGCGGCCCGAGCATCAGCAGCACGCCCACGAGGAACATCAGCAGCATCGCCATCTGCGTGGCGCCGCCGGTGTCCGCCTCGGTCGCCTCCTTGCGGGCCAGGCTCCGCACGACCGCCACCGTCGCCACGCCCAGCAGCCCCGCCGCGACGACCCAGCCGCCGACATCCGCCACCAGCGCCCCGCACGCCGCCCCGAAGAGCGCGATCAGCGCGAAGGTCCGGATGCCCGCGATCTGCCGCCCGGCGAACTCCCGCTGCAGACCGACCAGCAGCCCCAGCAACAGGGCCATGCCGAATCGTTCGAGAAAGTGAACGGGGTCCATCGCGACAACCTCCCGGCGGTTCGATCCACCCAGGGACATCCATTGTGCGCGATGGAGGCGGCGGGGTCGAGCCCCGCCCGAGGTTCAGACCAGCGCGGTCCGGCGATACTCGATGATCAGCCGCGTGCGGGCGGGCACCAGCAGGCCGGCGACGGGCTTGGCGTTCTCGCCGCCCATGCTCGGAGCGCTCTGCGGGGCCTGGCCCTGCGCGGCGCCGGAGACCATCATCGCGGAGCCCATCACCATGGTGATGATCGCCGCAGTACGCATCGCTTTGGCTGCATTGTGCATCATGTCTTGAACCTGTTGTGGGGCCGGTCCGCGGATGCGGGCGTCCTTGCTCCAACTCTACTTCAGGATCCGGCGTGAGCCAGCCAAAACGCCCTCCACGACGCGCTTCGCCCATAATCACCCCCGCCCCCGCGGACCCCCGCCCGCCCAGACCGTACAATCGGCGCTCTTTCGCAACTGTTCCCGAGGCGGGACCCGTCCGGCGTCAAGCCGCACCCGGTTCCAACCGAGGCCCCGCCGCCACACGGAGTCCGAGAACTCATGACCCCCGACAGCATCCTCAAGGACACCGAGCAGGCCATGGTCAAGGGCCTGGACTACCTCAAGCACGAGCTCCGCGGCGTGCGCACCGGGCGCGCCTCCACCGCCCTCGTCGAGTTCATCAAGGTCAACTACTACGGCTCCTTCACGGACCTCAAGGCACTCGCCGGCATCAGCGTCCCCGAGCCCTCGCAGCTGCTCATCAAGCCCTTCGACGCCGGCGCCCTCCAGGAGATCCGCAAGGCCATCGAGACCTCCGACCTGGGCCTCAACCCCATGGTCGACGGCAAGCAGATCCGCATCAACATCCCCGCCCTCTCCGGCGACCGTCGCAAGCAGCTCGCCGGCCATGTCAAGAAGGTCGGCGAGGAGTGCAAGGTCACGATCCGCAACGCGCGGCGCGACGGCAACAAGCACGCCGACCAGCTCGCCAAGGCCCCCGGCGCCCATATCGCCGAGGACGAGATCGACACGCTCAAGACCGAGATCCAGGACCTGCTCAAGAAGTACGAGTCCGAGGTCGAGCAGCTCGTCGCCGAGAAGACCAAGGAAGTGATGGAGGTCTGAGCCCCGCGCTCACCCCCGTCCCGACGCCCCCCGCGCGATCGGTGCGCGCCGACCGCCGTAAGCCGCGCAGAAAAAACCCCCGAGCGGAGGTGGGGTCCACTCGGGGGCAGGGCGTTGAAGGGCGGCCACTGGATCCGCATTGCGCGGCGGGCCAGCCCTTCAGGTGGGGGTCTTCATCGCGAGGCCGTTCCATCTCCAACCATCTGTCGTGCCGAGTTGGCGCCCCGAGCGTCGACGCTTTCCTTTGAGCGACGCATCCGTGGCCTCGGGCCGTGCCGCCGCCCATCGGGGTCTGACATGGACGAACTGATCCGTAAGCTCGTCCACGCGACGGGGATCCTTCCGCTCGCCGACCACTGCGATCGGCCGCTCGGGGGCGCCTTCTCGGTCTGCTGGCTCGCTCGGAGCGACGAGCCCACGAGAGCGACGGTCTCGCGTTTCAGGATGCGTGCGCGTTGTCATGGAGCAACGATCCATCGTGCGTCCGTCGTCTCTCGAATTCAGGAGCAACCCATGCTGTGCCCGCAGTTCAGGCACCGGTAGCACGAGCCGTTGCGAACAGTGATCGTCCCGCACACCTCGCACGCCGGGGCGTCGCCCTGGCAGTCGCGCATCGCGGCGGACAGCGTCGAAACCTTCAGCGGCAGCGCCTCCTCGCCGTCCGGAGACGGCTCGTGCGCGACACGCCATTCCTTGTCCGCCGCGGCCTTGGCCGCCACGGTCGAGCGATTCAGCTCGCCCGTCGGCTTGGCCCGCAGCCGCAGCGCCACATCGTCCTCCACCTTCCCTCGCGCCGGCGCGGCCGAAGTCATGCCGATCCCGGGGGCGGGGGCGGGGGCGGGCGTCTCGTCGTGGGCGAGGGAGCCCATGGCCTCGCTCGGGCGCTTGGGCGCGTTCGCGTCGCGGTAGCCGGGGATGAACTGCATGCCCATCCAGCGGAAGATGTAGTCCACCAGCGACTTGGCGAAGGGGATGTCGCGGTTGGTCGTCATGCCCGCCGGCTCGAACCGCTGGTGCGTGAACTTGTTCACCAGCGACTCGATCGGCACGCCGTACTGCAGCGCCACCGACACCGCCGTGCCCAGCGAGTCCATCAGGCCGCCGGTGGTCGAGCCCTCCTTGGCCATGGTGATGAACAGCTCGCCCGGCATGCCGTCGTCGTACAGACCGACCGTCAGGTAGCCCTCGTGCCCGGCGACATTGAACTTGTGCGTCAGCGACCGGCGCGTGTCCGGCAGGCGCCGACGCATCGGCCGGTCCAGCGCCTTCAGGTGCGCGTCGATGCTCGCCTTGGACTCCACCGACGAGCCCTTGCCCGCCGACCGCGCGATCGAAGCGACGCTGCTCGCCACTTCCTCCCGCGCCTCCTCGACGCCCTCGGCGTCCTCGTCGTCCTTCAGCATTCGCACTTCGGCCGCATCCAGTCCTGATCCGGAGGCACCGTCCCCCCCGCTATCCGATGCTGCAGAGTCGCTTTTTGAAGACAAGGGCTGGCTGAGCTTGCAGCCGTCGCGGTACAGCGCGTTCGCCTTCAGGCCCAGCTCCCACGAGAGCCGGTACGCCTTCATGATGTCGTCCACCGTCGCCTCGTTCGGCAGGTTGATCGTCTTGCTGATCGCCCCGCTGATGAACGGCTGCGCCGCCGACATCATCCGGATGTGACCCTCGGGCGCGATGAACCGCTGGCCCTTCTTCCCGCACTTGTTCGCGCAGTCGAACACCGCCAGGTGCTCGGCCCGCAGGTGCGGCGCCCCCTCGATGGTCTGCGTGCCGCAGATCACCTCGTTCAGCCGCTCGACCTGCGAGGCCGTCAGGCCCAGGCGCCGCAGCAGGTTGAACGACGGGTCGGCCTTGGCCTTCACCGGGTCGATCTTCAGCCGCTCCAGCGTCTCGTCGCCGACCGTCCAGGCCGACAGGGCGAAGGGCAGCTCGAACACCCCCGGCAGCGCGTTCTCGACGCTCGTCAGCTCGGCGCCGGTGAAGCCCTTGCTCTCGAGGAAGTCCTTGAGCGTCTGGCGGTTGTGCCCGC
>CALKYH010000187.1 GCA_938003595.1 uncultured bacterium
GTCACCTGGCTGTTCTCGGACACTTCCCCGGCCAGGAGACGGCTCGCCAGAGCGTTCTCGATCCGTTGCTGGATCACCCTCTTCAGGGGTCGGGCGCCGAAGGACGGGTCCCACCCCTCCTCGGCGATCGCCCTGCGAGCCTCGTCGGTCAGCGTCAGCGTCACGCCGCGCTCCAGCAGCCGCCTGCGCAGGTGCGCCAGCTGGATGTCCACGATCTTCTCGATCTCCTCGCGCTTGAGCTGGTGGAAGACGATCACCTCGTCGATGCGGTTCAGCAGCTCGGGGCGCATCAGCCCGCCGCCGGTCGCCTGCAGCATCGCCTCGGTCACCTTGCTGGGCACGCCCGCCGCGTCGGCGACCGCCGCCATCGGCCCGCGCCGCAGCAGCTCGCGCACCGCCGCCTCGATCTCCCAGTCGTCCGCGCCCTGCGCGGTCAGGTCCTGGATCGCCTGCGAGCCGTAGTTGCTCGTCATCACCACGATGCAGTTCTTGAAGTCCACCGTGCGCCCCTGACCGTCGGTCAGGCGCCCGTCGTCGAGCAGCTGCAGGAGGATGTTGAACACATCCGGGTGCGCCTTCTCGATCTCGTCGAGCAGGATCACCGCGTACGGCCGGCGGCGCACCGCCTCCGTCAGACGACCGCCCTCCTCGTACCCCACATACCCCGGGGGCGCGCCGATGAGCCTCGCCACCGAGTGCTTCTCCATGAACTCCGACATGTCGACGCGCACCAGCGCGTCCTGCGTGTCGAACAGGAACTCCGCCAGCGCCTTGCACAGCTCGGTCTTGCCCACGCCCGTCGGGCCCAGGAACAGGAACGAGCCGATCGGCCGGTTCGGGTCCCCCAGGCCGGCGCGGCTGCGCCGGACCGCGTCCGACACCACCTTCACCGCGTGCTCCTGGCCGACCACGCGCACCGCCAGCTCGTCCTCCAGGTGCGTCAGCCGCTCGCGCTCGGTCTCGACCAGTCGCGACACCGGCACGCCCGTCCACTTGCTGACCACCTGCGCGATCGCCTCGGCGTCGACCTCCTCCTTGACCAGCGTGTCGCCCTTGCGGGCGCGCTCGGCGAGGGTTTTCTCCGCCTCCTTGAGGCGCGTGTCCAACTCGCGCAGGTCGCCGTACTGGATCCGCGCCGCCGTCTCGAGGTCGCCGCGCCGCTGGGCCTGCTCCAGCTCGGTCTTCTTCGCGTCCACCTCCTCCTTGATGCTCTTCACGGCGTCGAGGACCTTCTTCTCCTCCTGCCAGCGCGCGGTCAGGGCGCGGTTCTTCTCGTTGATCTCCGCCAGCTCCTGCTCCACGCGCGCCAGGCCCTTCTCGGCCTGATCGTCGCCGGCCTTGGCCTCCATCTGCAGCGCGTTCTTCTCGATCTCCAGCTGCATGATCCGCCGGCGCAGCTCGTCCAGCTCCGTCGGCATGGAGTCGTTCTCGATCCGCAGGCGCGACGCCGCCTCGTCCACCAGGTCGATGGCCTTGTCGGGCAGGAAGCGCTCCGTGATGTAGCGGTTGCTCATGGTCGCCGCCGCGATGAGCGCCGAGTCCAGGATCCGCACGCCGTGGTGGGCCTCGTAGCGGCTCTTGAGCCCGCGCAGGATGGCCACCGTGTCCTCCACGCTGGGCTGATCGACATACACCGGCTGGAAGCGTCGCTCGAACGCCGCGTCCTTCTCGATGTGCTTGCGGTACTCGTCCAGCGTCGTGGCGCCGATGCAGCGCAGCTCGCCGCGCGACAGCGCCGGCTTGAGCAGGTTGCCCGCCGACACCGCGCCCTCGGCCTGGCCCGCGCCCACGATGGTGTGCAGCTCGTCGATGAACAGGATGATCTGCCCCTCGCTCGCCACCACCTCGCGCAGCACGGCCTTGAGCCGTTCCTCGAACTCGCCCCGGTACTTCGCGCCCGCCAGCAGCTGACCGACATCCAGCGCCACCACCCGCGCGTCGCGCATGGACTCGGGGCAGTCGCCGTTGACGATCCGCAGCGCCAGGCCCTCGACGATCGCCGTCTTGCCCACGCCCGGCTCGCCGATGAGCACCGGATTGTTCTTCGTCCGCCGGCTCAGCACCTGCATGCACCGCCGGATCTCCTCGTCCCGGCCGATGACCGGGTCGATCTTGCCCGACGACGCCTTCTCCGTCAGATCAATGCCGTACTTCTTGAGCGCCTCGTACTGCGACTCGGCGCCGGGGTCGTTCACATGGTCCACGCCCGAGGCCGCGCGGATCTGCTTGATCGCGTCCAGCACGCGCGCCCTCGTCACGCCCACCGCCGAGAGCGCCTCCTTCGCGTCCGAGGCCTGCTCCGACAGCGCCAGCAGCATGTGCTCCGTGGACACATACGCGTCCCCCAGAGACTTCGCCTCCTTCTCCGCCACGCCCAGCGTCTCGATCAGCCGCCGTCCGCCCTGCGGCGAGGACCCGCTGACCTGCGGCTGGCGCTTGAGCTCCGCCTCCACCACGGCCCGGACCCGCTGCGGGTCCAGCCCGATCTTCGACAGGATGGAGCCGGCCACACCGCCCCCGTCGGTGTTCAACAGCGCGTAGAGCAGGTGCAGCGGGCCGACCTCGGCGTGCTGCCGCTCGGCCGCGGCGCTCTGAGCGTCCGCCAGCGCCTGCTGGGCGAGAGTGGTGAATCGATCCATCCGCATGGGCAAATCTCCTTGCCCATATCAGAGGCAACCGGCGCGCCCGCCGACCACTGCCCCCGAGGCCCCTGGAAGGCCCGAAATCCCCGGAATCGCCCCTGCGAGGCCCGTGCGCCCGTCGCGGCCTGCCGAATCGACAGGCCGCGATCATCGCTTCAGCCGACCACATCCAGCCCCACGCGGCCCAGAACCGCCGCCGCGGCCTCGAGCCTTCCCTCCGCCGCCCGGTGCAGCGCGGCGCTCGACCGCAGCAGCTCCTCCGGCGCGCCGAACTCCGCATCGAGCTTCCGCTCGCGCTCGGCGATCGCCGCGGCGATGCGCCCCTGGTCGCGCGCCGTCAGCAGCCCCACCATCGCGCCCTCGACTGTCATGGGTGGAATCACGGCCGGCTCCTCAGGTCGTCACATCGATGATGGACCCGCCCTCGTTGGCGCTTCGCACCTTGCTGATGGCGCCGCGGGCCTGCCGGTCGGCCATGTCCTTCACATCCTTGAGGAGGGCGTTGTTCAGGTCGCCCTGGAACTTGGCCTCGTCCTTCGCGATCACGGCGACGGCCATGCTCAGCCCGTCGCGGTAGTTCGCGCTCGATACATGGGAAAGTGCGCTCATCCCCACAGCGTCGAATCCCCCCGGCCCGCCGTCGCCCCCCGGCCCCGCCCCGGGCGCTCCCGGGGTCGGTCTGGGGGGCCTGTCCGGGCGCGGTCGGACCGAGAAAACCCGCCTCCCGAGCGTCCGAACGCCCCGACCCCGCCGGAACCGGCCCCGGGAACGCTCTCCATTGACACCCCCAAACGGCCGATCTAATCTCTCCCTCCCCCCACGGAGCCATCGGGCCCCGTCGGCGCGGGTGTAGCTCAGTGGTAGAGCGTCACGTTGCCAACGTGAAAGTCGCGCGTTCGAATCGCGTCACCCGCTGTTGATCGCGGCCCGGCCTCCCGGGCCGCGGTTGTTTTTGGGAGTGTGAAGGTCGGCGGATCCTCCCGAATTTTCGTTGATCGCTTCGGGGCCCTCCGGTAGGGTGGAATCGTCCCCTCGTTCCGAAGCTCTGGGAGGTTGCCCCGTGTTGATCCGTTTCGTCTGCTCCGTGGGCGCGGCGCTGCTTGCCGCGGGAGTGGGCCGCGCCGGCTCCGGCTGCGGCGACGGCTGGTCCCCCATACCCGGCCGGCCCGGACCGGTCAGCTCGTTCAACACCGATCCGGCCCTCCAGGGCGTTACGCCCGGGCCCATCCTCGCCATGCAGGTCTTCGACGAGGACGGCCCCGGCCCCGTGGAGCCCTACCTCGTAGCCGCCGGTTCGTTCATCAGCATGGGCGCCGCGGGCACCAGCCGCATCGCGCGCTGGAATGGCTCCTACTGGATTGCCACCATCACGAGTCAGATCGCCGACCCCGTGACCGCGCTCGTGGAGTGGGATGACGACGGCCCCGGCCCGGCGTCGCCCGAGTTATACGCGTTCGACAACAACGGCCAAGCCTTCCGCTGGACGGGCGTGCAGTGGGCGGCGTTCGGCGCCATGAATGTACCGCTGCCAGCCAACCCCGCGAGCGATCCGCGCTGCGACTCCAGCATCCGCATCACCGCCGCGATCGCCTTCGACGACGACAACGACGGCAGGGACACGCTCTTCGTCGCCGCGTGCGACAAGGTGTACGAGCGGACCAGCGGCGGCGCATGGCAGCAGATCGGCATCGACTTCTTTGCGCCCATCTACGCCCTGGCGGTCCACGACGACGGCGCCGGCTTCGGCCCCCGCCTGCACGCCGGCGGCGCCTTCAGCGTCGGCGCGGGCGCGGTCGCCAACCGAGTGGCCGTCCTCTCGCACCTCGCGGCGCCGCAACAGTGGTTCTCGCTGCCCGGCTCGGGCGTCAACAACACCGTCTACGCCCTGCATTCCGGGCCGGACTTCGACGCCCCGGGCCGACGGGCGCTCTATGTCGGCGGCGCCTTTACGAACATCGTCGGACAGGGCTCGGCGCGACTCATCGCCAAGTGGGACGGCACGCTGTGGTCCGTCGTCGGCGGCGGCCTCAAGGGGGGCGACTCCACGGTCCGCGCCTTCGCCGACTACGACCCCGACGGCCCCGGCCCCGAGCCGGAGGTCCTCGTCGTCGCCGGCGGCTTCGGACAGACCAACGACGGCGCCCTCAATATCCGCCGCGTGGCGCTCTGGAACGGCGCGCAGTGGTCCGCCCTTGGCGCCGGCATCAGCGCCGGCGCGATCGCCGGCGAGGCGCTGGGCGTGACCTCCCCCACGGTCCGCGCGCTGGCGCCGTTCGACAGCGACATGGGCGGCCCCGGCGGGACGCAGCTCTACGCCGCGGGCTATTTCGGCGAGGCCGACGGCCTGGCGGTCAACTCCATCGCCCCCTGGACCGCGCCGATCACGCTGGCCATCGCCTCCGACCCCGCCGACCTGAAGGTCGCCAGCGGCGAGACCGCGGTCTTCGCCGTCGCCGCCAACGCCGACGCGACGCTGACCTTCCAGTGGCTCAAGAACGGCCAGCCCCTTGCGGACGCCCCGCGGATCAGCGGCGCCGAGTCCCCCGTCCTGCGCATCGCCGACGCCGACGCCGACGACGCCGGGCAGTACAGCTGCACGGTCTCTTCCACCGGCTGCGCCGCCGTCACCTCCGCCCCGGCGTTCCTCACCGTGGCCTGCGCCGGCGACGCCAACCTCGACGGCGCGGTCGACTTCACCGACCTGAACACGGTCGTCTCGTTCTTCAACACCGTCTGCCCCTGAGCGCCGGCGTCAGTCGCCCATCGCCTGCTCGCACTGCGCGATGAGCTTCGGCAGTTCATCCAGCGCCGCGGAGGTCGCGGGCAGCCGCCCGTCGCGCGCCAGGTCCGAGTGCTTGTTCAGGGACTCGACGAGGGCGCTGTGCGCCGCGCCCAGCCGCCTCTGGCGCGCCTCGCCTTCCACCTGGTTCGCGGCCGCGAGCTCCGCCGCGCCCAGCTTCCAGAGCGCCGCGCCGAGGCCGCGAACATCCACATCGGTCGGCATTCTCGCCACCAGGTCCCGGTATGCCGCGACCGCCCGTCGATACCACGCGACCGCGTCGCTCGGCGCGTCCGCCGCTGACTCCAGATCCCCCCGCAGCAGCAGAACCGCCGCGTCCTGACGCACAAACCCGGGGCTGTCGGGCCAGGTCCGCCGCGCCCGGTCGGTGTTCGCCGCCGCCTCATCAGCCCAACGCCGGGCGTCGTCAATCTGACCCAAGTCGCGCGCCGCACGCGCCGCGAGGATGTTCGCGTCGATGAGGTCCGTTGCGCTCCGCGCGTCGCCCCCGGAGTCGGCGAGCCGCACAAGCGTCGGCTTGGCCTCCGCGATCAGCGCCAGCGCCAGCTCGGGCTCGTTCCGGCGCAGGCGCAGGTCGGCCAGGCCCCGTGTCAGAGCCACCGCAAGATCTCGCTCGTGCCGATCGACCGGCGGCTCCGCGACGATCCCGCGACGGACCTCGATGCACTTTTCAAAGCTCGCGACCGCCTCGTCCATCATGCCCAGCATCTGCTGGCAATCCGCGAGCGAGTACAGCGCCACAGTCCAATCCCGACGAGCTTCAACGGTCTGTTCGCGCCGAGCTGTATCCTCCCGATTCAGGACCTGCCTTTCCAGCGAGGCGAGCGCTTCTTCCGGTCGGCCAGCCTGCATCGCCGCCACCGCCGCGCTCCGCTCCGCAGCCGAGAGCTGGCGCGTCGCCTGCGTCCCGCCTTCCTGAGCCGACAGCGCCCGCGCCGCGACCGCCGCCGCGCCGTACGCCGCCTCCGCGCCCGCCGGGTCGCCCCCGTACCGGCGCGCGTCGCCCAGACGCAGCGCCAGCGAGAACGCCTGGCGCAGCCCGTCTGGGCCGTCATCCGGGGCGCGTTGGAACATCTCGTCCGCCGTCTCATACGCCAGCAGCGCCGCGGCCGTGTCGCGCTCGCTCGGCCCGCGAGCCCCGCCGGCGCGATCGCCCAGCAGCATGGCGACGCTCACCAGCCCGCGGCGGAGCGAACGGCGCACATCGACCTCCTGCGAATCAACGGCCCGGTGCATCTCGTCGAGGCGAGCCAGTGCGTCCTCGAACCGCGCCGCAGGGTCGCCCCCGTCCGAGGCCGCGATCAGTCCGTCCACCTGCTGCACGCTGCGCGAGACGCCGTCCACCACCTCCGCGGCGGCCGCCGCGGCGCTCCGCGCCCGAACGCGCGCCGCCTCCGCCGCTCGCCACTGCCAGGTCGTCGCCGCCAGGCCCGCCAGCAGCGCCAGCAGCACCGCCGCCGCCGCGCTCACCAGCCCGCGGTTGCGCAGGACGAACTTTCGCGCCTTGTAGACCGCGCCCCGGCTCGCGCCCGCCTGGATCGGCATGCCGTCGATGTGCCGCTGCAGGTCCTCGGCCAGCTGCTGCGCCGAGAGATAGCGCCGGGGCGGCGCCTTCTCCATCGCCTTCATGACGATGTCGTCCAGGTCGCCGCTGAGCGAGCGGCGCAGGCGCGTTGGGTCGCTCTCGCGGACGCGCGCCACCGTCTCGGGCGTCACACGACGCGTGCCGCCGTCGGAGGTGCGCTGCTCCTCGATGCGGCTGACCGCGGAGCTCGGGCGCTCGGGGTCCACCTCGCACACCACCCGCACGATCTCCTGCTCCACACGGCTCTCGAACTTGTACGGCCGATGCCCCGTGAGCAGCTCGTACAGCAGCGCGCCCAGCGAGTACACATCGCTCGCCGTGCTCACCGGCGCCCCGCGCACCTGCTCGGGGCTCGCGTACTCCGGCGTCATCAGGCGCATCTGCGGCCCCGTGGCCATCGTCACCTGCATGAGCTGCGTGTTGATGAGCTTCGCGATGCCGAAGTCCAGCAGCTTCGGCTCGCCCTCGAGCGTCACGAGGATGTTGTGCGGCTTGAGGTCGCGGTGGACGATCAGGTTCTGGTGGGCGTAGTGCACCGCCGAACAGACCTTCTGGAACAGGCGCAGGCGCTGCTCGACATTCAGGCCGTTGGCGTCGCAGAACGCGTCGATCGTCTGGCCTTCGATGTACTCCAGCACGAAGTAGGGCCGGCCGTCCTCCACGGCGCCGCCGTCCAGCAGCCGCGCGATGTTCGGGTGCGTGAGCGCGCTGAGCACCTGACGCTCAAGATGAAAGCGACGCAGGATCTCTTCGGTGTCCATGCCGCGCTTGATGACCTTCAGCGCCACCTGGCGACGGAACCGGTCGTCCTCGCGCATCGCGAGGTACACCGTGCCCATGCCGCCGCGCCCCAGCTCGCGGATGATGCGGTACGGGCCGATCTGCTCCGGCGCCGGATCGTGCGCCGAGGCGTCGGCGAAGAACCGCGCCGACGACAGGTCGCCCGAGCCCCGGGAACCCGAAGCGCCAGGATGCCCTGACAGCGGCGTCTCCAGCGTCGGCGACGCTCCGTCGCCGTGGGCCCGGTCGTGCCGCCCGCCTTCCGACTTGCCGTCCATCGTCGTCTCCTTCGAGATCTGGGCGCCCCCGCCAACCCGCCGCAGTCCAACCGAGTTCGAGGATCGCAGATTAGCCCCCCGGAATCAAGAAAAAGAGACCCGGAACCCGCCATCCTGCGCGAAGTAAGGAAATTCGCGCCGGGCGCGCCGGGCTGCCCGGGCCCCATCTCTTTACCTTTGGCCAGCAAAATTCCCTTGCTCCGGGGGCCGATCGGTAGGATCCTCACTGCACGGCGCAAAGCCGGACCCAATCCCCATCCTCAGCCGCCGCGGCCGCGATGCCCCAGTCCGTTCGACAGCCCGACGCGTTCCCCAGCACGCTCGTGACCTGGTTGTCGAACCGGCTGCGCGAGGGCGACGACGGTCTGCTCGACGCCGCCCGCCATGTCATGGAGGTCTACGCCGAGCCCCTGCGCATCTACTTCATGGGCTCGTCGTTCCGTTCCATGGGCCAGGCGGACGACCTGGTCAGCGGCTTCTTCGCCGACCGGCTGTCCCGCCCCAACTTCCTGCAGCGCTGGATCGAGAGCGGTCGGCCGCTGCGCTACTGGCTCATCGTCGGTTTCAAGCACTTCCTCTACGAGCAGGCCCGCCTGCAGCGCCGCCACGACGCGCACACCCTCTCCGACTCCGTCACCGGCGACGACTCCGGCCCCATCCAGATCTTCGACCGCGAGGTCGCCCGCGCCCTCGTGGCCGAGGCCTCCCGCCGCGCCGAGGAGCATTGCCTCGAGAACAAGCTCTCCGACCATTGGCGGCTCTTCCGACGCCATGTCGTGGACGGCCAGCCGTTCGCCTCGATCGCGCCGGAGTTCGGTGTCAGCCCGGAGCGCGCCGCGGTCATGGCGCGAACCGCCGCGCACCGATTCAAGCGCTCTCTGCGCGAGCTGGTCGCCTGGGAAGGCGCCGCCGACGAGCAGATCGACCAGGAGATCGCGCACCTGATGGAGGCGCTCGCATGACCTCTCGACCGCTCGATGAGCCGCCCACGGTCCCGTCCTTCGATCGCCCCACACTGCGGCTGCTCTCCCTCGGCCTCGGCGGCCCGACGCGCCCGGTCGCCCGTCTGCTCACCCGGCTCGCCGACGACGATGGGGCCCGATGGTTCGAGTCCGCCCTGACGCGCCTGCCGCTCGACGAGAAGAGCGCCCGGGCGTTCTTCTTCGACTCCCTCCCCTCCACCAAGCGGCTGGAGTCCCTCAAGGACCGCTCCAAGCGCCTGGCTCACTGCGACGAGGAGGACACGCTCGTCGGCACGCTTGGCTACCTGCTCGCCGTCGCCTGGGCCGCGGACCTGCACCGCGCCCGCATCAGCACCCGCCCAGCCGCCGAGCTGGCCGGCGCGCTGCTCGACCTCGCGCAGGCCCTGGGCCCGCCATGGGAGCCGGCGCTCGCCCGCGCCGCGTTGTTCATTGAGTCGGCCCCCGTCGGCTGACCCCGAACACCATCCGAAATAGCGCAGAATTTGCTTGGCGCAGTGAAGCCCACCGGTAGACTGGTCGCGCTCGGCGCTCGTGCGGGAATCTCTCTTCTCGGATGCGTTCCTCAGCGAGGACCGCCATTCCTCCCGGCCGCGGCTACGCGCGCCCGCCCATCCGGAGAAGTCTTATGCCATCCTCTCGACGATTCGTTCCGATCCTCGTGGCCCTGCTGTGCTCGCTCGGCGCCAGCGCGCAGACCACGATCGTGCGCTATGTCGATCCCCGCGCCGACGGCGCCAACAACGGCGCCTCCTGGCAGAACGCGTTCACCTCGCTCGCCGCGGCGCTGCTCTCCAGCGCCTCGACAAGCGCCATCGAACTCCGCGTCGCCGGGCAGACCTACACCGGCGGCTTCACACTCTCACGCCCGGCCGCCAATGGACCCCTCACCATCCTGGGCGGCTTCCGAGGCCTCGGCCCCAGCGGCTCGCCAGACGATCGCGACCCCGCGGCCTTCCCCACCATCCTCGACGGCGCCGGCGCTTCGCGCGTCCTGACCATCTCCACGCTGAATCTCAGCAACCCGACCTTCGGACCCGCCGTGCTCATCGACGGGCTGACCATCCGCAACGGGCTCGCCTCCGGCCCTGGCGCCGCGGGCTCCGGCGGCGGCGTGTTCCTGAACAACAGCGGCTCGGTCTCCATCGCCAACTGCCTCTTCGAAGCCAATCAGGCCGCCGAGGGCGGCGCCCTGCACTGGAGCAGCGCCGGCGCCCCGGACCCCGCGCCGGTGATCCGCAACTGCCGGTTCATCGGCAACGCCGCCACCGTGCGCGCGGGCGCCGCGGTCCTCGCGGTGGACGGCCTCGTCGTCGACGCCTGCGCCTTCGAGCTCAACACCTCGGCGGGCTCCAGCGGCGCGCTGGCCCTGGACCGGCTCGTGGCCATCGACCACGCCCAGTTCCTTCAGAATCACGCCTCCACCAACGGCGGCGCCATCCAGCTCGACACCACCGCGCCGCGCCTTCGCGACTGCCTCTTCACCGACAACGCGGCGGACATCGACGGCGGCGCCATCTACCTGCGCGCCGGCGCGTTTTCGCCTGTGCTCATCACCAACTGCTCGTTCTTCGGCAACATCGCGGCGTCCCGCGGCGGGGGCGCATTCCTGAGCGGCCTCGACAACGGCTCACAGTCCCCCTCCACCCGGGCCAGGCTCGACAACTGCCTCTTCTACGCCAACCAGGCCGCGGACGGCGGCGCCCTCTACGACTTCAACGCCATCCTCGACATGGTCTCCTGCGCCTTTTCCGGCAATACGGCGACCGTCCGGGGCGGCGCGTACTCCAGCAACCGCAACAACCAAGTCAACGACGGCGTGCGGCGCGTCGTGAACTGCACCTTCTCGAACAACGCCGCGCCATTCGGCGGCGCCATCGCCCGCTACTCCGGCAACAACACCAACAGCGTCGGCCAGTCCCCGCACTGGCTCCAGATCCTCAACAGCGTGCTGATCGAGAACACCTGCTCGGGCGCCGCGCCCTGCGGCGGCGCGGTCCACCACTCCCGGCAGGGCTCCATCGCCTCCGGCAACGCGCAGATCCTTCTCGACACCTCGTGCGTGGACGGCTCCATCGCCACCGGCGCGATCTTCAGCCCCACCAGCAGCATCGGCCTCGCCGCGAACAACCTCCTCGAGGTCGACCCCGCACTCATCCTGACGCGCCCCCGGGGCCTCGACGGTCAGGCCGGCACCTACGACGACGACCTCACCCTCAAGCCCGCCTCGCCCTGCGTGGATCAGGGCTCGAACGCCTGGCTGCTCGCGCTCGCCGACCTGCCCGATGTCGACGGCGACAACGACGCCGCCGAGGCGCCGCCGCTGGACGCCTCTCTCCGTCAGCGCCGACAGGACACCGTCGCCCCGAATCCGCCGATCGGCACGCCGCTGATCGTCGACATGGGCGCGTACGAGGTCCCCGAGTGCCAGCCCTGCGTCGGCGAGAGCCGATGGCGCTTCCCGATCTCGAGCGGCTTCACCGACCTGGCGATGTGGGCCGGCGGCGTGCCCGACAGCGCCCGCGATGTCCGCTTCGTCCGCGAGGGCGAGTACACCGTCGCCTTCAACGCCAACACCCAGAACCGCAGCGCCGCGGTTCGCGCGGGCGAGGTCCGCTTCGCTCTCAACGGCCGGCGCTGGACCCTGACCGCCGCCAACACCACGCCCTTCGTCGTCGGGGCATTCGCCGGCGACGACGCCGCCGCCATCGTTGACGGCGGCCTCCTGCTGACCGGCGCGGGCGCCATCGGGCGCGACCCCGACAGCCGCGGCGCCATCACGATGCAGACCGCCGGCGCCCGGTGGGAAGTCGCCCAGTCGCTCTCCGTCGGCCTCAACGGCTCCGGCGAGCTCCACCTCACCGAGAACACATCTGTGTTCAGTCTGCTGGGCGGCGTCGGCGAACAGCCCGGGTCCCGCGGCCATGTCTCGATCGACGGCGACGGCGCCGCATGGGAAGTCCTGTTCACCCTTTCCGTGTCGCGGGGCTCCGTCGAAGTCCGCAACGGCGGCGTCCTGGATGTCGGCCTCGCCGCCGTCGTCTTCCCCGGTGGTGAACTTGCGGGCGACGGCACGGTCGTCTCCGACCTCATCAATTTCGGCCTTGTGCGGCCGGATTCCAGCGACTCCGCCGGCTTCACCCCCGCGGCGCTGACCATCGACGGCGACTACGAGCAGCTCGGCGAGCTGCCCCAGGTCGGCGACGACACCGGCGTCCTGGGCGTCACGATCGGCGCTCATCATCAGACCGGCGCGATCGGCGTGACGCGCCTTGAGGTCGGTGGCGACGCCGCGATCGCCGGCGGCCTGGTCGTCTCGACGACGCCCGGCCTCGACCTCAACGGCCTGCCCATCCCCGAGCTGCGCGCGCTCGAGGCCCGGAGCGTCGACGGCCGCTTCGACGCCGCGCTGCTGCCCGGCCTGGCCGATGGTCGGTACTTCTTCATCGACTATCTCTCCGACTCCGGCGGCGACGCCGTAGTCCTGCGCACCAACCCTCTCGCCCCCGGTTTCGGCTTCGAGCCCGATGTCGGCGCCGTCGAGACGGGCGTGCCCACCGCGATCGCCAGCGCAGACTTCAATGCAGACGGCGCCGAGGATGTCGTCGTCGCCCTGCCCGACTCCGACGCCGTCGTCGTGCTCCTCAGCGCCGGCGCCGATCAGTCGGGCTGGCTCGGCTTCGCCACGCCCTCGATCCTCGTCCCGGTCGGCGACCAGCCCTCCGGTGTGGCGACCGGCGATTTCAACAACGACGGCCTCACCGACATCGCAACATGCCTCGCCGGCGACAACGCCGTGCAGATCCTGCTCAACGACGGCGCCGGCGGCTTCGCTGTGCCGGGCCCGACCGAGACCTTCGCCGTCGGCTTTGAGCCGCGCGCCCTGGCCGCCGCCGACCTCGACAACGACGGCGACCGGGACATCGCCGTCGCCTGCTTCGCCAGCGACTCGGTCGTGTTCCTCGTGCAGGAGCCCGCGCCGATGCCCGGCATGGCCCAATTCATCCGCGCGCTGGACTTCGCCGTCGGCGACGGCCCCCGCGCCATCACGCTCGCCGATTTCGAGAACGACGGCAGCCCCGACATCGTCACCTCCAACCTCCTCGACGACACCATCACCTTCATCCGCAACCAGGGCGAGCTCCGCATCGGTCTGATGGCGTTCGACGCGCCCGCAGGCGAAGACCCCGACACCGCGCCGCCCGGGGACCTCGACGAGGACAAGGATGTCGACCTGGTCGTCGCCGCCCGCGGCGGCGAGGGCGCCGCGGTCGTCTTCCGCAACCTCGGCGGCTTCAACTTCGCGCCCGCCGTGCCCCTGCCCATCGGATCCGATCCGCAGTCGCTCGTTGTCGTGGACCTCGATCTCGACGGCGACGACGACATCGCCGCCGTCATCACCAACGACGCCGGCGACCGCGTCGTCCGCGTCCTCCGCAACGACCTGACCGACGGCCAGATCGCCTTCGCCCCCGCCGAGGACCTCGCCGACGACAACCCGCTGCTCGTCGTTGCGGCGGATGTCGACGCGGACCAGAACCGCGACCTGGTCGTCATCGCTTCCGCGCCGACCGAGGAGGGCCTCCGCGCCCCGCCGGACTTCATCGCCGCCGCCTCGCTCAACGCCTACTGCCCCGAGGACATCAACGGCGACGGCGTCATCCAGTTCTCCGACCTCAACATCCTCGTCAGCGCGTTCAACACCGCCGCGGGCGAGCCCGGCTTCGTCCCCATCGCCGACATCAACAACGACGGCGCCGTGGGATTCGCCGACCTCAACGCGCTCCTCGGGAGGTTCAACACCGGCTGCGACGGCGCGAAGTGACGGACCGATCGGGGCGAACGGGCGGCCCGTGGCGAGGACGCGGGACCCCCGGCGCCCACGGCCCTACGCGATGCGTTGGCTCGTGGGCCGCCCATCAGGCCGAATTACGAGAAGTGGCGAGAATCCTCTAGGGACTTCTCAGCGGCTCGCTACCTTGGGCGCGGAGGTTCCATGAACAACCTGATCCGCTTGATCACCGCCTCGATGCTGCTCGTTCCGACCGGGCACGCGATTGCCCAAGCCACCACGCGCGAGAGCGTCTCCTCGGCGGGAGTCCAAGGGAACTTCCATTCCACCTACCCCTCGATCTCCGCGGACGGGAGGTTCATCGCGTTCGACAGCGGCGCCTCCAACCTTGTGGCGGGGGACACCAACTTCAGGCCCGATGTCTTCGTCCGCGACCGCGTGACCGGGCAGAGCGCCAGAGTCAGTGTTTCGTCCGCCGGAGTCCAGGGAACCGGCAACGCCGAGCTCCCATCGATCTCCGCCGACGGCCGCTTCGTCGCGTTCATGAGCTCCTCCTCCACGCTGGTGGCCGGCGACTCGAACAATGTCTTCGATATCTTCGTCCACGACCGTCAGACCGGGACGACGAGCCGCGTGAGCGTCTCGACCGCCGGTGTGGAAGGCAACAGCTCCTCGCGCCAGCCATCGATCTCGCCCGATGGGAATGTCGTGGTGTTCGAGAGCGCCGCGTCGAACCTCGTCGCCGGCGACACCAACGGCGCGCAGGATGTGTTCGCCCACGACCGCCTCACGGGCCAGACCACGCGCGTCAGCGTGGCATCGAACGGCTCGCAGGGCAACGGCGCCAGCGGCGGCGATGTCCTCTCGGTCCCGCGGCTCTCCGGCGACGGCCGCTTCGTCGCGTTCCAGAGCCGCGCTTCCAATCTGGTCCCGGTCGACAACGCCGCGAGCGACGTGTTCGTCCATGACCGGCAGACCGGCCAGACCACCAAGGTGAGCGTCTCGTCGGCGGGAGCGCCGGCGCTCAGCGACGCGATGTTCCCGTCGATCTCCAACGACGGGCGGTTTGTGGCGTTCTCAACGACGTCGAGCAACCTCGTTCCCGGCGACACCAACGGACTGGAAGACGTCTTCGTGCACGATCGTCAGACGGGGGAGACGACCCGGGTGAGCATGTCCTCCGCCGCGGCGCAGGGGAACGGGGTCTCCACGCTCGCCTCGATCTCGGGTGATGGCGGCACGGTGGTGTTCTGGAGTCTCGCCTCGAACCTCGTCGCCGGCGATGTCAACGGCGCCTTTGCCGACGTCTTTGCGCACGACCGGGGCGACGGCCAGACCACTCTCATGAGCGTCGCGACCGACGGCGCGCAGGGCGACGGCGACTCGCGCGAGCCGGTGATCTCCGCCGACGGCCGCTTCGTGGCGTTCATGAGCCTGGCGACGACGCTCGTCGCCGGAGACACGAACGGCTTCTACGACGTCTTCGTCCGCGATCGCGGCGCCGCGTGCCCCGGCGACACGAACGGCGACGGCGTGGTCAACTTCAACGATCTCAACCAGGTGGTCTCGGACTTCGGCATGGTCGGGCCGGGCCTTGCCGGCGACCTTGACGGCGACAACGATGTCGATTTCGCCGATCTCAACGTCGTGCTGGGTTTCTACGGCGTGGCCTGCTGAGCCGCCGGACCGACATCGCCCGCGTTGCTCACGGAAGAGCCGAACAGGTCGTACGCCGAAGCGCCGTTGAACGGGTAGTCGGGCAGAGGCACAACATGCGCCAGCGCCGCAGCGGGCGCGACCAGGACATTCAGCACGATGCAGGTGCAGCGATACATGGCCGCTCCTGCGGCATAGGGCCACACGAGGCCGGGGCGCCACGAAGGCGACCGCGATCCGTCCAAGGTCGCGCACCGATCGAGAGGAGCCCAGAAAAACCCCCGCGCCCGCGGCCCCATGACCCGTCCGCCGCCACGCGGACTACCGCCCGCCCCACACGCGCCACGCGTCCTGGTACGGGTCCACCGGCGGCGGCGGGGAGCCCGGCCAGTCGCGCACGCGCCCCATCGCCGGCCGGCGCGGCCCGTACGCCACGCCGCCCTGGAAGTACCGCACCTTGTCCCGGTACATCCACAGGTCCCCGAGGCGTTCGCCGTCGGAACGCCCGTTCGGCGTGAAGTCGAACGCCAGGTCGATCCACTCCACCAGCTGATCCTCGCGCGTCACCCAGAACCCGCCCGGCGCGAAGAACCTCGCCAGCTGCGTGCGCCCGTGCGCGTCGGTCGCCGGATACCACAGGCGCAGGCGCGGGTCCTGGCGCAGCTCGTCCAGCCTCAGTTCCACTTCGCCGGGCGTCATGCCCGGAACAAACTCCGCGGCCGCCCGCTCGCGGAACACCTGGTCCGTCAGCCGCGCGTGCAGGACATACGGCTCGCCGCAGCCCGCCAGGGCGGCCGCGAAGCCAACGATCCCGACGCCGAGCATTCCGTCAGGCCATCGCATGCTGAATCCTACGCCGCGCGCGGCCCGCGCTCAGGGCGCGCAGCTCATGTTGAAGCTGTTCAACAAGACGTTCAGATCGGCGAAGTCCAGGTCTCCGTCGCCGTCGGCGTCGCCGGGGCAGGGAAGCTCGTACGAGAAGAACATACGGGCGCTGCCGGAATTGGGGGCGTTGTTGTCGTTCAGGGGGGCCCCGACGATCAGGTCGTCGAAGCCGTCGCCGTTGAGATCCCCCGCGCCGCTCGCAGACCAGCCGAAATTGTCGTTGGCCGCATCGCCGTTGAACGTGTGCAGGATCACGCCCGTCCTTCCGGACAAGACGCGGGCGCCGCCAGAGTTCGAGCCGTTGTTGTCGTCGTATGGAGCCCCGACGATCAGGTCGTCGAAGCCGTCGCCGTCGACATCCCCCGCGCGGCTCACGGAGAAGCCAAACCGATCGCCAGCCGAATCGCCGTTGAACATGTGCAGGATCGCTCCCGTTTTTCCGGAGAACACTCGGGCGCTGCCGGAGTCGGCGCCGTTGTTGTCATCGAAATAAGCCCCGGCGATCAGATCATCGAAGCCGTCGGCGTTCACATCCCCCGCGCCGCTCACAGACACGCCGAAGAAGTCGTTGGCCGAGTCGCCGTTGAAGGTGTAGAGGATCGCGCCCGTGGCTCCGGAGAGCACGCGGGCGCTGCCGGAGTTCGTGCCGTTGTTGTCGTCCCCGGTGGCCCCGACGATCAGGTCGTCGAAGCCGTCGCCGTTGACATCCCCCGCGCCGCTGACTGACACGCCGAACAGGTCGTTGGCCGAATCGCCGTTGAAGGTGTAGAGGATCGCGCCCGTGGCCCCAGAGAACACGCGGGCGCTGCCGGCATTGGGGCCGTTGTTGCCGTCACGATTGGCGCCGACGATCAGGTCGCCGAAGCCGTCGCGGTTCACATCTCCGGCGTCGCCCACGGAACCGCCGAACAGGTCGCCGGCCGAATCGCCGTTGAAGGTGTACAGGATCGCGCCATCCGCCCCCGAAAACACCCGCGCGCTGCCGGAGTCGGCGCCGTTGTTGTCGTCCAGGAAGGCGCCGACGATCAGATCGTCGAAGCCGTCGCCGTTCACATCCCCCGCGCCGCTCACGGAGACGCCGAACCGATCTCCGCCCGAATCGCCGTAAAAGGTGTACAGCACCACGCCCGTAGACCCGGAGATCACGCGGGCGCTGCCCGAGTCAACGCCGTTGTTGTCGTCGAAGCTCGCCCCGACGATCACATCGTCGAATCCATCACCGTCGACATCCCCCGCGCCGCTGACAGACACGCCGAACTGGTCCACGGCCGAATCGCCGTAAAGCGGGTGCACGGGCGGATACACGACCTGCGCACCCGCCGCGGCGGCCATCAGCCAAGATACGAGCACGCTCCACGAACAGGCACGCATGGGATCTCCCCTCTCACGAGAATCACAAAGCCGCCGCGAAACCGCCGCGCCGACGACCCCGGCCAGACTACCCCGCGGCCCGGCCCCTTCCAAGACAAATCCCGGCGCAACGCCCCAAAAGCGAACCGGCCGCCCGCGGTTGAACCATGGGCGGCCGGCGCCCTGCTCAGGTCGGGGACAAGGGCGGGCGGCCCGCCCAGCCCGCCGCCCTCAGGGCGCACAACTCGTATTGAAGTGGCTGATGACCTGGTTCAGGTCCGCGAAATCGGCGTCGCCGTCACCGTCGACATCGCCGGGGCAGGGCTTCGGCGGAGTCTGCCACGACACGATCAAGCCGGCGCTGCCGGAATCCGTGCCGATGTTGTCGTCGAGTGGAGCCCCGACGATCAGGTCGTCGAAGCCGTCGCCATTGACATCGCCCGCCCCGC
>CALKYH010000188.1 GCA_938003595.1 uncultured bacterium
CCACATGTACGCCTTCGACGACGAGAACTACGCCTACGGCGGGCGCTTCCGCTACGCGCCCACGCGCCTCCGCCTGCCCGGCGGCGGCGACATCGAGCTGCTCTTCGGGCGCGAACGCGACCTGCTCCCCGCGCCCGTCGTCCTCGACGACTTCCGCCTCATCGCCCATGTCGGCGGCTTCACGGGCAAGGTCTCAAGCATCCGCGACTGGGAGAGCATCATCCGCTTCCGCGGCGAGGAGGGCCCCTCCCCGCAGCTGAGCGTCAAGACCAACAACCCCGCCGGCTACGAGGGCTTCCGCTTCTTCCAGGCCATGTGGGACCCGCCCGAGCCCGGCTTCACCGCGGGCCTGAACTTCACCGGGCTGGGCATCGGCAACCGCGTCGGCGTGGTCACGCAGCTGGCGGGCTGCACGCTCGCCGTGATCGGCATGCTCTACGCGTTCTATGTCAAGCCGGTCATTAAGCGCCGGCGCCAGGAGCGCGTGTGGGCCGAGGTCGAGGCCAAGCGCGCCGCCGGCGAGCCCCTGCGGGCGCCGGCGCCCCACGCCGCACGCACGATGCAGACGACGGAGGTGTCCCGATGAATGTCGAACTCACCCCCCGCGGCGATCACTTTGACGAGGGCGTCGGCGACGCCGGCGGCTTCGGCGGCCGACGCGCGATCCGCGTCTGGGTCGTCGCCGCCATCGCCGTCGGCCTGCTCTCGTGGATGGTCGCCAAGCGCATGGCCGACCGCCCCGACGCCGGACGCCCCTCCGCCTTCGCGCAGGCCGTCGACCTGACGCCCTGGTCGCGCGTCGCCGTGCACACCGAGGGCCGGCTCAAGAGCTTCGACTCCTTCGCCGGGCAGATGACCGGCTATGTCTCCGGCCCGCACGAGGTCTTCGGCCAGAGCCCCGCGTTCACCTACTTCGACATGCTGCTCCGGCCCGAGCGCTACGAGACGGCGGACATCATCTTCGTCAAGAGCAAGCCCCTGCGCATGCTCATCGCCCAGCAGCTCGAGGGCACGATCGACCCGGCGCGCCTCGGCCGCTTCGAACGCACCGGCATGCTCTCGCCCGCGCTGCTGCTGGGCGACCCGAGGGTGCACGGCCTGCTCGTGCGCCTCAGCCGCGACGCCGTGCGCACCGCCAAGCATGTCGAGCAGATCGAAACCGCGATGCATGTGCGTACGCCCGCGCTGCTCATGGACAACCTGCGCGTCATCCCCCCGGCCGGACCCAACGCCAGCGCGATGTCGCCCTGGACGGGCCTGGCGGCGCTCGGCGGCGCCGCGGCCCATGTCGGCCACGACCACGCGCCCGGCGCCGGCCACGAGGGCGAGGCCGCGGCGGCGCCTATCCCCGGCATGAGCCCCGACGAGCAGAAGGCGCTCGCCGACACCTGGGACGCCTTCGCGACCGCGTGGATCGCCGAGGATGCGCCCGCCGTCAGCGCCGCCTCCGCCCAATTGGACACGCTCCTGCACGCCGTGAACCCCTCGCTCTACCCCTCGACCGAGCGCCTCGCTTGGGAGAGCCGCTACTTCCAGCTCAACAACTTCACCTGGGTGTGGATCATCTACCTCGCCAGCGTCACCCTGCTGCTCATGGGCATCGTGTACCGCTGGCGTCGGGCGCGGCTCGCCGGCGCGGGGCTGTTCACGCTGGCGTTCGTCCTGCAGACCGCGGCGCTGGGGCTGCGCTGGTATGTCTCGGGGCGCTGGCCCAACTCCAACATGTTCGAGGCCGTCACCACCGCCGCGTGGTTCGGCGGCGCCGCGGCGCTGGTCTTCGAGATCGTCGCCCGGCGCTCGGCCATGCGGGGCCTGTTCCTGCTCACCAGCGCCGTCGCCTCCATGACGGCGCTCATGGCGGCGGACTTCCTCCCGCTGCAGTTGAACCCCCAGATCGGCAACAAGATGCCGGTGCTGCACGATGTGTGGCTCTACATCCACACCAATGTCATCATCTTCTCGTACTGCCTCATCGCCATGGCGGCGGTCACCGCGGCGCTGTACCTGCTCTGGCGCCTGGGCGGCGGCCGCGCCGACTACGCGAAAGCCGGCGGCGTCGCCCTGCTGCTGAGCAGCGGACGCCCGGCCGTCGGCGCCCGGGAGCAGCGCGTCACCGCGGGCGAGGTCTTCGACGGCGCCACCATGATCCTCATGGAGCTGAGCTTCGTGATGCTCTGGGCCGGCCTGGTCATGGGCGCGATCTGGGCGGACCATTCCTGGGGCCGGCCCTGGGGCTGGGACCCCAAGGAAGTCTTCGCGCTGGCGACCTTCGCGATCTACGCGGTGCTCATCCATGTGCGGCTCAAGGTCCGCGACAAGGGCCTGTGGACCGCGTGGCTCGCCGTCGTCGGATGCGCCGTGATGATCTTCAACTGGACCGTCATCAACTTCGTCATCACCGGTCTGCACTCCTACGCCTGATCTCGCGGCGCCCTCACGGCGCCGGCGCGATCGTCAGCGCCAGGACCAGCGAACCGCCCGGCGCCTCAGGGTCGTCCACGATCGCCACAATCGTCGGCTGATCCGCGGCGAGCGTCAGGCTACCGGCCAGCGAGCGCGCGGTCGTCGTCGTCCGGTCCATCGCGTCCACCCCGGCCACCAGGGACGCCTCCAGCAGCGGCGTCGCCTGCTCGTCCAGCGTGGACCGCGTGAACCAGCCCGTCACCGTCACCGGCGAGCGGCCCTCGGCGCTGTCGCCCACACGCACGCTCAGCGACAGGCCGGTGCTGGCCTTGCCGATCGTCGGATCAAACCCCGCGGCATTGGCGCCCACCACGGGCGTGACATCCTCGATGTACGAGGTTGATTCCGTGGAGATCATCGCCAGCTCCGTCCGACGAGCGCCGGTCAGCTCCACACGCCGCGCCGCCGGAAAAGAGTTCAGCGCGTCGCCCGCGGGCTGACCGACGCGCAGCGCCGAGGCGTCCTTGACCCTGTGCAGCGACGCGGAGACCACGACGGAGTCCGGCGCCAGCGTGCGGATCTGCTCCAGCGCGGCCCGGAACTGCTCGTGCTGGTCGGCCGGCGCGGAGACGACCACGAGCGTGGGCGTCAGCTTCTTGAGCTGGATCGACATCAGCGCCGCGAAGGCGCCCATGTCCGCGTCGGCGGGCAGGTCCGACACATCGTAGATGCGGACCTCCTGCGCCTCGCGCGGCTGGCTCGTGGCGCGGGATTCGCCGCCACGCGACTGCGCGGGCGCGGCGGAAGACAGGATCAACGACGCAACAAGGACAGCGACAACTCGTGCGAGCATGGCGGGTCTCCTTCGTGGGTCTGAAGCGGTTACTGCGTGAACGGGCCCGGGCCCGGGGCGGAGGCGTACGAACGAAGCCAGGAACGAAGCTCGGGATGCTCGGCCAGCTCGGCGCGCAGCGAGCGCACCGCGGCGCGGACCGAGGCGTCCTCGGATTCGCCCAGCCGGGCGAGCCACTCAAAGGTCACGGGCCGGAGAGAGGGCTGCAGCGCCCAGGCGCGGCAGACCTCCACCTGGCGCCCGGCCGGCAGTGACAGCAGGACCTCCTGCGCCGCCTGACCGGAGGAGAGGCGCTGGCCGAACGCCAGCCACAGCTCGCTCCCCTCGGCGCCGCCAGGCCGGGCGCGGAGCATCGCGAGGGCGCCGTCCAGGTCGCCCTCGTCGAGCATCTTGAGCAGCGTCCGCGCCGTCGTGCCCTCGGCGATCGCCTGCGCCGGCTCCGGCGTTGGGGCCCGCTCGTTGTGCGTCACGGCGATGAGCAGCCCCTGCGTCCGGGCCGCGGCGAGCGTCTGCGCGGGCGAGGGCGCGTCCACCGGCGCCGGCTGGGCGTCGGCGATGGGGCTCGGCCGGAACGCCGGCGCATGAGTCAGCGCCCACCAGCCGCCCGACAGGAGCGCGAGCAGCGCCGCCGCGGCCACGATCCCGCGCGTCAGGCCGAGCCGCCAGCGCAACTGGCCGACGCCCAGCGGATGGGCCGCCTGTCCGACCAGCGCATCGCGGATCGCGCAGTCCGCATCGATGATGGCGCCCAGCCGCGAGCGCAGCTCGCCGTCGGCGCGCAGGGCCTCGGCGAGGGCGGCGCGCGCCTCGGCGGGCAGATCGTCGTCGATGAAGCGCTCCAGGTCCTGTTCGGTCCAGCGATTCTCCGGGGCGGTCATGGGGCGGCTTCCTTCCGGAGGTGGTCGCGCATCCTCGCGCGTGCGGTGTGCAGAGAGGCGCGGACGACCCGCGGCGAGGTCTCCAGCGCCTGGGCGACGGCGTCGGTCGGCAGGTCCTCGACGAGCCGCAGGACCAGAACCGCGCGCTGCGTCGGCGACAGGCGGTCCAGCGCGCTGTGCAGCGCCGCGCTCCGGCCACCTGCCGCCGTGTCGAGATGCACCCTCGGGCGTGTCAGCGCCCAGCGCACAGCCCGAGCGGCTCGCCGCTGGGCGGCTCGCTCGTGGTCGAGGTAGATCCGCACCAGCGCGGCCCGGGCGTAGGGGTAGGTCGGGGGGGATGATTCGCGGGCGAGCAATCGGGCGATGGCGTCCTGCACCAGGTCGTCGGCGAGATCAGGCCGTCGCGGCCCGGCCAACGCCCGTGCGACTCGCCGCAGGCGGTCCGCCAGCGCCGACCAGTCGAGGGGCTGGTCGGGCTGAGGGCGGATCGTCATGGCGTGGGCCGTAGACATGGCGAGGGATCCGACCGGGGGCCCGGTCTATTTACCCATACGCCGCGGCGCCGCCATGCGCCAATGGAAGTTCGGAAGGTTTCCCGGCCCGGCCCGGTTCAGATGTCCAGCAGGTCGCCCTCGCAGAGCGAGCTCAGGCCGTAGGGCGTCGGGTCCACATCGTCGGCCAGGTGCACGAGGCGCATCTTGGCCTTGAGCCGTTCCGGGAGCGCGGCCAGCTCGTCGAGGGTGGTGTGGGCCGGGGGGAAGTTGGCCTCGTGGACGAAGAAGTCGGCCTGATCGAGCCAGTCGATGTGGGCCTGCTCGAAGCGGGAGTCGCCCGACCAGCCGAAGGTCCGCTCGCCGTCCGAGACCAGCACGCCGACCGTCGGGATGTAGTGCGTGGTCGTGCGGGCTCGGACCTCCAGCCCGGCGATCTTGTGGACCGCCTTGCCGTCGGGATTCAGGATCCGGATGTCGAAGTAGTCCTCCAGCCGGGCCGGACGAGACAGGCCGATCAGAGTGTCCATCGCGGGCGCGAGGCGCGGCCAGAGGCGGTCCACCACCGCCCGGGTGGCGTGCAGCCGGGGCAGGTGGGACTGTTTGCCCTGGGCCCGCAGGACATACCGCCAGAAACCGACGGATTCGACCCCGTTGCAGTGGTCGCCGTGGAGGTGCGTCAGCAGGATGTCATCGACGGCGTCCACACCGACCTGCCAGCCGTGCTGCCCGTGATGGCGAGCGGTCGCCTCGTGCAGGACCCGGTGGATGGGGTCGGGGCAGTCGATCTGCAGGTACCCGGACGGCGCCCGGACGAGCGCGCTGGAGCCGTAGTGCTTCTTCGTGAACGCGTCGCCGACACCGAGGATGAGAACCTGCATGGGCGCGTTCTCGCCGGGATTGCGGGCGGCCGCGTTGTGTGGCCGATCCCTTTGGTTAGGTTGCACTGTACACGCCCCTCTGGTCCAATGCGACGGTCACGGAGAATCCTCGGTATGAAATCCAGTCGTCGACATCGGGGGGTTATCGCGGCGAGCCTGGCGGCGATGGCGGGGGCGCCGGCGGCGATGGCGCAGCAGGACCGGAGCCAGGTCCAGGCCCTCGACCGCCAGATGGAACAGATCGACCGGCAGTACCGGTTGGCCGTCCCCGAGGGGCAGGCGATCGCGGATCGCATCTACTTCGACGCCGGCGCCTCCCTGCGCGTCGCGTTCTTCAGCATCGACGACCAGTTCAGCGACGCGCACTACATGCGCCAGTTCGACGGGCGCATCTACGCCCGCCTCGAGATGGACGGCGGCCACCGCTTCTACGGCCGCCTGAAGTTCCAGTACGACGACTGGAACTCCGGCCAGTCCTTCGACGGCGAGGGCGATCAGTGGAACGAGCCGTTCCTCGACCGGTTGTGGTACGAGTTCGACCTGCGCGGCCTGCGCCAGGCGCAGACCGGCGAGCGGCTCGACTACAACTTCAACGCGAAGGTCGGCAAGGAGTATTTCCACTGGGCCTCGGGCCTGGTGCTCAGCCAGAATCTCTACGCCGCGGCGCTGGATGTGGAGTTCGGCTCCGTCGGCGTCATGGGGCTCTTCGGCCAGACCAGCGCCCTCGAGACGGTGGACTTCGACGCCTCGCGCCCGTCCTACGACGACAACACCAAGCGCGTCTTCGCCGGCGGCATGCTGGAATGGCGCGGCACGCCCGAGCACATCCCCTACGCCTATTTCATGGCGCAGATCGACAACAACAGCGACGACGTCTTCAACCTCGGCGGCCTGTACCCCACGCGGTTCACCTACGACTCGTACTACGCCGGCGTCGGCTCGCGCGGCAGCCTGGGCTCGTCCTGGAGGTACCGGGCCGAGTTCGCGTACGAGTTCGGCCAGTCGTACACCTCCTCCATCAACCCCGTGGATTTCTCGCCCCTTGCCCAGGTGCAGGAGGACATCAGCGCCATGGCCGGCCTGCTGGGGCTGACCTACCTCTTCCAGGACCCCGGCGACACCCGCTTCGACTTCGAGCTGCTCGCCGGCTCCGGCGACAGCGACCGCGTCAGCTCGTCGGACACCTTCGGCGGCAACCTGCCCGGCTCCGACGACACTTCGTTCAACTCCATGGGCTATGTGAACACCGGCCTGGCCCTGGCGCCGGACATCGCCAACCTGCTCAGCCTCCGCGCCGGCATCAGCGGTTCGCCGCTGCGCGGGCACGGCGAGCTGTTCCGCAACTTCCGCGTCGGCATCGACGGCTTCCTCTTCGCCAAGATCGACGCCGACGCCCCGATCAGCTCCGTCACGATCCGCGGCGAATCCTTCGTCGGCGGCGAGATCGACCTGTTCCTGTCCTGGCGCATCCTGTCCGACCTGCAGTTCGATGTCCGCTACGGCCTGTTCCTGCCCGGCGACGCCATGCCCGACGGCGAGGACGACCCCCGCCAGTTCGTCTACCTGGGGATGACCTATGCGTTCTGAACTCCGCACGATGACCGCCGCGTTCGCCGCCCCGGCCCTGCTGGCAGCCGCGCTGTCCGGCTGCGGCCCGCGCACCATGGTGGACGCCTCCCTTGTGGACAACCCCGCCATCGCCGCCGACCAGGGCGACTTCCTCGACGCCCTCCGCACCCAGGCCATCGTCACCAACAACGACTCGCTCCATGGCCTGTTCCTGCTCGCCGACGGCGCAGACCCCCACGAGGACTTCGCCGGCCGGGTGGCCAGCGCGAAGGAGCGCGGCTGGCTGGAGAAGGACTGGAACTTCCTCGCCAACGAGTCCGTCCGGGTCGGCGATGTCGCCCAGGGCGTGTGCGTCATCACGGACATCAAGGGCGGGCTGACGATGGGCATGTTCGGCCCCTCGCCCCGGTACTGCACCCGCGAGCTGGTCTACCTCGAGATGATCCCCGACCGCGACGACGCCCAGTCGATGCGCGGCCTGGAGTACCTCGAGCTCATGCTCAAGGCCAACGACCGCCTGGAGGCCGAGAACCGACCCCAGTCGGTGGAGGAGCGCCTGCAGAAGTACTCCCAGGACGAGGCCGGGACGGTGCCCGTGGACGACCTGGGACCGGCCCCCGCGGCCCCAGCGCTTCCGGGAAACCCTGAACCGGGCAGCCCAGAGGACCCTGGGCAGAATCCGCCAAGAAACTGACTCCCGGGGCCTGATTCTGGCGTATGGTTTTCCAGCGGCATGGGGTATTGCCCTGCAGGAGGGCCCCGCCGCGGAGAAGGAGCCTCGCCCATGCAGATCCGTCTGACCGCCATCGCCGCCCCGGCGTTGTTCGCCGCCGCGCTCGCTCTGCCGGCGACCGCCGACACGGCCCGCAGTCTCGCGCAGCCCGCGGAGCCCGTCGAGATCGGGACCCCGGTCGTGGACGAGGTCACGGGCGAGCCCATGCAGGCGGTATTCATGGAGGTCGCGGGGCCGGTCACCTGGCGAGCCAGTGAGGACGCGCCGTGGCAGGAGGCGAAGATGGACGACCTGCTGAGCCCCGGCGCGGAGATCCGCACCGGCTTCCGCGGGCGCGCCGCGATCCGCGTGGGCAAGAACGCGACCATCCTGATGGACCCCATCACCACCATGGTCCTGCCCGACATCGTCCGGGACGGCGATGTCTACCGCACGCGCGTCGCCATCAAGAACGGGCGCGCCGACTTCAAGGTCGACAAGGTCGGCCTCGACAACGATTTCCAGGTCCGCGCGGGCTCGGCCACGATGGCCGTGAAGGGCACCGGCGGCACCTTCTCCTACGGCGGCTTCTCGGGCGCCGAGTTCCGAGGCGCCAACTTCAACGAGATCAACGCGATCGAGGTCCGGTACTTCTCCACGCTGCAGCAGCGCGTCGCCATCTCCGGCGCCGGTCGCTCCACCGAGGCGAATCCGAACCCCGTGATCGCGGCCCTCGCGAGCACGATCGGCCCGCCTCCCGCCGGCGGAACCTCCGATGCTGGCCTCGGCGACAGCGAGTCTGACCTGGGCAACCTGGTCGGCACCGACATCGTGCAGCAGCAGGCGATCGTCACCGGCGCGCAGCAGCCCGGCAATATGGCCCTCTCCGGCGCCGGCGGCTTCACGCCCGGCGGCACGCCCGGCTTCCCGGCCTCTGGCGGCGCGGGCGGCGGCTCGGCCGGCGGCGGCACGGCGGGCGGCGGCACCGGCAGCGGCGGCATCCTCGGCGGCGGCGGCAGCATCGGCGGCGGCGGCGGCATCGGCGGCGGCCGCGGCGAGCGCGTTCGCCCGTAACAATCGGATCCCGCAACTCAGAGTTCTCGACGCCGGCGCAGCGATCCCGCGGCGCCGGTATCTTTTTGCGCACAGGTGAGCCGTCGTCTAACGACACATCCGACGCAGGTCGCCGCGATCGGTCTCGCGGCGACGGTCGTCGTCGCGGCGCTGACCTCGCTGGGCGTCTTCAACCGCCTCGAGCGGGTCACGATCGACTACCGCTTCCAGCACGCCCGGATGCGCAGCACGCCGATGAGCGACCGCATCCGCCATGTGGACATCGACGACGGCGCCCTCAACTCCGTCGGCCGCTGGCCCTGGTCGCGCGTCAAGATCGCCCTGGCGCTCGACGAATTGAGGAAAGCCGGAGCGAGCGTGGTGGCGCTGGATCTTCTCCTCGACGATCCCCAGGAGCCCACATTCGAACCAATCGAGACCGAGGACGAGCCCAAGGTCTATCTCGAGGTTGATCACGACCGCGCGATGGCCGAGGCGCTGTCGAAGCTTCAGAGCGTTCTGTTCCTGAATGTCCAGCGCAACAGCTCCATCGGCCCGGACTGGTCGGGACTCCGGGGCGAGCGGGAATACGCTCGCCTGATGGAGCTGCTGCGCACGGATGTGGAGATCTCCGACGAAGAGGCGATCGAGCAGGCGGCGCTCACCGAGCCGCGACGGACCCTGTTCCAGGAGCGAGCGGGCCTGTTCCGCGACCTGGCGGCGTCCCAGGTGGCCGCGGAGATGCTCGCGGCGCCCGGCCCGAAGCCGACGCTCGAACAGTTCGTGCGGCGCATGACGCCCCAGCTCGATGAGAACACCGGCCTGTTTCCCCAGCTGGCGATGCTCCAACGGGTCTGGGGTCAGCAGAGATCGTGGTGGACGCTCCGGCCGAAGCTGCGCGGCTTGACAACTGACGCCCGCTGGACCGGCGCCGAGGATCGCGCGCCGCTGCTGCAGTTCGCGGAGGTCGCCGCGGAGGTCGGCATCGTGAACGCCGAGCCGGAGGCCGAGGCGGACCGGGCCATCCGCGATGTGCTCGTCGCCCGCCCCACGCCGGGCGGAGAGGCGCTGCAGTTCGGGCTCGCGGCCGCCGCGGCGCTGCAGGGCATCCACGCCCGCGATGTCGTCATCGAGGATGATCGCATCGTCATCGGCGAGCACACCCTGCCGGTGCGCGACGGCCGGCTCCTGCTGGATTGGCCGAACACCAAGGATGGCTATCTGGGCGCCCTGCGCCAGAGCGCACAGGATCCCATCGGTTATGGCCACATGTCGATGGGTCGGCTCATCAGCCTGAGCGAGCAGCGCCCCGTGCTGGCCGGCCTCGAGGAACAGCTTCTGCGGGTGGCCTTCGAGATCGCCACCGGCTCGCTCGGCAGAGACCTTGTCGATGAGTCGGCGATCGACGAGGCGTTGATGGAAGAGATCTCGCAGCTCGCCGACCTGACTCTTCAGCAGGTCGACGCCGCTTCAGGCGATCAACCCCTCTCCGACGAGGAGCGCGACCAGATCGCGCCGTTCCGCGAGTATTCGCTCGTTCGAGAGGCGGTCCGGAACGGGCGGGCCGAGCTCCAGCGCACCGAGGACGAAGTGCGCGACTTCGCCGAGGGCCGGCTGGTGTTCATCGGATGGATCGCCACCGGCGCCGCGGCGGACTTCTTCAACACCGCCATGGGCCCCAAGACCCCCGGCGTGGTCATCCACGCGGTCGCGGCGGACATGGCGCTGACCGGTCGCGCCGCCCGCCCGGCGCCCCGAGGTTCGCCGCTGGCGCTCTCGCTGCTCATGGGCGCCGTCGCCACCTTCGTCGCCGCGACGCTCTCGCCCGTGCGCTCGTTCATCGCCGGCACCGGCGTCGCCATCGCGTACGCGCTCGGCTGCGGCTACCTGCTGTTCAACCCGAGCCCGCTGGGCCCGGGCGTGCTGCTGCCGATCGCGGGGCCGCTCATCGCGGCGCTCGTGGCCTGGGTGAGCGGCACCTCCCTCGAGGCCGCGCTGTACCAGCGCGACCGCGAGCGCATCCGCAAGCAGTTCCGAGCCCGCGTCTCGCCCCAGCTGGTCGAGCGCCTGGTGGACAACCCCGCCTCGGTGAGCATGACGGGTGAACAGCGCGAGATGACGACCATCTTCATCGATCTCGCCGGGTTCACCTCGATCAGCGAGATGCTCGACGGCCCCACCACCGTCGCCACGCTCAACCGCGCCATGCGCGAGAACACCCGCGTCCTCACCGCCGAGGGCGCCTATGTCAACAAGTTCCTCGGCGACGGCATCATGGCGTTCTGGTCCGCCTTCGCCGCGGACCCCGAGCAGGCCTCCCGCGCCTGCCGCGCCGCCCTGGAGTGCCAGCGCACCGTCCTGGCCCTCAACGACGACCCCGTCATGAACGGCCTGCCCCGCCTCTCGGCCCGCGTCGGCGTGGCCACGGGCACCGTCGTCGTCGGGGACTGCGGCGCTCCGCCCGAACTCAACGACTACACCGTCATCGGCAACGCCGTGAACCTCGCGGCGCGCCTCGAAAGCGCCAACAAGCAGTTCGGCACCGGCGTCATGATCGACGGGCGCACCCGCGAGCTCGCCGGCGACAGCCCCAACTACCTCCTCCGCAACCTCGGGCGCATCATCGTCGTCGGGCAGACCACGCCCGTCGAGATCTTCGAGGTCCTCCCCCCCAACGCCAGCAAGCGGCGCATCGACCTCACCCACGAGGGCGTCGCGCTCTTCCAGGCGGGCGACTTCCTCGGGGCGCTGACCGTCTTCACCACGCTGGCCAACGAGTTCGGCGATGTGAAGCTCGCGGCGGTCTACCGCGACGGCGTCGCCGACGCCGCGGACCAGGGCGAGGCCTTCGACGGCGCCCTCCGCCTTCGCGCCAAGTAGCGCCCGCTCAGCCCGCGCGGAACGACAGCCGCTTCACCACGATCGCGGTCTGGTCGTCCGCCGCCTCGATCGGCCCGGTAAACTCCCAGACCGCGCTGCGGATCGCCTCGAACAGCTCCGCGGCGCTGCGGTCCTTCGAGGCGCGGATGATCTCGTACACCCGGGGCTCGCCGAACTGCTCCCCCGAGGGGCGCGCCGCCTCGAAGAATCCGTCCGACAGCACCACGAAGCAGTCGCCCGGCTCGAGCTTCAGCGAGCAGGCGGCGTCGGCCTCCATGTCGGGCATGATGCCGAAGGGCATCGCCTGCGCCGGGATATTCACGATCTCGTCGCTCGCGGCGCGGTAGTGCAGCAGCGGCCCCTGCCCGGCGCTGAACGACAGCAGCGTGCCGGCCTCCGCGTCGAGCAGGCCGATCCACGCCGTGATGAACCGGCCCGAGGGCAGGTCGTCGCACAGCTGGCGGTTCATGTGCTCGGCGATCGGCTGCATGCCCACGCCCACGCGCAGGCCCATCCGCAGCATCGAGCGCGCCTGCGTCACCGACAGCGCCGGGCCCAGCCCGTGACCCGTCGCGTCCGCCAGGAACAGCAGCGCGCCGGTCGCCGGGTCGTCCGGCTCGACGACGATCAGCTCGTGCCCGCGGCGGACGAAGCCCACGAGGTCGAACGCGTCGCCCCCGGTCTGCTCCGCCGGCTCGCTGAAGCCCGCGATGTCGTACCCCGCGATCCGCGGCACCGAGGTCGGGAAGGTCTGCTGCTGCATGCGGCGCGCCAGCTCGATGTCGCGCTCCAGCTTCTCGCGCATGAGCCGGTCCTCGAGCAGCCGCGCACGGCGGATGGCCACCGCGGTCTGCGCCGCCAGCGCCTCGGCGATCTCCTCGTCCGCCGGCCCGAACGGACCGCCCTCCTTGTTCAGCACCTGCGCCACGCCGATGAGCTCGCCCCCCGCGGCCTCGAGCGGGATGGTGAGGATCGACCGCGTGCGATAGCCCGTGGCCTTGTCCACCGCCTGGTTGAAGCGCGGATCGGCGTAGGCGTCCGGCACATTCACGATCCTGCGCGACTGGGCGCACTGCCCCGCGATGCCCGCTGTCGCGGGGATGCGGATGCCCGTGGAGGGCCCGCCGGCGGACAGCCCGTGCGCCACGGTCGAGAACAGCTCGTTCGTCGAGCCGTCGTACTCGAACACCGTGGCGCGGTCCGCGCGCAGCAGGTCGCGCATGGCGTCGATGATGACCGACAGGATCTCGCTCAGATCGTCCGACGCGCCCAGCTTCCGCGCCACGGCGAGCACGCGTCGAAGCGCGTCCTGCGGGAGCCCGGCGCTGGGTTCGGACATGGGTGCCGCCGCGTGGAAGGGGACAGGCGAGGGGATCCCGGAACGCCCGCGCGCCCGGGATGCCGGGGGCCGCGTGCGACCGGGGACGAGGGGAGTGGGCCGATTGTACCCCCTCGCCCCGCGCGAGCGTCAGCCCTGGTGGGCGGATGGATTCGGCGGCGCGAAGTCCGTGATCTGGCGCGTGCTCGGCAGGTTCGGGTCCGGCTCGACATCCCAGACGATCAGCCCGGAGACAAACGGCGTCGCCAGCCGGTCCTCGCGCGGCAGCAGCCGCACCGAGAAACCGTTCCGCCCCGAGTGCGTCACCGGGAATTCGCCGACGAACCGCGTGCGTCCCTCGCCCACCGCGGCGGAGGCGTCGAACCGCATCTCCACGCCCCGGCCGTGCTCGAGATCGCCCGCGCTGTTGACCTGCCCGTGGTAGACCTCGCAGCGCACCTCCGCCGGGTCCAGCCCGTTGAGACGCACCACGGCGGACACGCCCACGCGCGTGCGGATCGGAACCTGGGCGCCGATCGCGGTCTGCACATCGTCGATGCGCACGCCCGACCAGCGCTCGCGGTAGCGGCGCAGGTGCGCCGTCAGCTCCCGCGCCTCGGCCAGCGAGTCCGCGTTGAGCCGCGCCGAGGCCGCGTGGCAGTCGTAGTACAGCCGCTCGGCGTACTCCATCACCATCCGGTTGGAGTTGAACTGCGGCGTGAGCGAGGAGATGCACCGCTTCACGCGCCGCACCCAGTGGCGCGGCAGGCCGTTGGCGTCGCGGTCGTAGAACTCCGGCAGGATCTGGCGCTCGAAGATCTCGTACAGGGCGCGGCTCTCGACCTCGTCCTGCGCCTCGGTGTCCTCGTACACCTCGCCCTTGCCCACCGCCCAGCCGATCGACGGGTCGTACGCCTCATCCCACCAGCCGTCCAGCACCGAGACATGGATCACGCCGTTCATCGCGGCCTTCATGCCCGAGGTGCCCGAGGCCTCCATGCCCCGCCGCGGCGTGTTCAACCAGATGTCGCAGCCCTGCACCAGCCGGCGCGCGACATCCATGTCGTAGTCCTCCAGGAACACCACGCGCTCGGCGAAGCGATCGTGCTTGGCGAAGCGCACCAGCTCGCGGATGAACTCCTTGCCCGGCCCGTCCGCCGGGTGGCTCTTGCCCGCGATGAGGATCTGGATCGGCCGGTCCTCGTCCGCCAGCAGGGCGCGGACGCGCTCCAGGTTCCGCAGCAGCAGCGTCGCCCGCTTGTAGGTGGCGAAGCGACGCGCGAAGCCGACCGTGAGGATCGAGGGATCCAGCGCCGCCGCGGCCGAGTCGATCTCGTCCTGGCCGGCGCCGCGCTTGCGCAGCTGCTCGCGGATCTTCTTGCGGCACCAGACGATCATCCGCTCCCGCGCCCGCTGGCGAGCGTGCCAGACCTCCTCATCCGGGATGTCGCGCACGGCGCGCCACACGGAGTGGTCGCTGGGGTCCTGCTGCCAGGAGCTGGGCAGGTAGCGGTCGTACAGATCGATGAAGTCGGACTTGATCCACGACCGCGCGTGCACGCCGTTGGTCACATGCGTGATCGGCACCTCGTTGCCCGGCACATGGGGCCACAGCGAGCGCCACATCGCGCGGCTCACCTGCCCGTGCAGCTTGCTCACGCCGTTGCAGCGGCGCGCCGCCCGCAGCGCCAGCACGGCCATCGAGAAGAACTCCGCGTGATCGCCGGGGTTCTCCCGACCGATCGCCAGCAGGCCGTTGAGGTCCACGCCCAGGTCGTGCAGGTAGGGCCGGAAGTACCGCTCCATGATTTCCGGCGAGAAGCGGTCGATGCCCGCGGGCACGGGGGTGTGCGTCGTGAAGATCTGCCCCGCCGCCGCGGCGTTGAGCGCCTCGTCGAACCCCACGCCGTGCTGCTGGCGCAGCACGCGGATGCGCTCCAGCGCCAGGAACGCCGAGTGGCCCTCGTTCATGTGATAGACCGAGGGCTTGATCCCCATCTTCGCCAGCGCCCGCACGCCGCCGATGCCCAGCACGATCTCCTGCTTGATGCGCGTCTCGACATCCCCGCCGTAGAGATTCCGCGTGATGTCGCGGTCGTCCTTCTGGTTCTCGGGGTAGTTCGTGTCCAGCAGGTACAGCGCCGTGCGCCCGACATTGGCGCGCCACACGCCGATGACCAGCGAGCGGCCCGGCAGGTCCACATGCACGCGGTACTGCTGGCCCGTCTCGGGGTCGATGACGCGGTGCACCGGCTGGTTGGGCAGGTCCAGGTCGGGGTAGGTCTCCTGCTGCCAGCCGTCGGTGTTGAGGTACTGATGGAAGTAGCCGCAGCGGTACAGCAGCCCCACGCCCACCAGCGGCAGCGCCAGCTCGCTCGCGGACTTGAGGTGATCGCCCGCGAGCACGCCCAGGCCGCCGGAATAGATCTGGAAGCACTCGGTCAGGCCGAACTCGGCGGAGAAGTACGCCGCGAGGAACGGCTGGTCGGCCGCACGCTCGGCGCCCTCGTCGCCCCGGTGGTCGCGCAGGTACTCGGGGAAGCGCTCGGCGTGCCAGCCCCGCGCATCCAGGTGTGCCCTGAGGGAGGCGTGCACCAGCGAGAGGTTGTGCAGGAACGCCTGATCGTTCGCGGCCCGCTCCAGCGCCTCCTGGCTCATCTGCCCGAGCATCTTCACCGGGTTGTGGCCCGATTCCTCCCACAGCTCGCGGTCCAGGCGCACGAACAGGTCGATCGCGCGGTGGTTCCAGGTCCACCAGAGGTTGTGCGCGATCTCCATGAGCGGCTTGATCGCCTCGGGCAGCGCGGGCACCACGCGGAACGAACGGACGCGGGCTTGACCGAATGGGAGCATGCAGGGCCTTTCACGCACAGAAACCGGGGGCGCGCACCATGGGCGCCCGATAGACCGCTATCGGCCGCTCGGGCGCGGAAGTTTATCGGGACCAACACCCGGAAGCGGTCCGCTCTCTGAAGAAGCTGCCATTGGGGAGTTCTCGACGAGAAGTCGGAGCTCTGCCCCCTATCACGTCGGGGGGAGTGGGATCCTCAGCGTGTTTCGCCGCCCGTCGCCTCCACCACCCTCCACGCCGCACCGTCGCGCTCCACCCGGCGGTACAGCGTGTCGCGCTCGACCGGCTCGAAGCCCGCCTCGCGGATGGCGCGCTGCAGCTCCCAGGTCGTCACCTCCTGGTGCGTGTCGGCGCCGCCCACCTTCGTGATGTCGTACCACACCACCGTGCCGTCGATGTCGTCCGCTCCGGCCTGGAGCATGAGCGTGGCCATCGCCAGCGTCTGCATGATCCAGAACGCCTTCACATGCGGGAAGTTGTCCAGCATCAGCCGCGCGATCGCCAGCGTGCGCAGGTTCTCCAGCCCGCTCGGGCCCGGCAGGAACTCCAGGTCGGAGCCATCCGGGAAGAACGGCAGCGGGATGATCGTCTGGAAGTATCCGCCCTTGTCGTTCATCGCCGGCGTCGGCGGCTTCACGCCGGGCCTGGACAGCGTCACGGCGCCGGTCGCGTCCGGCGTGTAGCCCAGGCGCGTCAGCGCCGCGTCCTGCGCTTTGCGCAGCATGTCCATGTGCACGAGCCGCTCGTCGCGCTGCTCGATGTGCCCATAGAGAATGGTCGCGTTGGTGTTGAGCCCCAGCTCGTGCGCCACGCGGTGGACATCCAGCCACACATCGGAGCGGATCTTGCCCTTGAACGCCTCGTCGTGGACGCGGTCGTCGAAGACCTCCGCACCGCCCCCCGGAAGCGACCCCAGCCCCGCGGCCTTGAGCTGCTCGAGGACCCAGCGGATCCCCGCCGCGCGGTCGTCCGCCTTGTAGACCTTCGCGATCTTCGCCAGGTGCACGATCTCGACCGCCGTGAACGCCTTGAGGTGCAGCCCCGGCGCCGCCTCACGCAGGGCGCTCAGCAGATCGGTGTAGTACGAGAACGGCAGGTACGGGTGCAGGCCGCCGACGATGTGCATCTCCGTCGCGCCGCTGGCCGCGGCGGACCGCGCCTGCTCCTTCCCGTACTCCAGGTCGCGCGTGTACGAGCCCTCCTCGCCCTGCTTGCGATAGAACTCGCAGAACTTGCACGACAGCGCGCACACATTGCTGTAGTTGAAGTGCCGGTTGAGGTTGTAATACCCCACGCCCGGCGTCAGCCGCCGACGAAGCCCGTCGGCCATCTCGATCACCGTGTGGATGTCCGGCGTCGTGAACAGCAGGCGCCCCTCGTCCAGGCTCAGCCGCAGGCCGGCGTCCACCTTGGCGCGAAGCGGCTCCAGACGCCGGTCGTAGCGCGCCGGCGGCGCGCTGGGCGGGGGCGAGGGGATCGTTCCGGAACCAAGAGCTGCGGCGGCGGGGGTCATGGCGGGGATTGTGGGGGCTGGCAGGATTCGATGTTTTCAGAATGAACTGAAAGATGATAGCCCGCCCGCCAGCCCCGGCCCACCCGGGGGATCGACCAGGGAGCCGGCGCCTCCAAAACGGGGAAGGCCCCGGAGGTCATCCGGGGCCTTGAGGGAAATCGGGGATGCTTGAGAGTGGCTCAGGCGGGCGACAGGTCGCCGACGGTCAGGACCGCGGCGCCAAGATCGTCGCCGGCGATCTCCGGCAGGATCGCCAGGGCCATGCCGGCCTGCAGCGCGGCGCCGATCACCGTCATCTCGCGGCCCGGGCGGGCGTCGAAGCGGTGCAGCACCTTCGCGACCGCGCCGTTCTGCACGGCGACCAGGCGATAGCCGCCCTCGACGATCGGCAGGTTCGTGTACAGCAGGTAGGACTTGCCGCCGGTCTCGTCCACGAGGAGCGCCGCGGTGGGGTCGGTCCCATCCTTGACGCCGGGACCCTGCGCGAACGGACGGAGCGCGGCCTGCTCGCTGGTGAGCAGGTCCACCACGCGGGCGCCGTAGGCGTTGGTCAGCTCGGTCATGGACTGCCCGGTGGTCAGCCCGTTGGAGATGTCGTCGTAGTTCTGCTTCACGCGCAGCGTGGAGTACGCCAGGATCACCGTCGCGACGGCGAAGCCGATGGACGCCGCACGCCACAGGGGCGAGACATTGCGCTGCAGCTTGATCGCGAAGGGTCCGATCTTCCGCCGGACATGCTCGCCGCCCTCGCCGGCGCGCACGGCGACGATCGCCTCGCGGACGGCGTCCATCACGCGCAGCTTGAAGCCCGGGGGGGCGTCGATCGCCGGCAGGTGCGCATCGGAGGACGCGATGCGGAGCTGCTCGCGCCGGATCTGGGCCTGGATGGCCGGAGAAGCGGCGCGCAGCGCCTGCTCGAAGTCCCGCCGCTCGTCTTCATCGAGCAGGCCGAGCACATCAAGGGAGGCCATTTCAAAGAGGTCGCGTGTCGTGAGGTTCATGCCGCCAGCTCCTCGCCTGGGCTGCGTTCCCTGAGCCGAACCAATGCGCGGCTCAAGGCGGATTTAATCGTGCCAATGGGCTTGTTCAGGTCCTTCCCGATCTGACGCAGCGTCTGCCCCCCGAGATAAGAGCGAACGACGACGATGCGTTGAAGTTCGGGAAGTTCTTCGATCCGTTTCATGAGACCAGCGAAACGCTCGTCGGTCTCGATTCTTGTGCCTGCTTCCTCGGAAGGCGCCTCGACGGGCATCGAGTCGCTCATCCCCGAGGTCTTCACACGGGCCTGCGAACGCCGCAGACGGTCCACCAGGATCCGTCGAGAGAGCAGCATGACCCATGTCACCAGCGCGGCCCTCTTGGGGTCATACCGACCGGCGGTCCGCCAGAGGCGGACGAAAATCTCCTGCACCGCGTCCTCCGCGTCCGCCCGGGTCGGCATGGCCTGGTGGGCCAGCCGGTACACCAGGGGACCGAAGCGGTCGTACAGCTCCGAAATCGCCGCCTGATCATCGACGCTGATGCGCTGCATCAGCTCCAGATCCGCGTCGTTCTGAGATGGATCGCCCGGCTTCACGGTGAGAACCTTCCTGCCTGGGACGTCAGAACCCCCGACGCCCGAACATTATACGGTGGATCCGCCGTAGTTGATGCATGATTTGCCTCGAATACCCCCAGATACCTGACATCATCCTAACAAGTTTTCGGGCCCGTGTCAAGCCTCTTCTTGTTGTGCAGGCCCGGTATTTACGATAGACTCATGGAAGTATCTCCATCGGTCACCAGGAGGTGAACGACGTGAACCTGCAGAGGGGGCTACCGAAAGATCGCTGCACCATGGCTACAGCGTCGCTGAGCCGTGGTTGCGGGATCAAGTCGGCCCGTGTCGCCGGGGGGCGGCCGGCGATCGTCAAGCGAGCGTTCTCGCTGCTTGATCTCCTCGTCTCCATCGCGGTCATCGCCACCCTCATGGCCATCATGGTCCCGGTCCTCTCCAAGGTCACCGAGGCCACCCATCGCGTCATCTGCCAGTCCAATGTCCGCCAGCTCGGTCTGTGCGTGTCGCTCTATGCCGACGACCACGACGACCAGCTGCCCCCCAGCGTCTTCAGCGAGGTCATCGAGCGCGGCCTCTTCCAGCCGCAGGAGATGGTCACCCTCCGCACCAGCGGCCCCTCCGGCGACTGGGACGGCCTCGGCTGGCTCTTCCAGAGCGAGTATGTGAAGTCCCCCGAGGTCTTCTACTGCCCCAGCCACAAGGGCGAGAACAGCTTCGCTCAGTACGAGGACAACTGGTTCAACTGGGGCGCCGAGGTCGTCGGCAACTATCACTTCCGCGCGCTCACCGGTGAACGCAACTACCTCCAGGCGCTGAATCCCAACACCGCCCTCATCGCCGACGGCATGCGCACCACCAACGACTTCAACCACCGCATCGGATCGAATGTGCTCTACGCCGATCTGTCCGTGCAGTGGGTGCCCGATCGCGGCGGCCTGATCGCCGAGATCCTGCCCCCCGCCGTCGGCGCCGCCCAGGCCGACCAGGATGTGGACGCCGCGTGGTGGCTGCTCGAACGCGGCACGCTCGAGGAGTACCCCGGCCTGCCGTGGGACAACTCCAACCCCGGGAACATTCCCG
Source organism: uncultured bacterium (assembly GCA_938003595.1). Taxonomy (GTDB): domain Bacteria; phylum Planctomycetota; class Phycisphaerae; order Phycisphaerales; family UBA1924; genus JACVCK01. The sequence goes on from CALKYH010000188.1 coordinate 20,041, forward strand.
GCTTCGAGGCGTTCATCTCCGATCCGGGCTGATCCCGGGCCGCGCCGGATCCTCCGCCCGCGGGTAGAGATTTCAACCTCATCACGGTATGAATGGGTTCGAGCGATCGATCGCGCTCGCCTTGGCGGTCCGGTGACGGCCCGGCGCGCGACATGGAGCACAGCGTGAAGCAGAAGAACTCGGGTCGTGCGTGGATGGCCGCAGCCGCCATCGTGTCCACCACTCTGATGGGAGACGCCATGGGTCAGCTGGTCCCCGAACGGCTCTACTACGGCGCCGGGCGCTCGATCCCGATGCAGGTCACCGTCCCCGAGGCCGGCGGCGATGTCGAGATCGCGCTCTTCGCCCCCGGCGCCACGACGCCCACCGAGACCGCCAGCGCCGAGGCCGGCCGCGTGGACCTCGCGGGCCTGTTCCCAGTCCTCTGGACCAACCAGAGCCCCAAGCTCCTCTACGCCCAGCTCCTGGTCGGCGGCGAGCGCATCGGCGCCCCCGTCGTCCTCCAGCCGCTGCTCTCGCCCCCCGTCGCCAGCGCCGTGCAGCGCGCCGGCGGCCCGCCCTCCATCGAGTGGAGCGAGCGCGGCGCCACCTACTCCGGCCTGCGCGCCTATGTCGATCAGCATGTCATCCTCGAGACCTCGCTCGGCGAGATCGAGATCCGACTCCGCCCGGACCAGGCGCCCAACACCGCCTACAACTTCGCCGAGCTCGCCGACGGCGGGCTCTACACCGATGTGATCTTCCATCGCATCGTCCCCGCGCTCGGCGACGGCAGCCCCTTCGTCATCCAGGTCGGCGACCCCACCGGGCGCGGCGACGGCGGCCCCGGCTACAACATCGACCTCGAACGCAGCTCGCTCCCCCACGACTTCGGCGTCGTCTCCATGGCCCGCACCGGCGATCCCAACTCCAACGGCTCGCAGATCTTCATCTGCCTCAGCAGGGCCGGCACGGCGCGCCTCGACGGCCTGTACACCGCGTTCGGCGAGACCGTCCGCGGCGCCGACGCCATCCAGGCCATCGCCGGCGTGCCGCTGGCCGATCCCCAGGCCGGCCGCCCCGTCGAGCCGCCCGTCATCAAGACGGCGCGCCTCGTCCCCGCGCCGCCCTTCGGCACGGGCCCCGGCCCCGTCAAAGCCTCCGACGCCGCCGCGCCCGCGCGCTGATCAGACCCGCGGCCGACAATCCGACGGATATCTCCGGCAGGCGCTGTTGACCGGCGCCGAGCCCGAGGTACGCTTCAATCGGAGACCGCCTTGAACCTCCGCCGCCGACAACGCCGCGCCAGCCATGCATCGCCCCGGGCGATGACGCCGCCGCTTGCGCTGCTGGCTCTGCTCGCCCTCGTGCTGCAGTGGGCGGCGCCCGGCCTTCACGGCGTCCAGGTCTCGCACGCCGCCCACCACGCGACGCATGCCCACGGTCACGCGGACCACTCCCACGCCCCCGCCGAACAGCCCCGCCCCGTTCACCACGACGAGGCGAACTGCACCCTCTGCCTGAACATCGCGCATGCCCGCGAGGGCGCCGTGCCCGCGCCTGCGCCCGTCGCCCTCGATGCCGCGCCCTCGATGTGGGCCGAGCCGACGCCCGCACTTCGGGCAACGCCCTCGCTCCGCGTCGCCGACGCTCGGCCCCGCGCCCCTCCGGCCTCGTCGCGCGCCTGACACGGACCGCGGCCCGCGCACCCGCGCCCGCGGCGCCGTCGCGCCCCCAAGTCCCCTGAAGACCCCCACGCGCTACGGCGCTGTGGCGTGGGCCGCGCCATCTGGCGCGCGCCCCCGCCGGGACTGACCCACAACCCGACCCAGGAAGGACGGCGCCTCATGCGTCGACCCGCCTTCACGCTCATCGAGCTGCTGGTGGTCATCGCGATCATCGCGCTGCTCATCGGCATCCTCCTGCCCACGCTCGGCGCCGCCCGAGACGCCTCGCGCGCCGCCTACTGCCTCAACAACATCCGCACCATGCAACTCGCGCACTGGATGTACCTCGAGGCCCACGACGGCGAGTTCATCGATGTCGGCCTCGCCCACGGCGGCGTGGGGACCGACGAAGCCGGCTCGTGGATCGTCACGCTCGCCGAGTTCTACGACGCCGATCTGGCCCGACGCTGCCCGTCCGACAACAGCCCCCACTGGCCCATCGACCAGGACGGCGCCGGAGAGCCCGTGCCCGAGAGCGAGAACACCCTTCGACTCACCAGCTACGGCGTCAACAACTACCTCACCAGCGTCGCGCCGGCCGTGACCGACCCCGATCGACCCTCCTCCATCCTCCGCTACCGCAACATCAACCAGGTCCAGAGCCCCAGCGCCACGATCCAGTTCCTCGAGATGGCCGAGCGCGGCCCGTTCGCCGGCTCCGACCACCCCCATGTCGAGAACTGGCATATCCCCGGGCTGCCCGACGCCTCCCCCGCGCTCGCGGCCCAGAACCTCGAGACCAACCAGCACGGCGGCGAAGCGTCCTCGTGGAAGGCCAAGGCCAGCTACGGCTTCCTCGACGGACACGCGGCCATCATGCGCTTCGACGAGGTCTACACCGACCTCGACCGCAACCTCTTCGACCCGAACCTCCAGCGCTGATCGCCTCGGCGCCACACAGGACACACCGACCATGCGCCACCTCATGCTCATTCCAACACTCGCGCTCGCCGCCGCGGCCCCGCTCGCCCGGGCGCAGCTGCACACCGGCGACATCACGCTCACCGTCGCGAACGAACACATCCTCACCGGGTCCGGCAACGCCGCCAACGGCGCCTTCATCGAGAACCGTGTCGTCGGCGCCGTGCTCGGCAACCCGTTCCCGAACTTCACCAACAACCCCGGCTTCGACAGCCTCGCGGGAACATTCCCCGTCGGCAGCGCCGTGGGCTTCAACCTGCTCGACGCCCTACTCGTCTGGAACGGCTCCTCGTTCGAGGCCACCGGCGGCGAAGTCATGCAGGTCAGCTTCCTCAGCGCCGCGGCCGTCACCGGCGCAGGCCCCGTGCCCGGCTTCACCGTCGGCGTGTCGGGAACCGGCGCCTGGCACACGCACCTGGGCTTCCTGTTGCAGCAGGGCGCCTCGCCCACGCTCGACAACGGCGTCTATCTCCTCGAACTCGAGCTCTACGGCACGGCCCCCGGCGTCGGCGCCTCCAGGCCTCTGTTCATGCTCTTCCGACGCAACGCCTCGCAGGCCGACCTCGACGCCGCCGCGGCGTATGTCGCCGCGAACCTGCTCAACCCCGCCGTCCCCGGCGACGCCAACGGCGACGGCCTTGTCAACTTCACCGACCTCAACATCGTCGTCTCCGACTTCAACGCCTCCGGCGCCAATCTCCCCGGCGACCTCGACGACGACGGCGATGTCGATTTCTCCGACCTGAACCTTGTCCTGAGCAACTTCAACACCTGACCGCGCGGCGCTCGCCGCGGTCCCCTGACCGGAGAGAAAGATGAAGAACGCACTGATCCTCGCGCTGTTCGCTTTCGCCGCCCCCCTCGCCCTCGCCGGCGAGGATCACACCCACGACGGCGACATCGCCCTGACCGTCCGCCACGGACGCATCATCACCGGCGTCGGCGAAGGGCCCGAATTCCGTCGCGCCCAGGTCTTCGGCGCCGAGCTCGGCGCCGAGGGCTTCCCCAACACCACAGACGAGCCCGGCTTCGACAACCCCCCGATGACCTTCGCCCCGGGCTCGAGCGTCCGCTTCGACATCCTCGGCCCGCTCCTGCAGTGGGACGGCGCCGGCCTGTCCAACCCCGCCGGCGGCGAGATCATGGAGATCGCGCTCGGACCCGTCGCGGTCGCCACCGGCGCCGGGTTCGTCCCCGGCTTCGCGCTGCCCGTCTCCGATGAAGGCGACTGGCACGAGCACTACGAGTACACGCTGCTTGCGGGCGATCGCGCCGTCTCCGACGGCGTCTATGTCCTCCACATGCGCCTCAGCAGCGACGATCCCTCGCTCCGCCGCTCCATCCCCTTCTGGATCGTCTTCAACCAGAACGCCGACGACGCCATCCACGACGAAGTCATCGACTGGGTCGGCGCGCATGTCGTCCCGTCGCCCGGCGGCGCGGCGCTCCTGGCGCTCGCGGGACTCGGCGCGTTGCGCCGCAGGCGCTGATCTCAGACCACACACAGAAAAGGGC
>CALKYH010000189.1 GCA_938003595.1 uncultured bacterium
AACTCGATGTGCGCGAGGCGCTGGAGACGCGCTCGTACTCGACGCCGGGGATCGACCCCAAGGACCTGGCCGAGACGATCAAGGGGCTGCTGGAGACGCGGGCGGCGGAGGCGACGCGGGGGCAGGCGAGCCCCACGCGGGTCGCCGCCGACAAGCTCAGCGGCGCGGTGATGGTCACTGCGAGGGCGCGGGACCACGAGCGGATCGGCGAGCTCATCGCGCGGATCCAGGCGGCGCCGCCGTCGTCGCGGCGCACGCTGCAGTCGTTCGTGGTGCGCAACCGCAGCGCGAGCGAGCTGCTGGCGACATTGCAGCAGCTGCTGGCGAGCGACCCGGGCGGGCTCTCGACGATCTCGGCCGAGGGGCTCGACCCTCGCAACGCGCCGACGATCGGCGACCGCGCGGGCATCCAGGGCCCCTCGAGCCCGCTGCAGACGAGCACTCCGGCGAACGCCGCGATGAACGCATTCACGGGTTCGGCTTCCTCCGCCGTCCCCGCGGGCGCTCCCGCGGCCTCGCTCCCGGGGGTGACGGTGGACGAGGCGACGAACACGATCCTGGCGGTGGGGGACCCGGCCTCGCTCGCACAGCTGGGGGCGCTGATCGCCGCACTGGATGTGCGCCAGCCGCAGGTCATGATCGAGGTGAGCCTGGTGAGCCTGAGCGAGGCGCAGGCGCTGGACTTCGGGGTGGAGCTGCGGACGCAGTTCGAGCGCGGCGGGACCACGTTCAATCTCTCATCCCTGTTCGGGCTCGGCACGGGCGCCGCGCTGCCGACGGGCGTGGGGTTCACGGGCGTGGCGATCAACCCCGGCGACTTCGAGGTGGTGGTCCGAGCGCTGGAGAAGGTCGACGCGGGCCGCTCGGCCAGCACGCCCAAGGTGCTCGTCAACAACAGCCAGACCGCGAGCCTCCGGGCCGTCCTGCGGCAGCCCTTCACGAGCCTCAACGCGTCCGAGACGGTGGCGACGACCAGCTTCGGCGGGACGCAGGACGCGGGGACGACGGTGACGGTGACGCCGCAGATCGCCGCGGGCGATCACCTCATCCTGCAATACGCCGTGGAGCTGAGCGCCTTCACCGGCGAGTCGACGACGCTGCCTGGCGGGGGCGTGGTGCCGCCGCCGAGCCAGCAGAACACCATCGACGCCTCGGCGACGATCCCCGACGGGTTCACGGTGATCGTGGGCGGGCTGGAGACCGTCGCCAACGGCAAGAACAACACCCGCGTGCCGCTGCTCGGGCAGATCCCGATCCTGGGCTGGCTCTTCGGCACCGAGAGCAACAGCGAGTCGCGGCAGCGGTTCTACGTGTTCATCCGGGCGACCGTGCTGCGCGACGCGGGATTCGCGGACTTGAAGCGCCTGACCGCGCCGGACTACGCCGCGGCGCGGCCGAGCCTCGGCGAATCGACCGGCGCCCCCGAGATGCACCCGCTCTGGATCGACTAGACCATGCTGCCCCCTCACCAGCCCTCACCGAGCGCGACCGGGGCCGCCGATGCGGCGGGTGATCCCGACTTCCTGCTGGGGCCGCCCAGCGCCGAGTTCCTGCGCGATGTGCCGATCGAGTTCGCGCGCGATCACCTGGCGCTGAGCGAGGGCGTTGCTCCCGGAGGACGCGAGCGCGTCGCGATGACCGGCCGCGACGGAGATGACCTCGTAGCCCACAACCTCGCCGCCCGGCTGGGCCGCGAGGTCAGCGTTCGGATCGTCGACGCGGAGCCGCTCGCCCGCGCCATCGACGCGCTCGCACGCGAGCGCCGCGAGGATGTCGACACCAGACTCAGGTCGAGCCAGGCCCCGCCCGAACCCGCCCCGGGCCAGGGCCTCGACGCGACCGACATCGCCGCGGCGCTGGCGGCCGAGGAGCGCGACCTGCTGCGTACGACCGGCCGCGCCCCGGTCGTCAAGCTCGTCCACGGCCTGCTGTTCGAGGCGCTGGGCCGGCGCGCCAGCGACATCCATATCCAGCCCACCCCCGGAATCCCCACACCGGGAGGTGCGAGGCTCGGCGACTCGTCTGGCGGGCGTCCCGAGAACGGCGCAACATCAACGCTCTCAATCGGCGCCGCTCGCGCATCGCATGGAACCGGAGTCGGTTCCGGTTCCGAGGCCGGGGGCGCTTCCGGGGGCGGGGGAGTGGTGATCCGGTACCGCATCGACGGCGCGTTGGTCGAGGCGCACCGGCTGCCGCGCAGGCTGCTCGACCCCATCGTGGGGCGCGTGAAGGTCATGGCGCAGATGGACATCGCCGAGCGCCGACTACCCCAGGACGGCCGCGCCGCGGTGACCATCGGCGGGCAGGAGATCGATCTGCGGGTCAGCAGCCTGCCCACGGCGCTGGGTGAGCGGCTGGTCATCCGGTTGCTCGACAAGCGCCGGACGGAGCTCTTCGATCTTGAGCGGCTCGGCATGCCCGCCGGGGTGCGGCGGCGGTTCGAGGCGCTGTGCGAGCGGCCGCACGGGATGATCCTGGTCACCGGGCCTACGGGCTCGGGCAAGACGACCACGCTCTACAGCGCGCTGCTGCGGCTCAACCGCTCCGAGCTGAACATCCTGACGCTGGAGGACCCGATCGAGTACGAGCTGCCGGGGATCAGCCAGTCGCAGATCAATCCGCGGAAGGGGGTCACGTTCGGGACGGGGCTGCGGCACGTGCTGCGGCAGGACCCGGACGTGATCATGGTGGGGGAGATCCGCGACGCCGAGACGGCGCGGATCGCCGTGCAGTCGGCGCTGACCGGGCACCTGGTGTTCTCGACCCTGCACACGAACAGCGCGGCCAGCGCGGTCACCCGGCTGGTCGACCTGGGCGTCGAGCCCTATTTGATCAACGCGGCGCTGACGGCGACGCTGGCGCAGCGGCTGGTGCGGACGCTGTGCGAGGGCTGCCGGGGCGCCGGCTGCGAGCGCTGCGCGGGCGGGGGCTTCCGGGGTCGGCTGGGCCTGTACGAGCTGCTGGTGATGGACCCGAGGCTGCGCGAACTGGTCGCCGCCGGCGCCTCGGCGAGCGATCTGCACGACGCCGCCGTCCGCGCCGGCATGCAGACGCTCCGGGAGGGCGGGCTGGCGGCGGTCGCGGCGGGGCTGACGACTCGGAGCGAGGTGGACCGCGTGACGCTCGTGGATGAGGCCTTCGACGAGGACATCGATTCTCCCGCACCGACGACTGTGGATCTTGAGCGCGACGCGTCGCAGGGAGGCGCCTAGCCCGTGCCCGTCTACCGATACACTGCGGCGCGGTCCGGCCAGCGCTCGGCGCTGACCCGGGGCGAGCTCACCGCCGACTCGCCGGTCCAGGTGCGGCGGGCGCTGCGCCGCGCGGGGTTGAACCCCGTGCGCGTGGACGCGGCCGCGGACGTCCATCGGATCAGCGCCCGAAACGAGGACGCGATCGGCTCGGTCGATCTCGCGGGCGCCGAGCGTCGCCCTGTCCCAAGACGCCGTGGGAGCCGGGGGCGCTCAGGGCGCACGGCGGGCGCGCTGGTGGAGTTCTACGAGTCGCTCGCGGCGCTGCTGGCCTCTGGCCTGCCGCTGGCGGGCGCGCTCGAGACGGTGGCGAGGTCGCAGACCGCGGCCCGCCACGCCGCCCTGGGCACGCTCTGCCGCGAGTTGGCGGAGGATCTGGCCCGGGGCGAGTCGCTCGCCGGCGCCATGGCCGCGCGACCGGGCTGGTTCCGCGATGTGGACCGGGCGCTGGTGCGCGCCGCCGAGGAGTCCGGCGAGCTCGAGCGGGCGCTGTCGGACCTGGCCGAGCACCACGCGCGGGGCGAGGAGCTGCGCGGGCGGCTCGCCGCGGCGCTGTCGTACCCGGCGCTGCTGTGCGCCTTCGGCCTGGGCGTCGTGGTGTTCCTCACGACCACGACGCTGCCGCCGCTGGTCCAGACGCTTCAGGACGCGGGCGTGGAGCCCCCCGCGGCGACGAAGATTCTCATGGTGATCGGCGCGGCGTTTGCTCGGTGGTGGTGGTTGGCGATGGGCGTCGTCGTGGTCACAGCCGCCATCGTCCACCGGGCGCGATCCAGCGCCGGGTCTCGCCCCGGCGCAGGCGCATCCTCGACCAAGCTCTCCCGACGCCTGCTCCGGGTTCCGCTACTGGGCGCGGCGCTGTCGCGGGCCGAGCTTGGCTCGGCGTGCGTCATGCTGGCGCGGCTGCTCGACGGCGGGGTCACGCTGGCCGACGCCCTGTCGTTGACGGCGCCCACGGTCCGCAACGGAGCGCTCCGCTCGGCGTTCGAGGCGCTGCGGGCCCGGCTCATCGAGGGCCGCTCGTTCCGCGTCGAGTCGGCGGAGGCCGAGTCGAATGCGGCGCGAACTTCCGGCGGCTCCGACAGCGCCGAATTGCCCGAGGACATCGTGCGTGTGCTGGAGGTCGGCCGCGAGAGCGGCGAGCTGCCCCGGGCTCTCCGCACCCTCGGCGAGCGGCGGCTCCGATCCGCTCGCCGACTCATCGATCGTCTCGCCGCGGTCCTCGAGCCCGCGGTGATCCTCCTGCTCGCCGCGCTCATCGGGCTGGTCGTCTACGCGGCCATCGCCCCCATGCTCCGCCTCGCCCAGACGCTCTAGCGCCCTTCACCGACCGTTCGAATGCCCTTTGATCGCCCCATTATGCCGCATCAACACCCTGTCGAAAGCCCCGATCCCCCGGTCGAACCACCACGCACGGTGAGACCGCGAACGCGCTCCGCCCACAGGCAGGGATGGGCCCGACGCGCCAATGGCCTAACGCTCGTCGAGGTGCTCGCGGTCGTCATCATCCTCGGGCTGCTCGCCGCGACG
>CALKYH010000190.1 GCA_938003595.1 uncultured bacterium
TGGACTTCATGCCCTCGGCGATGCCGGCGATGATGACGGTGGCGGGGCCGGTGAGCGCCTGCAGGGCGATGCGCTTGGTCGGGGGGTGCTCGTAGGAGGTGTAGTACTCGGTGGCGTGGGCGATGACCAGACCGGCGATCAGGCCGCTGACGATGGACATGCCGATGCCCCACCACTTGACGCCGTACTCGGCGGCCATGGCGGCGTTGTTCCCGCCGAGGATGAACCACAGCAGGCCGAAGGCGCCGAGGATGATGAGGCCCGAGGCGATGTACACGCCCTTGTGCAGGGACTTGAGCAGCTCGGCGAAGTTCGCGCCCTCGCGGGCCTTGACGGTGAAGATGCCGAGGATGGAGCAGAGGATGCCCAGGCCGGCGAGCGCCAGCGGCGCGACGGCCAGGGACATGGCGATGACGGCGGTGGCGGCGTCGTTGGCGCGGGCGCCGGCGTACGCGGCGGCGACGCCGAGGGCCATGGTGGCGAGGATCGAGCCGTAGTAGGACTCGTAGAGGTCCGCGCCCATGCCGGCGACATCGCCGACATTGTCGCCGACATTGTCCGCGACGGTGGCGGGGTTGCGGGCGTCGTCCTCGGGGATGCCGGCTTCGACCTTGCCGACCAGGTCGGCGCCGACATCGGCGGCCTTGGTGTAGATGCCGCCGCCGACGCGGGCGAAGAGGGCCTGGGTGGAGGCGCCCATGCCGAAGGAGAGCATGATGGTGGTCATCACGCGCAGGTCGGAGATCTCTCCGGCGTCGGAGCCGAAGAGGCCCTCGAGCTTGTCGCCGAAGGTGTTCAGGATGAAGAACCAGGCCGAGACATCGAGCAGGGCGAAGCCGACGACGACCAGGCCCATGACGGCGCCGGCGCGGAAGGCGACGGTGAGGCCTTCATTGAGCGAGCTCTTCGCGGCGGCCGCGGTGCGGGCGGAGGCGTTGGTGGCCATCTTCATGCCGAACCAGCCGCACAGGCCCGAGAGCAGGCCGGCGATGGGCACGCCGATGACGGTGAGGTTCGGCTGCAGGTGCAGGCCGAAGGACATGACGATGAGGGCGAGGACCAGGACGACGAACACGCCGGCCACGACCTTGTACTGGCGCTTGAGGTAGGCCATGGCGCCTTCGCGGACGGCCTGCGCGATGCGGATCATCTCCGCGTCGCCCTCGGACTTGGCCATCACGCCCCGCGAGAAGACGAACGCCATCACGAGCGCGACGACGGCGGCGACGGGGGCGAGGAAGTAAATCGCGGGGATGCCGCTGGAGGCGGATTCCTGCGCGAGGACGAGCGATTGGGTGATGGCGGTCATGGGGTTCGTCACAGGGGTCACGGGGGAGACTCCTCACGAGCCGGGCATGGGCTGCGGCTACCAGGTGAATGGTCCCGGAGATGGTTCGGGAGGGAGCCGGCGCTGACGGTCGGCTCCGAACGGGGTCGGCGGCTGCGCGGGTTCGAGGCGCCCGCGGCTCCACCGGAAAAGCACAACGCCGGCTTGAGGGCCGGCGTGGCGTCGATGGCTGGCTCAGCTCTTGGTCGTGAACTCGCCGCGCGTGGTCATCTGCGAGCGCTTCACGGAGCGGCGCATATCGCGGCGCTTGCGCTCCGAGGGCTTCTCGAAGAACTGCTTGCGCTTGACCTCCTTGGTCAAGCCTTCCTTCTCGCACAGCTTCTTGAAGCGGCGGAGCATCTGGTCGGGGGACTCGCCGCCGCGGGCCTTGATTCGGATGGCCATAGAGTTCGCAAACCTCCTGCAGGGTTCATTCGCCGGAAATGGGGTCGGGGAGTATCGGGGGGAGCGGGGCGTTTGGCAAGTGGCGGGGTCGGTGAATGGGGCCGGCGCGGCCTCCGGGGGCGGTCAGAACCCGCCCGCAGGCCCCGGGGGGCTGTTTTCAGCCCCGCTGCTCGATGGGGACATACTTCACGGCGTGGGGGCCGGTGTACTCGGCGCCGGGTCGGATGAGGCGGTTCGCGGCCAGCTGCTCGATGCAGTGGGCGGCCCAGCCGGAGATGCGGCTGAGGGCGAACATGGGGGTGAAGAGGTCCAGCTTCAGGCCGAGCGAGTGGTAGGTGGTGGCGGAGTAGAAATCGACATTGGGGTAGATGCCCTTGGCGGCGACGGCGTCGTGCATGCGCTTCTCGATGCGGCTGGACATCTCGTAGAGCTTCTGGTTGCCGGTGTCCTTGGAGAGCTGCTCGGCGAGCGTCTTGAGGTAGGTGGCGCGGGGGTCGTAGGCCTTATAGACGCGGTGGCCGAAGCCCATGATCTTCTTCTTGTTGGCCAGGGCGTCGTCCACGAAGGCGTCCACCTTGTCCATGGAGCCGATCTCGCCGAGCATGACCATGACGCCCTCGTTGGCGCCGCCGTGGAGGGGGCCGCGCAGAGCGCCGATGGCGCCGGTCATGGCCGAGTAGATGTCGGAGAGGGTGGAGGCGATGACGCGCGCGGTGAAGGTGGAGGCGTTGAGGCCGTGGTCGGCGTGGAGGATCATGCAGACATCGAACGCCCGCTCCATGGTGGGGGTCGGCTTGGCGCCGTTGAGGAGGTAGAGGAAGTTGGCGGCGAAGGAGAGGGACGCGTCGGGCTTGAGGGGCTCGAGGCCGCGCCGGCGGCGGTCGAAGGCGGCGATGATGGCGCCGGTCTTGGCGAGGATGGACAGGGCCTTGGCGCGGTAGTCGTTGAGGTCGATGGAGTTGGGGTCGGGGTCCACCAGGGCCATGGCGGAGACCGCGGTGCGGAGGACATGCATCGGCTGGGCGTCCTTGGGGAAGGACGCGATGAGCTTGTCGATGGTCTCGGGCAGGGCGTACTGGGCGCGGAGGGACTTGTTGAAGGCGTCCAGCTCGGCCTTCTTCGGGAGGCGCTGGTTCCAGAGCAGGAACACCGTCTCCTCGAAGGAGGAGTTGCGGGCGAGCTCGTCGATGGCGATGCCGACATACTCGAGGACGCCCTTTTCGCCGTCGATGAACGACATCTGCGTCTCGGCGGCGACGATTCCCTCAAGGCCCTTCGATACGACAGCCATTGCAGCTTCCTCGCGGTTCTTCTGAGCAAATTGGATTCTGGGCCCGGCCCGAGCGGGCCAGGCGATGAGCGGCGGACTATACGGGCCGGGCTGGGGGGGAGCAACGACCGGGCGGCGTGAGTTGGACGTCGGTTCGCCTCGGCGGGGCTCGGGCGTCACAATGAGACCGGATGCTCCTGAAAGGACGACTGCTGACCGACCCGACCCGGGCGCCGCGCCCGGGGTGGCTGCGCATCGAGGGGGGGCGGATCGTCGAGCTTGGTGAGGGGGAGCCCCCCGGCCGGGCCCGGGCGGACCTGGGCGGGGCGGACCGGATCATCTGCCCGGGCTTCATCGACGCGCACCTGCACATCCCGCAGTTCGACTCGGTGGGGCTCGACGGGATGGAGCTGCTGGAATGGCTCCACAAGGTCATCTACCCGGCGGAGCGCTGGTTCGGGGCCGGAGCGGCGCGCGGGGGCACGCGCCTGGCGCTGCGCCGGATGGTGACGCAGGGCACGCTGGGGTTCGCGGGGTACCTCAGCAGCCACGGCGAGGCCTCTCGCGAGGCGATCAGCGTGCTGGAGCAGGTGGGCGTGCGCTGCGTGGTGGGACGCGTGGCGATGGACCGCGAGGCGCCGGAGGACCTGACCAGCGAGGACCGCACGCGCGCGAAGATGTCGCCCCGACCCTCGCCGCTGGCGGCGCCGGCGCGGGGCGGGCGGGTGGAGATCTCGGCGAACCCTCGGTTCGCGGTGGCGTGCAGCGAGGAACTGCTCGCGGAGATCGGCTGGCTTCGCAAGGAGCGGCCGGAGCTGATCATCCAGACGCACCTGGCGGAGTCCAAGGGCGAGTGCGAGAAGGTGGCGGCGCTGTTTCCGGCGGCGAAGCACTACACCGATGTCTACGACCGCGCCGGCCTGCTCGGGCCCCGGACGATCCTGGCGCATTGTTGTCACCTGACGGATGAGGAGTGGCGGCTCATCGCCGAGCGCGGGTGCGTGGTGGCGCACTGCCCGACGGCGAACCTGTTCCTGCGCTCGGGCGTGTTCGATCTGAGCGCGGCGGAGCGGCACGGGGTGCGGGTGGCGCTGGGCTCCGATGTCGCGGCGGGGCCGGATGTGGCCATGCCGCGGGTGGCGCGGGCGATGATCGAGACGGCCAAGTGGCGGTCCATCGCTCACGGCGGGGCGACCGGGGTGCGGGTGCCGGCGCCGGCGGAGGTGTGGTCGATCATCACGGTGGGCAACGCTGAGGCGCTGGGGTGGAACGACGGCGGGCGGCTGGTGGTGGGCGCGCCGGCGGACCTGCTCGTGTTGCGGGTCCCGGAGACCTGGATGGACGAGCACCTGATCGGTCGGCTGCTGCACCACTGGAGCGCGGCGCTGATCGAGGCGCGGGTGATTGGGGGCGTGGCGTTGGATCCCACTACGATCTAGGCCCCGTGCTCATTCCCCTCCGCACAGATCGACCGCTCAAGCGACCCACGAAGGTGACCTACGCCCTCGTGGCGATCAATGTCGTGATGTTCGTGGCGCAGAGCGTGGCGACGGGGCCGGCGTTCGGCAGCGGGGCGGGGCAGGCGTTCTTCGAGTCCCTGGTGTTGCACCCGCTGGCGCCGCGCTGGTGGGAGTTCTTCACCTACCAATTCCTGCATGGCGGGCTGCTGCACATCGCGGGGAACATGCTGTTCCTGTGGGTGTTCGGTCCGCCGGTGGAGGACCGTCTGGGTCGGTGGTGGTTCCTGGCGTTCTACCTGGTGGGCGGCGCGGCGGCGGGGGGCGTGCACGCGCTGATGGACGCGAGCCCGGTGATCGGCGCGAGCGGGGCGATCTCCGGCGTGACCGGGGCGTTCATGGCGATGTTCCCGCGGGTGACGATCAAGGTGCTGTCGGTGTTCTTCATCATCGGCGTGTGGCACATCCCGGCGATGTGGTTCATCCTGATGGGCGTGGCGTGGGACCTGTTCCTGCCGCGCAGCGGCGTGGCGGTGGCGGCGCACCTGGGGGGCTACGCGTACGGCTTCTCGATCGCGATGGCGCTGCTGTGGCTGCGGATCATCCCGCGCGAGCCGTACGACCTGTTCACGATGGGCCGGCAGGCGCACCGGCGCCGGGCGTTCCGTGAAGCCACGGCGCGCGATGGTTCGGCGTTCCGACGCGACGCGACCACGCGCGCGAAGAAGCCGGACGACCCGAAGCAGCAGCGGATCGCCGCGGCGCGGGCGGAGGTGTCCAAGGCGGTGGAGGCGGGCGACGCGGGCGCGGCGGGCGCGGCGTACCGGGCGCTGCTGGACATCACCACGGACGGGGCGCTCGGCCGGCCGACGCAGCTGGCGCTGGGCAACATGCTGTACGCCTCGGGCGACGGCGGCGCGGCGGCGGTGGCGTACGAGCATTTCCTGCGGCGATTCGACAAGGACCCCGAGGCGGCGCGGGTGCGCCTGATGCTCGGGCTGATTCACGCCCGGCAGCTGAACGACCCCGTGCGCGCCAAGGCGCTCGTGGGCGAGGCGATGCCGGGGCTGCGCTCGGAGGATGAGCGCGAGCTGGCGAGGGAACTGCTGGAAGAACTCGGCTGACGCGCCGGGGCAAGGAGTTGGCTGCGATGGGCCGGACACGGATCAAGATCTGCGGCGTGCGATCGATCGAGATCGCGCGCGCGGCGGTGGACGCGGGCGCGGACGCGGTGGGCTTCGTGTTCTACAAGAACTCGCCCCGCTACATCGACCCGGAGGAGGCGTTCTCGATCCTCGGGAAGCTGCCGCCGATGGTGACGACGGTGGGGCTGTTCGTGAACGCGTCGTTCGATGAGTACGCGGACATCGAGCAGTACTGCCCGACGGACTTCGGCCAGCTGCACGGGCAGGAGACGGTGAAGACGGCGCGGGAGTGCGGGCCTCGCATCATCAAGGCGGTGCGGTTCGAGGCGGACACGATCCGCGCGACGCTGGAGCAGTGGGCCGAGGTGGAGGAGGTGGACGCGATCCTGGTGGACGGCTCCAGCGGGGGTCAGGGCGTGGCGCTGGACTGGGCGGCGCTGGCGGCCGCGAAGGACGCCGCCGGAGACAAGCCGCTGATCCTGGCCGGTGGGCTGACGCCGGAGAATGTCGCGGAGGCGATCCGCGTGGTGAGGCCGTTCGCGGTGGATGTCTCGAGCGGGGTGGAGACGCCGGGCAAGCCCGGGGAGAAGGACCCGGAGCGGATCCTCGCGTTCTGTGCCGCGGTTCGTTCTGCCGATGGTTGAATCCGACCCTGCCCGGCCGGAATCGAACGGGGTGACCCGATCGGGGTGGACCAGATCGAGAATAACTCTGATTTCATATGATGACATCCGCTATCCGGCGTATGCTGGGCGTAGATCGGTCGGGGCCGGTGGGGCCTGACCGCCACGAGCAAGGAGGTACGCCATGAACACTGGCGAACCGAACCGGAAGGACACTGCTCGCCGCTCGTTCGGGGCGAACACCACAGCGACGCCGGCGCGACACCTTCGCCCGGAGGATACGGACATCCGCCGCGAGTACGACGGGGTCTGCGGCACGCGCTGCTACCGCGTCGAGCACGACGAGGGGCCCCGGCGTCCGGGCGACGAGGCGTTCCACGAGGTGGAACTGGGCCACATCGCCGAGCCCATGACCTGAGTTCAGGTCGTCTGGGTGAAGGTCGCGCCCGGGGCGACATCGAAGCCGACGAACTGACCTTCCTTGAACTCCGCTGCGCGCTGCTGGCCGTTGGTCTTGCACACGATCGGGAAGCCGTCGTGCACCTGCACGGTGACGGTGTCGGCGCCGGGATCGACGGCGACGATCGTGCCCTGGATGCGGCGCGGCCGGCCGTAGACGGGCTCGATGAAGCGCCCGCCGGTCTGGGTGATGTCGATGCGCCGGGCCTGGGCGCGGACGACGCCGCGGATGCGCTTGCCGACCTCGGCGGAGACGGGCGCGGTGGGGACGAGGTGGACGCGGTAGTCGGAGTCGGCGACGGCGAGGGTGATCATGTCGGGCGCGGCCTCGGCGAGAACGGCGCGGGCGACATTCACGGGGTTGACGCTGGCGGCGACGAGTGAGCTGGCGGGGGCTTGGGTCATGGCGGGGGGATGGTACCTGTGGGCGGGGACGGCCGCGCCGGGCGGTCGGCGCTTCGGTCGGACGGCTTCTGACCCCGGGTGACTCGTCTTTCTCTTGGAGGTCCGCGATCCGCTGCGGCCGTATCGATTCGGCGCGTCGGGGGCGGCTCGCTGGCGCTCGGGGTTTTGCTGCATGGAGCGGTCGTGGGGTTGATGCGCCGCCGCTTCGATGTGCGTTGTCATCGATCACCGGGGCTATGCAGGGATTCTTCTCTGGCTATTCTGCGTCCATGCCAGACCGCATCGGCCCATTCAAGGTTGCCCGAGAACTCGGCCGCGGCGGCATGGGGGTGGTGTACCTCGCGCGGGACACGCGGCTGGACCGTGATGTGGCGATCAAGGCGTTGCCCGCGGCGCTCGCCTCGGACCCGGCGCGGTTGGAGCGTTTCGAGCGCGAGGCCAAGACGCTCGCGAGCCTGAACCATCCCAACCTCGCGGGCATCCACGGCGTCGAGGAGCAGGACGGCGCGAAGTACCTGGTGCTCGAGTATGTCGAGGGCGAGTCGCTCGCCGAGCGGCTGGACCGCGGGCCGATCCCGGTGGACGAGGCGGTCGAGCTGGCCGTGCAGATCGCGGCCGGCGTCGAGGCGGCGCACGAGGCGGGCGTGATCCATCGCGACCTGAAGCCGGCGAACATCGTTGTGACGCCGGACGGTCAGGCCAAGGTGCTGGACTTCGGCCTGGCGCGAACCGACGAAGGCGGGCAGTCGTCGACGGGCGCTCTGGACAGTCCGACGATGACGACGCCACAGCCCCAGCATTCGCCCTCGATCGCCGGGGCGATCCTGGGCACCGCGGCGTACATGAGCCCCGAGCAGGCGCGGGGTCGGCGCGTCGACAAGCGTACGGACATCTGGTCCTTTGGAGTCGTTCTCTACGAGATGCTCACCGGCGCCAGCCCCTTTGTCGGAGAGACAGCGACCGATTCGATCGGCGCCGTGCTGCACAAGGCGTTCGACCTCGACGGCTTGCCGGACAACACGCCGTGGATGGTTCGGCATGTGATCCGTCGATGCCTTGAGCGGGACAAGGCCCGCCGGCTCCAGTCGATGGGCGATGTGCGGGTCGAGCTCCGGGATGCGCTGGAGCGTCTGGAGGCGGGAGAATCGGACGAGTTCGGCCTGGCATCGCCCGGACGGCGTGCGTGGGTCTGGCCGGTCGTGGCCGCGTGCTTCGCCCTCGCGACGCTCGCCGGCTTCGGTCTCTGGCTCACGGCGCCGCGCGGCGGGGCGCCGCTCTCGGAGGCGCCGATTGTGACGCCCCTCCCGCCGACGGTCCTCACCGTTGAGCAGATCACGGACTCGAAGGAACCGATCCAGTATGCCGCGATCTCCCCGGATGCCTCGACGGTGGCGTATACCGCGGATGTCGGCGACACCGGGACGCAGATCCACACCCTCCGGATCGGCGGGGCGACGCCGTTCATCGTGAACCGCAGCGTGAACAACTACAAGAGCAGGCTCAGGTTCAGCCCGGACGGCGCTTCGATCGCCTACGCCAACTACGGTGAAAGTCCCGCGATGCGGGGCGTCTTCGTCATGGGCGCGACCGGTGAGAACCCGCACCGGATTGTCGAACCGGACAGTTGGGAGTCCTCGTGGTCCCCCGACGGGCGGTCCATGGCCTACTCCACCGCGTTCTGGACGAGCCCTTACTCTCGGGGCGGCTCGAGCGAACTGTGGATCGTCGATGTTGCGACGCGCGAGCGGAGGAAGGTTGACACATCCGACCCGGCGAAGAACGCCGACACCTCTGCGGATGCGAGCGACGCCACGGGGCCGGATTGGTCCCCGGACGGGACTCGCATCGCCTACTGGGGCAATCGGGTCGGGACTCGCGACATCTACACGGTCTCGCCCGCGGGCGGCGATGTCGTCCGCGTGACCGACGATGTGCACACCGATTGGAACCCGGTCTGGAGCCCGGACGGTCGCTCGATCTGGTTCCTGAGCGACCGGGGCGGGCAACCCGGGATCTGGTGGATCCCCGTGACGAGAGACGGCGGCCCCGCCGGCGAGCCGCGCCCGATCTTGCTCGGCCCGGGCCGGATCGATCAGTTCTCGCGCTCGGCGGACGGACATTCGATCGTCGCTCTGGTCAGGAATGGCCACGATCTGATCGAGCGCATCCGGTTTGACCCGGAGGCCGCGCGGTTCGTCGGCGCCCCGGAGGTGTTGCTGGAGAGCACGATTGCGATCCGCGCCCCGGATATCAGCCGCGACGGCGAATGGATCGCGTTCCAGAGTGTCGAGCCGCTGGAGGACATCACGGTGATGCGGCTCGACGGCTCGGGCCGGCGACGCCTGACCGAGGGGGCGGCCAAGGACCGCGGCCCCAAGTGGTCCGCGGATGGGAAGAGGATCTTCTACTACTCGAATAAGAGCGGGGACTATGACGTCTGGATGGTCGATCGCGAGAGCGCCGAAGCCCAGCCCGTCTCGGGCGAAGCTGGGAAAGGCACTTCCGGGATCGCGATCTCGCCCGATGGCGCCAGGGCGATGATCAACAAGGGTGGATCGGCTCAGATCGCAACGCTCGGCATGGACGGTTCGCTGACCGACGCCCGCCCGACCCCTTTGGGTTTCCGCGGAACGGATTGGTCACCGGACGGCCGTCGGGTCAGCGGCACTCTTGAGGATTCCGACGGCCCGCCGAACTTCGCGCTGCTCGACACCGAGACGGACACCGTCATCGTGGTGCGTCAGCCCGACGGGAGCACCGCCACGGTGTTTACCACTTCGGCATGGATCGACGCCACGCGGATTCTGGCCAGGTCGTTCGATGATGCGCAGGAGTTCGTCTTCGACGCCGTCTCGGGCGAGTCGCGCTGGGTCGAGGGCGCCCCGGAGGACCTGGGAAGCTTCATCACCTTCCGCGCCGACGGCTGGCTCTACACTCGTCGGTCCGTTGAGTCATCGAATCTCTGGCTGGTGCAGCTAGAGGGCGTCGAGCCATGAGCGATCCGGCGTGCACGTTCGGTTCATCTGGAATCCAGTAAGAGCTCGGCCAAGGCATCGCCGACGGCCGCTTGGGGCGGTCGGTGTCCCAAGACGGTGATCTCCATATGCGGGGTGACGCCCCTCCGGGGCTCGGCGCGACTGAGCGTTCGGTTCCCCGCCCTGACGGACGGGGCTACTCAAGATCGCCGCACCGCGGCTCAGGAAGCAGCCGCTTCCAGCGCCGGGCGCGGCAGCCCCAGGAAGTTCGCCAGCATCAGCGGGCCTTCCACTGTGAGGAACGATTCCGGGTGGAACTGCACGCCCTCGAGGGGCGCCTTGTTCGGTTCGTCCCACGCGCGGCGGAGGCCCATCACCACCTTGCGCTTGCCGCCGGGCGCCTGCTCGTCGTGCTCGAAGGACCAGGCGGAAACCTCCCAGCCGCGGGCGGGGATGGTCTCCGGCAGGACGACGAGGCTGTGGTACCGCGTGGCGATGAAGGGGTCCGACAGGCCGGCGAACAGGCCCCGGTGGTCGTGGTGGACCTGGCTGGTCTTGCCGTGCATCACGCGCTGGGCGCGGGCGACCGTCATGCCGTGGGTGAAGCCGATGCACTGGTGCCCCAGGCACACGCCCAGGATCGGGACCCTGCCCGCGAAGCGCCGGATGATGTCGTTGGACACGCCCGCCTCGTGCGGCGTGCAGGGGCCGGGCGAGACCACGATGTGCGTGGGCGCGAGCGATTCGGCCTCCGCCGCGCTGAGCTTGTCGTTGCGGACCACGCGCAGATCGAGCGTCGGGTCCAGCTCGCCGATGCGCTGGACGAGGTTCCAGGTGAAGGAGTCGTAGTTGTCGATCAGGAGGATCATGTGGCGGTTGGGTGAGGGGTGGAAACAATAACCGCCGCGGGGTGAGCGCGGCGGTTATCTCCTCAAGGCGGGGCTGGATCGTTTGGTGTGGCCGGTTGGCGTTCCGGGGGTCCGGGGGTCAGGCGGCTGCGGGGGTGCCGGCGACGCCGTCGCGGGTGACATAGAAGAGGCGGGTGGTGATGGGGTAGGGCAGGCGCCGGTAGTCGTGGACCACGCGCCCGTGGAGGCGGTGGACGAAGGGATCGGGGTGGGGCGTCAGGGCCAGGAACATGTCGCGGGCGGGCACGGCGACGAGGAAGTCGCCGCCCATCTTGGGCGCGAGCTCGCGGAAGAGGTCGCTCATGAGCAGGCGCGCCGCGTCGTAGCCGTCCTGCTGCGCGAGGATCGCGGCCTTGCCGCCTTCCTTGGAGTCCACGAACTGCAGGTTGAGCGCCGGCGCGTAGCGATCGAGGTTCTCGCGGGCGATGGCCTCGAGGTCCTCGGGCGTCACGCCCCAGCGGACCATCTGCTCGGCGGTGACGCTGACCGTCATGTGCGGCAGGTCGATCACGAAGAGGATGACCGTGTCGTTCACGAAGGGCACATGCGCGACCAGGTCGCGGGTGAGGCGCTGGAAGATCGTCTCCGGCTGGATGCGCGGCATGATGCGCGGGCGCGCCAGGTCCAGCGACATCGTGGCCGCCGTGATGGACTCGTTGGCGAAGAGATGATCGAGGTACTGCTCGACGATCTCCGCGCCCTGGCCGGGGTCGTGCTTGACCAGGCGGTACAGGTTGTCCAGGTCCAGTCGTCGGCCGTCGACGAGCAGCTCGCTCGGGCCGATGAGCTGGATCTGGAGTTCGGGGCGCAGCCGGCGCAGCATGGTCTGCACGACTTCGGCGAACGCTTCGGGCTCTTCTGGCATGTGCGACATGGCGCAGTCCTCCGCTCCTGACGACGGAGACCGTCGGCGAGGAGATTCCCTGATCGTCGGAAGCGGGAGTTAGATCGGCCGAACGGAGGGGGCGATGCATGCGATCACGGGAACCCTGTGCAGGCCCGTAGTCGTTTCGCCCCGTGTTTCATCCGGCTGGTCGGCTTTCCCCTCCGACACTGTGCGGTACGCATGGATACGCTGTAGGGATGCGGAGAGTTCTAACGATCGGTGGGGGCGATAAGCCCGTGGAGATCGGCCCGGGAAAGCCGCTCGCGATCATCGCGGGTCCCTGCGTCATGGAATCCTTGGAAACAAGCCGCTTGATCGCGCGGACTTTGCGCGACGCCTGCGCCGAGTGCGGATTCGGATTTGTCTACAAGGCCTCCTTCGACAAGGCGAACCGGTCCAGCGGCGCCTCACCCCGAGGACCGGGGATCGCCGACGGGCTCGAGCACCTCGCGACGATCCGCAGGGAGTTTCACTGTCCGGTGACCACCGATGTGCACGAGCCCGAGCAGGCGCGGGCCGCGGGCGAGGTGATCGACATCCTCCAGATCCCCGCGTTCCTCTGTCGGCAGACGGACCTGCTGCTCGCGGCGGGCGCGGCGGCGGCGGCGCGGGGCGGCGTGGTGAATGTCAAGAAGGGACAGTTCCTCTCGCCGCGCGAGATGGTGGGCCCGCTCCGCAAGCTGCGCGAGGCGGGGTGCACGAAGACGATCGTCACGGAGCGCGGCACCTTTTTCGGGTACCACCGGCTGGTGAATGACTTCATCGGGGTGGGGGACCTCCTCGAACTCGATGACGGGTCGGGGTCGGGGCCGCCGGTGTGCTTCGATGTGACGCACTCGACCCAGCTCCCCGGCGCGGGCGAGACCAGCGGGGGCCGGCCGGAGCGTTCGCCGCTGCTGGCGCTGGCGGCGGCGGCGGCGGGGGTCGATGCGCTGTTCCTGGAGTGCCACCCGGAGCCGGCGAAGGCGGCGAGCGACGCCAGCACGGCGCTGGCGCTGAGCGGGATGCCGGGGCTGCTGCGTCGGATCGGGCGTGTGTGGGGGGCGGCGCGCGAGGATCGTTGATCCGGGCGTCGGCGAGCCGATAGAGTCTCCCATGCACTGCGACACCGAGGGTTGCGGCGCGGAGGCGACGGTCCACGAGACCCTGATCCGCAACGGCAAGAAGGTGGAGCGCCACCTCTGCGAGAAGTGCGCGCGCAAGCAGGGCATCGTCTACCAGACGCCCGTGCCCATCAACGAGCTGCTCAGCAAGATCGTGTTGTCGCAGGGGCTTGGCTCCTCCGAAGCGGCGAGCAAGCCGGGCGCATGCGTTGGGTGCGGGATGACGTGGGCGAAGTTCCGCCAGCAGGGGCTGCTCGGCTGCGCGGAGTGCTACAGGACCTTCGAGAAGGAGCTCATGCCGCTGATCGAGCGGGCCCACGAGGGCGGCGTCCAGCACACCGGCAAGTCGCCGCGGCGCGCCGGGGCGCGCTCGGAGATCCTCCAGGGTCGGCTGGCCTCGCTGCGTCGGCAGCTGCAGGAGGCCGTCGCGGCGGAGCAGTACGAGCGGGCCGCGGCGCTGCGCGACCAGCTGCGCGAGGCGGCCGAGCAGGCGCCCGCGGGCGATGAGGACGAATCATGAGCGGGCGCACCGGCGGCAGCTCCGAGCAGGGATCGTCGCCGGGGCAGGGCCCGGGGCGCGAGCCCGCGCTGGTCGAATGGCTGCGCGGCGAGGGGCGCGACGCGGATGTGGTGATGTCCTCGCGCATCCGGCTGGCCCGGAATCTTGCGGGGATCCCGTTCCCCAACGCCGCGTCGCGCGAGCAGCGGCTGGAGGTCATCGCCCTCGCGAGGGCGCGTCTGCTGGACGCAGCCTCGGCCCCGGCCCCGGGGATGCGCTGGATCGACCTGGCCGAGGCCCGCACGCTGGACCGGCTGGCGCTGGTCGAGCGGCACCTGGTGAGCAAGCAGATGGTCAAGGGGACCGAGCCCCGCGCCGTGGCGATCGCCGAGCCGGGCGAGCGTCTGGCGGTGATGGTCAACGAGGAGGACCACCTGCGCATCCAGGCGATGCGCAGCGG
>CALKYH010000191.1 GCA_938003595.1 uncultured bacterium
GACCCGTCGCTGAACAGGTCCACCACGCCGTAGCCCTCGTCGCACTGGTTCTCGGGGCCCTTCCACCACGAGCCGCACACGGCGCCGTCGCAGATGAAGGCCACGCCGTCGTAGTCGATCCGCTCAATGCGGTGCATGTGCCCGCTCAGGCACGCGCGCACGCAGCCATGCCTGCGGAACAGGGCCATCACCTTGTTCGCGTCCACATGCATCAGGCCGCCGGACACCCGCAGCGTCTTCCCGGCCCCGTCGGGCTTGGCCCAGTCCATCGCCGAGACGCTGAAGATCGGGATGTGCGAGACGACCAGCACATGCATCGACCTGGCCGCGGCGTCGGCGAGCGTGCGATCCAGCCACTCGAACTGCGCCTCGTCGAGGAACGCGACATAGCCGTCCGGCGCGTCGCGCTGCACATTGTCGAGGGTCACGATGCGCCACGCGCCGTGGTCGCAAGCCTGATGAGCCGCGTCGAGCCCCAGCTCGTCCATCGCCCAGCGCTTGCCCCACTCGCGCTCGTTCCCACGCGCGCCGCTGCGGGACTTGTTCCAGCCCCAGATGTCGTGGTTGCCCAGCGTGTGCTGCACGGGCAGCCCGCACAGGTCCGCGAAGTGGCGGCGCCACAGGTCCCACTGCAGGGCGGTGCGGGCGCGGTCGGCCTCGAAGCCGTCCATGATCAGATCGCCGCCGGTGACGATCACGCCCGGCGCCTCGTCCAGCGCCATGGCATGACGAAGGCACTGCTCGAGCCCGTCGCAGGCGCCGCGCTCGGGCTGGACATGGATGTCGGTCAGATGAGCGATCCGCAGCGAGCGCGTCCGAGCGGGCTGAACCGGCGGAGCAGACTGCGCTCGGGCGGGGTCGCCCAGCAGCAGGCCCGGCCCCGCCGCGGCGGCGCCGAGGGCGAGCGAACCAAGCTTCAGGACTTCGCGCCGGGTGAAGTTGTCGGCCATGGCGGCGTCTCCCGTGGGGTTCGAGCGGCAGTCTACCGGACGGACCCCCCGGCCCGACGCCGGCCCGCAATCTTCACTGAGGATTCGCGTCTCCTTCGGTACACTTCCACGACCATGCAGTCCAAAGCCACCACCGTCGAGCAGTACCTGGCCGAACTCCCCGAAGATCGCCGCGCGGCGATCAGCGCCGTGCGCAAGGTCATCCTCAAGAACCTCGACAAGGGCTACGAAGAAGGCATGCAGTACGGGATGATCGGCTACTTCATCCCCCACCGGCTCTACCCCGCGGGGTATCACTGCGACCCGAAGCAGCCGCTGCCGTTCGCCAGCCTGGCGTCGCAGAAGAATTACATGTCGGTCTACCTGATGGGCATGTACATGGGCGAGGACCAGACCTGGCTGCAGAAGGCCTTCGAGAAGGCGGGCAAGAAGGCCGACATGGGCAAGTGCTGCGTGCGATTCAAGAAGCTGGAGGACCTGCCGCTGGAGGTCATCGGCGAGGCGATCAAGCGCGTCCCGGCGAAGATGTACATCGAATACTACGAGGCGAACCTCGGATCGAGAGCCAAGCCGGGCGCGAAGAAGGCGCCCGCGAAGAAGACCGCGGCCAAGAAGGCCGGCGCGGCGACCGGCAAGAAGGCCGTCACAAAGAAGCCTGCCACCAGGAAGGTCGCCAAGAAGGCGGCCGCCAAGAAGACCGCCAGGCGGTAGCGGGCCCGCGGCCTCCTCGCTGGCGTTCAGCGCCAGGATTGCATTAAGATCGACGCACGAATCATCGGTCCCACGCCGCGATTCCGGGGGCGCCCGGGGCGGTCTGATGAGGTGCGCATGGCTCTGACAATCGCGACGACCATCCCCATCGATGCCCGGCGGCGCCCCGGCGCCGAGCGATTCTGGCCGCTGATCCTCGGTCCGCTGGGGATCGGCTGGTGCCTTCTAGCCGCGGAGCTCGGCTGGCCCGCGCTGCACGCCAAGAGCGTGCAGGAGATCGTCGCGCTGACGGTCACTCCGCTGGCGCTGGCCGCGGGGCTGGTCCGCAGCGCCAGAACCGCACAGCCGGTGGCGATCCTGCTGACCGCCGTCGCCGCGACGACGATGCTGCGCGAGATCCACTGGGACTGGACGACCAAGGGCGTGTATGTGCTGCTGGCGCTCATCGCCTGCTGGGGGCTGCTGTGGCGCAAGCGCGTCATGCCGTACCTGGACGCCAACCCGCGCGAGGGCGCGTGGCTCATCTGCACCGCGGCGACCTATGTCCTCTCCCAGTTCGTCGCCCGGCGCGGGTTCCAGCACATCCTGCCGGAATCCAGCCCGTTGCACGCGCTGTTCCAGGCCAGCTACGACGACATGGAGGAGGTCGTCGAGAACATCGCGCACCTGATGCTGCTCGTCACGATCCTGCACGGGCGGCGCGGGCGATGGCTCTGGCCGACCCGCAATGCGCAGGCCACGAACGCCTAGAGCGCGCCGGAGAAGTGCAGGATCAGCGCGAAGGCGTTGTACGCCGCGTGCAGCAGGATCGCCGCAGCGAGGTACGGGACCGCGATCTCCAGGCGCGAGCGCTTGCGGGCGACGAGCATCTCCCGGTGCAGCCGGCACAGCCCGATGGAGGCGATCGCCGTGCAGCCCACGTGCAGCGCCACGCACACCGTCCAGCGCCAGAGCACGACCTTGGGCGAGGGCGACGAGAGGTAGACCTGCAGGTACAGGGCGTTCTCGATCGCCGCGAACACGAACGCCGAGACCAGGCACGCGCCGACGATCTGCTTGCGCGAGCGGAACATCCACGGGCGGCTCTCGATGAGCATGAGCGGCGCGACGACCTTGCCCACCTCCTCCACCGTCGGCGCGGCGCCGATCGCGGAGAACACGCCCACCGGGTCGCCCAGCTGCAGCGAGCCCCAGAACGCCGTGAGGATCGCGAGCGGGCCGCTGGCGAGCGCGACGGCGCCGGTGGCGACCCATGTGTCCATCGGCGTGACCGTGCGGGCGCGCAGCTCGACCCACGAGGCGTAGTTGGCGCGGCGCAGGTCGATCGGCAGACCGCATTCCGGACAGACGGCGTCGGTCGAGAACCCCATCAGCGAGTAGCCGCAGCCCGAGCAGCGCTCGTGGTCGGCCAGACGCACCACCGGGTGCGGCGCGTCCGAGGGCACGGGCGTCGTGGGCTCGTCCCAGACGGAATGGTGCGCCGCGTGCTCGAGCGATGGCATGGAGGCAGGCGGCTCGGGCGCGCTGTGGGCATCCGACGCCGACGGCGGGCCCGGGCGCAGGTGGGGTTCGTGAAAGACCGAGGGGTCTCTCGACGGACGGCGCTTGGACGAGCGGCGTTTCACGGGGCGCGCGTGTAGGCGGTGCCGGAGGCGAAGATGGTGATGATGATGGCGCCGGCCTTCTTGCCCGTGGCCTCGGCGCCGCGGATATTGCAAGTGTCCAGCCGGATGTTGCAGACGGCGTCGTGGCCCAGGGCGATGGCCTCGCGCCGGAGCCGCAGCAGCGCCTCGCGCCGGGCCCGGACGCCGATGCGGGTGATGACGCCGACCTCGCCGCCGATGATGTTGATGAACTTGGAGATCCAGGAGCGGAAGTAGTCCACGGACATGACCACCTCCGCGACGACGAACGCGGCCGGCCTGGAATGATCGACGGGGCCGGGGAAGGAGCGGATGTCGGTCATGACCACGCCGGCGGTCTCGGCCTCGCCGGCGTCGAGCAGGGCGTTGTGCCGACGGGCGATGATCATGCCGGTGAACGCGGCGATGGCGAGCAGGACGGCGCCCGCGCCCAGGGCGATCAGCTGCATGACGAGTTCGGGGTGCATGTCAGGCCCCCTGCTGCGCGACGACCGCGGTGCCGTAGGCGTACATCTCCGCCGCGCCGCTGGTGACGGCGGTGGTGGCGAAGCGGACATTGACGACGGCGTTGGCGCCGAGCTGCTGCGCCTGGGCGATCATGCGCTCGAAGGACTGGCGCCGGGCCTCGGTGAGCAGCTCGGTGTAGCCCTTGAGCTCGCCGCCGACGACATTCTTCAGTCCCGCCGCGATGTCGCGTCCGACATGCTTGGCGCGGACGGTGTTGCCCTGCACCACGCCTCGGGTCTCGACGATGCGCATGCCGGGGATGGTTTCGGTGTTGACGACGATCATGCGATGCCTCCGGAGCCGGGTGAATCCGGACGCACGGCGTCCGTTGTCGCCGAAGATACCCGCCGGCTCGGCGGAACGGAACGCGCGTCGTTCATTCTTTTTTATTCCGACGCCGCCGGCGTCCCGGGGACAGCCGGCAAGAGGTTCAGGGCGCCGCGAGCATGGACCGGGCGGTCTCCAGGCCTCGGTCGAGGATGCGGTCCTGGCCGGCGATGATCTCCTCGATGCTTCGGGGCACGAGCACATCCGGCAGGACGCCGACGCCGACGAAGTCTCGCCCGTCCGGGTAGGTGTCCCGCTTGGTGCACACCCGGGCGCCGCCGCCGCCGGGCAGCTCGATCGGGGTCGGCTGGCCGGTGCTGCCGTTGGTCGGCCGCCCGACCTTGGTGAGGTTGGGGCGCTTGTCGAGATAGATCAGGAAGTCCTCCGCGGCGGAGGCGGTCGGATGGTCGGTGAGAATCACGACCGGGCCGAGGAAGCGCTGCGCCGGGTCGGGCGCGGGTTCGACGATGTCGGGCTCGCCCCGGTACCAGGCGTTGTCCGCGGCGTAGTCGCGGACATCGGCTCCC
The DNA here is from genome assembly GCA_938003595.1 of uncultured bacterium. GTDB lineage: Bacteria > Planctomycetota > Phycisphaerae > Phycisphaerales > UBA1924 > JACVCK01. The sequence continues at coordinate 4,666 of CALKYH010000191.1, forward strand.
ATGCCCGCGGGGTCTTCCCAGCGGCCCCAGGCGGTGAACGCCGCACGGCGCTCGCGGGTGCGCCACGCGGAGCCGGTCAGCGGCGCGTCGGTCAGGTGGGAGGCGATCGCGGCGGAGTGGTAGGACGAACCGCCGCCGTTGACGCGGAGGTCGATGATCAGGGCGCGGGCGGTGAGCAGGTCGGGCAGCGCCGCGCGGAAGCCGGCGACGACCTCGTCGGACTCGAACGACCGCATCGCGACCCACGCGATGCGCTCGTCGGGCTCGCCGACCCAGCGCCATTCGAACGCCGGCGTGCGCGGCGTGGTGGGCATGGCCCACTCGGTGCGGAGGTTGTGGTGGCGCCGGGGCAGCGTCAGCTCGCGCGAATCCCCCGAGGGCGTTCGCAGCGTGAACTTCGCCTCGACGCCGATGGGGCCGAGCGGCAGCCAGCCAGCGCCCGCATCTGTGCGGACATGGTCGGTGGACACGCACAGATACGGATCGATCTCGCTCCGGACGAACTCCTGCACGGGGACGCCGTCCACCGCGACCAGCTCGGCGCCGATGAGCGACGGATCGCTCCAGTCGCGCCCGATGTTGCTCAGGATGTAGCGATCCTCCACGGGGACGAAGCGCACCGGCGCGCGGCCCATGCCCTCGAGCAGCTGCTGCGGCATCCAGACATCGGTGTGCCCGTCGCGCAGCAGGGCGTAGAAACGCTGCAGCAGACGGTAGAACCGGTAGGGATCCTCCTCCTCGATCACCAGCGGGATGAAGTCGCGGTAGGCCTGGTCCCAGTCCAGGTCCGGCACATGGTCGAAGTAGGCGAAGTTGATCTTGGCCTCGTGCCAGAGGACGGCGAGCGCGTAGAGCCGCTCGTCGCGCGGGACGACGATCGGGGCGGTCGGCTCGGGAGGCTCGGGCGACTGGGCCCGGGCGGGCGCGGCGGCGAGGAACAGGCACAGGACGACGGCGCTCAGTCGCATCGCGGCGGCGACAGGGCGGGACAGGCGGTTGGCGGCGGTCATGGGCGAGTCTTCGACGACGAGTGCGGATCGTTACGCCGGTCGGGCGGGCGCTCAGTAACCGGCGGCCTTGTCCACGGTGTTCATGAGCGGCTCGCCGTGGGCGAAGCGGCGCAGGTTCTCGCGGTAGATCGCCCACCAGCGGTCGGAGGTCAGCTCGGCGACCGACGCGACATGGGGGGTGATGATCACATTGTCGCGCGACCAGAGGGTGTGGCCCGCGGGCAGGGGCTCGGGGTCGGTGACATCCAGGCAGGCGCCGGCGAGGCGGCCGGAGTCGAGCGCGGCGACCATCGCGTCGGTGTCCACGATCTGGCCCCGGCCGATGTTGATGAGGATGGCGCCGGGCTTCATGGCGTCGAAGGCCGCGGCGTCGAAGAGGCCCTGGGTCTCGGCGGTCAGGGGCAGGGCGATGGCGACGACATCGGCACGGGCGAGCATCTCGTGGAGCTGGTCGGGGGTCCCGATCTCGTCCACGAAGGGGGGCGGATCGGACTTGTTGCGCTTGGAGGCGATGACATGCATGCCGAAGCCCTTGGCGCGCTGGGCGATCTCCGTGCCGATGCCGCCGAGGCCGACGACGAACATGGTGCGGCCCTCGAGGGCCATGCCCTTGAGCTCGCCGCCGCGCATCCACTGGCCCTCGCGCTGACGCTCTTCATAGGTGCGCAGGTCGCGGGAGAGCATGAGGAGCATGGCCATGGAGTGGTCGGCGATGGCGGGGCCGTGGACGGCGCGCATGTTGGTGACGACGATGTCGTCGTCGGCGACGAGGGCGGGGATGTCCATGAGCCAGTCCACGCCGGCGCTGGTGGACTGGACCCAGACGAGGTTCGGCGCCGCGGCGAGGAACTCGGGGGTGACGAAGCGGGACTCCGCGCCGTGGGCGCGGGGCGCGTGCTTCATGGCTTCCTCTTCGGAGGCGGCGCGGATGATCTCGACATTGGGCCCGGCGGCGCGGAGGTCTTCGAGTCGGTCGTCGGTGATGCGGCCACTGGCGATGTAGACCAGGTGCGGCGCCGCGCCGGGGGCGACGGGGAAGGCGACGCGGGCGCCCTCGAGGGAGCCGATGGACTCCGGGGCGGGCTGGGCGACGAGGAAGGGCGCGAGGCAGGCGAGGGCGGCGGCGGCGAGGGTGGTGCGGAGGTGCGTGGTCATGGAGTCACGGTACCGGCTGCGGGGGTCGTCGGGCGGCGAGGGGCGTCGGGAGGCCCATGACGGCCGCGGCCCCTGCGTGTTGCGATTCCCGAGCAGGAGTTGCCGAGTGTCGGGGGCCGGGCCCCCGACTGCCCCCCTTTCGGAAGGCGGCATAGGTGGAGGAGGAGAATGGAGCGAGGCCAGTAGCCCTCTCCCCGTCCACCACGGCGGATGTACCACCTCTCCCATCCGCGGCGGATGGGAGAGGAGCCGCGGGGCGCATCAGGGGCAGGTGGTGTTGAAAGCGCTGAGGACGGCGTTGAGGTCGGCGAAGTTGACCTCGCCGTCGCCGTTGTTGTCGCCGGGGCAGGCGGCGCGGACGACGAAGCGGACGAGGTCGGCGTTGGCGTTGTTGAACGCCGTCGAGTTCGCGTCGGGGTCGCGCACGAAATGGATGATCATCACGGCGTGGTCAGCGCCGGCGGGGACGACGCCCTCGCGGGAGACGAGGCCGGAGAAGTTGTTGGCGTTGAAGTCGCCGCCGTCGGGGTAGCCGACATCGGAGGGGATCCGCGGCCCGACGAGCTGGTCGACCTGGAGCGGGCGGTCGGAACTTCCGGCGGCGTAGAAGCGGAGCTCGATGGTGGCGATGTCGTCCTGGGTGTCGGGGAAGTTGCCGCCGAAGAATGACCCGAGGTAGGCGCTGAGTTCGTAGCGGAGGCCGAGCGCGGGCAGGCCGGCCGCGACGCTGTGGATGAAGCCGAGGTCGATGGTCTGTTCGCAGCGGGAGAGGGCGTCGAAGCCGCCGTAGACCTGGCGTTCGCCGGAGCCGGCGGGGGCGCCGTTTGCGGGGCCGAAGTCGCCGTCGTAGCGATCGGCGAAGAGCACGCCTTCGGTGATGGTCCACGCGTCGGGGATGGCGGCGATGTAGTCGCCGCCGGGGAGTTGGACCTGCATGAGGCCCGCGGCGTCGGGGGTGTAGTCCTCGAAGCTGGGGTTGGCGACGAGGTTGACGCCGAACTGGGCGTGGGCGGAGGCGGCGGCGGCGAGGGTGACGGCGACCACGGTCTTCCCGGTCATGGGGGTCCTCTCGGTGTGGTGGGTGTGGGCAGGGCGCAACAAAGGTACTGAGGCGGGAGAGAGAGGCGCCGAGGGGGAGGATCTGCGCGCGGGTGAGTGAGAATTTGCCGTTGGGTTTTGGTGTGAGATGGAGAATTGCCGAGTGTCGGGGGGCGGGCCCCCGACTGCCCCCCTTTCGGAAGGCGGCACAGGTGGAGGAGGAGAATGGGGTGAGGCCAGAAGCAGGAGCACTGGTCTCCCCGGGCGGCGACCAGTGCCACCCGAGCCGGAGCCGGAGGCCGGCTTGGGCGCGGGCCCGGCGCGGGGGGACGGTCACCTCCTTTCTGGCCGGGCCCGCGCGCGGTGATAGCCGGTGTGGTGCGGGCGGGGTTGGGTTTGGTCGGGGCTTCGTTGCGGCGCTAGGTGAAGAAGCGCGGAGGATGGCTGGACGCCGCGGGCTCCGGTCCGCGGGGCCTCGGGGTTCCGGGGCGTCGCGGGTTGCGGGGCGGTTGAGGCGGCGTAGTGCGGCGAAGCGGTCCGACGGAGGCGCCGGCGCCTTTGCCGGCCCGACGGCGGCCATCCTGGGGCGTTGTGTGTCGCCCCCGTCTTCGCCGTCGGGCTTGGGCTCGTGCGAGCGGTGCCTCTACCCTTGGGCGAGGCGCCGCGCCTGTGCGCACAGGGATGGTTCTTTGGAGGGGTGCGTGCGCCGGATCCGGCCTG
>CALKYH010000192.1 GCA_938003595.1 uncultured bacterium
ACCTGGCGCACTCGCGGGTGGCGCGGTCGGACATCGCGGCGTGGACGGCGCTGGGCGCGAGCGTGGTGTGTGTGGGGCCGCCGACGCTGGCGCCGCGGAATCTGGAAGCGCTGGGCGTGGAGGTGCGCCACGATCTGGATGCGATCCTGCCGGAGGTGGACGGCCTGCAGGCGCTGCGGGTGCAGTTCGAGCGGGCGGCGAGCCTGTCGAGCGCGCGGGATTATGCCGCGGCGTACCAGATCAACCGCAGGCGCCTGTCGCGGATGAAGGACTCGGCGGTGGTGATGCACCCGGGCCCCATGAACCGGGGCCTGGAGATCGCGGACGACGCGGCGGAGTCGGTGGACGGGCCCAAGGGCGTGGTGCTGCGCCAGGTGGAGAACGGCGTCTATATGAGGATGGCCGCGCTGCTGTGGTGCCTGGGTGTGGACTGACATGGGCGGCGCGGGCGGGCGCGCGGGGGCGGGCCTCGGTATCTTGGCGCCGATGATGTCGGATTGGAGCGAGGGTCGGGGACTGGTGTTGATCGTGTCGGGTCCTTCGGGGGCGGGCAAGACGACGATCGCCCGTGCGCTGGAGCGCGCGTGCCCGGACGGGTTCTTCTCGGTGTCGCTGACGACGCGCCAGCCCGGGCCGGGGGACCGCGACGGGGTGGACTATCGGTTCGTGACGGAGGAGGAGTTCGCCGAGCGTGCGGCACCGGCGCCGGGCAAGCCGATGGGGGAGTTCCTCGAGCACGCGGGGGTGTACGGGCGGCGGTACGGGACGCTGCGCGGGCCGGTGGAGGAAGCGCTCGCGGCGGGTCGGCTGGTGATCCTGGAGATCGATGTGCAGGGGGCGAAGCAGGTGAAGGCGGCGATCCCGGGCGCCGCGGGGCTGTTCGTGCTGCCGCCGAGCGACGAGTCGCTGTTGGCGCGGCTGCGGGCGCGTCGGCGGGACACGGAGGAAGCGATCCAGCGCCGGTTCACGGCGGCGCAGCGGGAGATCGCCGAGGCGCGGACCTGCGGCGTGTTCGATCGGTTCATTGTCAACGACGAGCTGGACCGGGCCGTGGGGGAGGCGATCGGGGTCGTGCAGGGGCTGCGGGCCCCGCGGCCGGGCTGATTCCGGGGGCGGCGGGGGGTTCCTAACATTCGGGCTCATGGCTTCTCGGCCGATCAACACGGATCGCGGCGGCGCTGTTGTCCTCGTCTCGGGGGGGCTGGACAGCGCGGTGACGCTGGCGTGCGCGCGGGCGGAGGGGCTGGCGTGCGCGGCGCTGACGGTGGACTACGGGCAGCGTCATCGCGGGGAGATCGAGGCCGCGGCGGGGGTGGCCAAGGCGCTGGGGGCGATGCGCCACGAGGTCGTGCAGATGGACCTGCGGCCGTTCGGGGGCTCGTCGCTGACGGGAACGGGCGAGGTGCCGAAGGACCGCGACGAGGCGGCGATCGGCGAGGGCATCCCGACGACCTATGTGCCGGCGCGGAACATGGTGTTCCTGTCGCTGGCGGTGGGGTGGGCGGAGGCGCTGTGGCCGGGGCGCGATGTGCAGGTGTTCATCGGCGTGAACGCGGTGGACTTCTCGGGGTATCCGGACTGTCGGGAGGGGTTCATCCGGGCGTTCGAGGTTGCGGCGCGGGAGGGCACGCGCGCGGGCGCCGAGGGGCGCACGGTGCGGGTGCGCACGCCGCTGGCCGAGCTGAGCAAGGCGGAGATCATCCGCATGGGCGCGAAGCTGGGGGTGGACCTGGCGCTGACGCACTCGTGCTACGACCCCGATGAACAGCGGCGGGCGTGCGGGCGGTGCGACGCGTGCTCGCTGCGCCGGCGGGGCTTCGAGGAGGCGGGCGTCGCGGATCCGACGATCTACGCCGCGGCCGAGGCGGACCTGTGAGCGCGGTCCCGATCGCCGAGACTTTCGTGAGCGTGCAGGGCGAGGGCAAGCTGACGGGCACGCCGTCGTGGTTTGTGCGCCTGAGCGGGTGCAACCTGCGCTGCGGCTGGTGCGACACGCCCTACGCGA
>CALKYH010000193.1 GCA_938003595.1 uncultured bacterium
GCGCACGCGCGACATTGCGATTGCGGTGGGTTTGATCGTGCTGTTCGCGCTGGGCCACGCGGGCGAGGACATGGCGATGTCGCGGGCGCGCAAGGCGATCGCGGCGCTGAGCGATGTCGTGCCGGACATGGCGAATCTGCGCACGGCGGAGGGCGTGCGCGAGGTGCGCGTCGAGGAGCTGAAGATCGGCGACGAGGTCGTCGTGCGCCCCGGCGAGCGGGTGCCGACGGACGGGCAGGTCATTGAGGGGTTGACCTCGATCGATCAGTCCGCGATCACCGGAGAGTCGGTGCCGGTGGAGAAGGGCGTGGGGGCCCCGGTGTTCGCGGGGACGGTCAACGGCGACGGGCTGATCGCGGTCGCGGTGGAGAAGCCGTCCACGGAGACGACGCTGGCGAAGGCGATCCGCCTGGTGGAGGAGGCCCAGACGCGCAAGAGCCCGACGGAGCTGTTCACGGCGAAGGTGGAGCGCTGGTATGTGCCGGGCGTGCTCATCGCGACGGGCGTGATGCTGGTGGCGATGCCGCTGGCGATGGGCGGCGCGTGGGAGCACTGGAAGGAATGGTTCTACCGGTCGATGGCGTTCCTGACGGCGGCCTCGCCGTGCGCCCTGGCGATCGGCGCGCCGGCGGCGACGCTCAGCGCGCTGGCGCGTGCGGCGCGGATGGGCGTGCTCATCAAGGGCGGGGCGCACCTGGAGACGCTGGGGAAGATCAAGGCGGTGGCGTTCGACAAGACCGGGACGCTCACGATGGGCAGCCCGAAGGTGACGGCGGTGAGGCCGGTGGAGGGCGTGGAGGAGAACGAGGCGCTGTTCGCCGCCGCGGCGATCGAGACCGGCAGCGCGCACCCGCTGGCCGAGGCGATCGTGGTCGCGGCGCGGGAGCGGGGATGGGATCAGGCGCCGGCGCAGGAGGTGGAGCAGGTCGTGGGGCGCGGCCTGCGCGGGACGGTGGACGGGCGCCGGGTGGAGGTGGGCAGTCTCAAGATGTTCGCGGACGACCCCGCGGTGGGGCCGCTGCGCCCGGTGATCGAGGCGCTGGAGCGCGAGGGCGCGACGGCGGTGGCGGTGCGGCGCGACGGCAAGTACCTCGGGGCGATCGCGATGGCGGACGAGCAGCGGCCGGAGGCGAAGGCGGTGATCGCCGAGCTGCGCTCGATGGGCGTGCAGCGCGTGGTGATGCTCACCGGCGACAACGAGCATGTCGCGGCGGGGATGGCGGCCCGGCTGGGGATCGACGAGTTCCGCGCGGGCCTGCTGCCGGAGGACAAGATGAGGGTGGTGGGGGAGCTGTGCGAGCGCGAGGGCGTGGTGGCGATGCTGGGCGACGGCGTGAACGACGCGCCGGCGCTCGCGGCGGCGTCGCTGGGCGTGGCGATGGGCGTGGCGGGGTCCGATGTGGCGCTGGAGACAGCGGATGTCGCGCTGATGAACGACGACCTGTCGCGGTTCACCGGGGCGATCCGGCTCGGGCGCTTCGCGCGGGCGGTGATCGGTCAGAACCTGTTCATCGCGCTGGGCGTGATCGCCGTGCTCGCGCCGATGGCGGCGACGGGCTACACCAGCATCGGCTGGGCCGTGGTGTTCCACGAGGGCAGCACCGTCGTGGTGGTGCTGAACGCGCTGCGTCTGCTGGGGTTCAAGCCGGGGTCAGGCACGAAGAGCTGAGCGTCGGAGCGGCGCTGCGTCAGCTCTGGGGCTCGGCGATCAGCGCGTCGATCGTCTTGGTGAACTCCGGATCGTTCGGCGAAGTCCTCGGACCGAAGCGGGCGACGATCTTGCCCTCGCGGTTGATCAGGAACTTGTCGAAGTTCCAGCGGATCTCTCCGCCGATGGGCTCGGGCTGGGAGGTCAGCATCGCGTAGAGCGGGTCGATGTCGTCGCCCTTGACGCTGATCTTCTCGAAGACAGGGAAGGTGACGCCGTACTCGGCGGTGCAGAACGCGGCGATCTCGGCGTTGCTGCCCGGCTCCTGGTTCATGAAATTGTTGGCCGGGAAGGCGAGGATCACGAAGCCCTTGTCCGCGCGGGACTCGTAGAGGGCCTGGAGCGCCTCGTACTGGGGCGTGAGGCCGCACTTGCTGGCGACATTGACGACGAGGATGACCTCGCCCCGGTAGTTCTCGAGACGGTGGGGGGCGCCGGTGATGAGGTTGGGGGTGAAGGAGTAGATGTCCTTCTGGGCGGCGTCCGCCGCGGCGGGGGTCGCAGGCTTGGGGTCTTCCGGGCGAGCGTTGATGGTGGAGAAGATCGGGACCAGCGCCCCGACCATGACGGCGGTGAGGAGGGTGGGGCTCATGCTCGAGCGGGACTTGCAGCAGCAACGGGTCATCGTGGAGTCTCCCGAGGGGCGCGGGTTGGCGGGCCGCGGGCGGTGCGCCCTCGCGTCCATTCTAGGCGATGCGACGCCGGCGGCCCGGGGCGCTCTACCATGAGCCGATGGTCAGGCTCTGCCGGACAGTTCGGTTCAGCGTCGGGGAGGGGCGCCGCCCTGGGCTGTCCGACGGCGTCGCTCGCAATGGCTACGCCGGCTGGCCCCGCAGCCGCGGCATGGCGCGGTATTTCGAGCTGGACATCATGGCGACGGGCGAGGTGGACGCGCACACCGGGTACTTCCTGAACATCCAGGAGATCGACCGGGCGGTGCGAGAGGCGGCGATCCCGTTGATCGAACGCCAGTGCCATGAGTCGCCCGATCGGGAGCCGGCGGAGGTCCTGCCGTCGGTGGCGAGGGCGTTGTCCCCGGCGCTGGGCGGGCGACTGGCGAGCGTGCGTTGGCGCATCTCGCCGACCTACAGCGTGGAACTGGAGACCGAGCGGATGAACAGGGTTGTTGTGCGTCAGCGTTTCGAGTTCGCCGCGTCGCACCGGCTGCACTGCCCGGCGCTGAGCGACGAGGAGAACCGACGCCTGTTCGGCAAGTGCAACAGCCCCAACGGGCACGGGCACAACTATGTCGTCGAGCCCGCCGTGGTGGTGCGGCTGGATCCGTCGGGCCCGCCCCCGTTCACGCTCGAGGCGCTGGAGCGGCTCACCGGCGAGGCGATCATCGCGCGGTTCGACCACAAGCACCTGAACGAGGACACCAGGGACTTCGCCACCCAGGGTGGTTTGAACCCGTCGGTGGAGAACATCGCGAAGGTGTGCTTCGAGCTGCTGGCGCCGGGCGTGCGCGAAGCGGGCGCCGAGCTGGCGAGCGTCACGGTGTGGGAGACGGAGAAGACCTCGGCGACCTATCCGGCGTAGCGAGATCGGCGAGCCAGTCCTGCGCGCCCTGCACGGCGGCGGGCGACCACGCGGCGATGAACGCGGGGTGAGCGCCTCGAGAGAACACCGCCCATCCGGGCATGCGGATCAGACCGACCGGGTCCACGGCGTACGACGACACGCCGGCGCGGTCGGTGTGGATGGCGTCCGCGAACGGGCCGAGCAGTCGGCTCAGGCGATTCGACGGCGCGGCGCCCGCGCTGGGGGACAGGGGCACGATGACCGTGGCGGCGCCGGGGATCGGCAGCATGGGGGTGGGATAGTCGCTGACGACGGCCCACGGCTGCAGCGCCGCCAGGAACGCGTCGAGGTCGTCCTGATGCTCCACGCTCCAGGCGGTCAGGGCGCCGGCGTACTCGGGGATGTGGGCGTCCACATTCGCCGCGATCCAGAGGTCGAGGCACAGGTCGATGAAGGCGGGCCAGTCGATCGGCGCCGCGATGACATAGGAGCCCGGCGGCGGCGGGATCGTCAGGTCGTCGGGCCATCGGTCGGCGGTGAGCGGGAGATGCTGGATGCGATTGTCGCCGGGGAGCTTGTACGCGGCGTCGATGGCGATCATCGCCGGTCGGCCCTCGCCGATCTCGACGAAGCGCGCCTGCAGCAGCAGGTCGTCGGCGTGGAGCAGGTTGAGGCGGCTGAGGACCCTGTGCGCGCGTCCGCTGGCGAACGCGGCGGGGAAGGCGTCGCGCAGGCGCGCGATGCCGAGGTAGGCCTCGAAGAAGACTTCGCCCGGCGCACGCTCGGCGTCGATCGCGGCGCGGTGCGCGGCCCATGGCGACTCATGGACGCCAGCAGCGGGGGCGGTCCAGTGGGCGAGCGAGCCCTCGCCGAGGCCGACGAGAAAGGCGCCGGGCGTCGAGGCCCAGGAGACCTCGCGCCAGGGCTCCCAACCCGGCTCGGTGTAGGCGACGGCGCGCGAACCGCCGGGCAGCTCGAAGGCGCGCTGGCTGCCCGCGGGCGCGCCGCCCTCGGCCGGCGTCGGGAGCAGAATCGTTCGGATCGTGGGCAGGAAGCGCTCGTGCCCGCCGTCGGCCTCGATCTCCAGCGCCATCTCCAGCCGATCGACATCGGCGCCCTCGCCGGAGGCCGGGCGGTGCGCGGCGAAGTCCAGCACGCTCAGGGTGTGCGGGCGCCCGCCGACCTCGGAGGCCGCGAGGAGCCCGCGGACCGCGCCGAGCGCCGTGCCCTCGCCGATGGCGCCGCCGGTGACGGCCGAGCGCACCATGGCGAGCATGGCCTCGCGCTGGGCGCGGACCTCGGGCGTGGGCGCGGTGGAGGCGAAGCGCGTGGGATCGAAGCGCCACCACGCCATCGCATCGGCGGGGACGGGCGCGCCGGCCAAAGCGCGGCACGCGATCAGGACCAGCGCGAGCGCAGGGAGCCGGCGGACGCTCACATCGCGCGCCGCGCGGTGCGGTCCGGCAGGAGCATGAAGTTGGGTCGGCGCCCGCCCTGATTCTCCGGCCAGGCGGGCACGACGCCGGCCTCCGGCAGGTCGAAATCGACGCCCGCGTTGGCGGGCTCCTGCATCGCGTGCATGAAGTCGAGCATCGTCATGTGCTCGACATAGCCGTCGGCGAAGGCGACCGTGACGCCCTTGTCCGCCGCGGCCTGCGAGCGGCTGTACGCGACGATGGCGAGGTCATCCAGGTCGGAGGCGAGCACGAACCCGGGGCCGGGCAGGCGCATCCAGTAGTGCGCGCCGCCGTCCATCGGGTCGCCGTATGGGCTTTGCAGCGACTCGGGGACGAGGTATCCGGCCTCGACGAGCGCCTGCGGGCTCAGGGGCGGGCGGTCGTTGTTGTCGTCGGCGAAGTCGAACCATGCGTCGATGATGTCCTCGAGCTGCATCGTCTCAATCGTCGCGGTCGCGGTCTCCTTGCTCTTCTGGATCGCGGGCACAACGGCGCCCACCGCGACGGGCGCGACGATGGACATGAGGTCGCCGTAGACGCCGGCCGCGGCGCAGGCGTTGACGATGACGGAGCGGTCGGCGGAGATCTCCTGCACCAGGTTCTCGCCCTCCCAGCGGGCGGTCTGGAGGATCGGGCGGACGCTGGCGGCGATCTCGGCGTAGGGGGGCAGGAGGTTGCCGGGGTCGCGGGAGTCATTCGCCGGCGAGCGCATGGCGTTGGAGATCGCGGTCGTCAGCGACGAGATCCACGGGTAGCCCTTGCCGATCGCCCGGGCGGAGTCGATGAAGCTCAGCTGCGTCAGGTCGTCGGGCATCGCGGGCATGACGGACTTGAACGCGCCGTTGTCGAGCAGCGAGCGCCCGGCCTTGCCGGCGGCCTGTGCGATCGCCGCGTCCACGGCCTGCGGTGTGAAGCCGGTGACGAGGTAGCGATCGGTCAGGGCGAGCGTCGCCTGCATGGGGACGGGCAGGCCGGGGAACGCGACGGTGAGGCGCTCGACGCCGCCGGCGCTGGAGCGCTGGAAGCGCACATACTCGGGGCGCGGCAGGCCCTCGGCGAGCAGGGCGTTGCCCGCCTCGGCGGCGCGGTCGAAGAGGTTCTGCACTTTCGCACGGTCCTTCACGCCGACGACCGCGACGCCGGAGAACAGCCCGCCGCCGCCGGTGGCGTCGGAGGTGTAGATGGCGAGCGCATCGCCGATGGCGTCCACGATGTCGGTCTTGATGTCCAGGCCCGTCCGCTCGGCGAACTGGGCGAGCGCCTGCTGGCCCTCAGGGGTGGCCAGGGCCATGCCCTCGAATGCGGCCCAGATCGCCCCCATCTCGAAGGTCTGCGCTGTCGCGAACACGGCGTCGGCGGGGATGATCCTCAGGTCGTCCGCGCCTAGGCGACGATCGCTGACGCCCAGCGTCTTCGCGTAGCGCTTGGCCCGCTCGACGACAAGCCGCGAGCGAAGGGCGTCGGCCGTCTGCGCGACCACCATGTCCACGGAGATCGCGTCCGGGCCGGTGAGGCCTCGCTCCTGGAAGATCTTGCCGATCTGCGGCGCCTGGAGACTGGCCAGGCCCGCGAAGAAGGCGGTCCACTGCTGCGCGGCGGGCAGGTCGAGGCGGAACCGGGCGAACGGCGCGTCGGCGCCGGCCATGGTCGGAAGGGCCGCTGCGGCGGCGTCGGGGTCGGGGACATCGCCCATGATCGCGCTGATGGTCCAGTCGCCCGCGGCGCAGCGCCGGGGCCCGAACCGCAGCGTGCCACCGGGGGTCTCGATGTCGACCATCCCCTTGAAGGCGCGGCTCGGCTCGATCTGCATGCCGGGCTGCGCACGGACCAGATCCAGCAGGTCGCCCGAGACGGACTTGGCGTTGGCCTCGCTCGGCGCCCCGATGGCCAGCGAGATCCCGACGCCCGGCGCCCCGGTCTGCGGGTCGTTGCCGCGGTCGGTGACGCCGACGAACACGCCGTCCACGATCAGGCGGCCCACCAGCTCGAGCAGGGACGGCGGCGCGTCGGACAGCTCGGGGACCTCGTCCGGCAGCTCGGTGAGCCGCGCGGGGAGCATCTCCAGCGCCCGCTTCAACGCCTGGTCGCGCGGATCGACGAGCAGCGCGGAGAGGCCGGACTTCTGCGCGACAAAGATCGTCGCCTGAGCGCGCGCCGCGGGCGCATCGTCCTGCGCGTTCGCCAGACCGGCGAGGGACGCGACGGCGGCGACCAGCGGGGCGCAGCGGAGCAGGGTGGCGAACGGCTTGCGGCGGATAAACATGGATGCATGGCCTCGGATGGAGTCGGGTCCCAGGGGGCCGGGCGCCCCACGGCGAACGGCCTCCAGAGGGTAGAGTCTTTCCGGTGCCCGATCCCGCGCGAATCCTGCTGATCCGACCCAGCGCCCTGGGGGATGTCTGCCGGACGGTCCCGGTCCTGGCGGCGCTGAAGCGGCGATACCCGGCGGCATCGATCGACTGGCTGGTCAACGACGCCTTCGCCCCGGCGGTGGCTGCGCACCCGGCGCTGCGTCGGGTGGTGGCGTTCCCGCGCCGGCGGTTCGGGGCCTGGTGGCGCAGCCCGGCGACGGCGGGGGAGCTGCGCCGCTGGCTCGGCGATCTGCGGCGGGAGCGGTACGACCTGACCGTCGATTGTCAGGGCCTGGCGAGGAGCGGGTTCTTCGCGTGGTGCACACGGGCGGCGCGCCGAGCGGGATACGCGAACGCGGAGGAGTTGGGTTGGCTCGGGCTGAATGAGCGCGTCCGCGTCCCGATGGAGTTGCACGCAGTCGATCGCATGATGCGCATCGCTCGCCTCGCCGGGGCGGCGGCCGACGAGCCGCCGGATATGCGCCTGTACACGCCGGCTGAGGACGCGGAGAACCTCGACGAGCGGCTGCGCGCAGGTCGGTACGCGCTGCTCGCGCCGACGAGCCGGTGGGACGGCAAGCGGTGGCCGATGGATCGATTCGCGGCGCTGGCGTTGCGGTTGCTCGATGACGGGCGCGTGGACCGTGTGGCGTTCGTCGGCGCCGCGGGGGAGCGGGAGCAGTGTGCGCCGCTGAGCGAACTGGCCGCGCGCGACGATCGTGTCGTCGATCTGGTCGGGCGCACGAGCGTGGGGGGGCTGATGGCGGCGGTGGAGCGGGCGGCGATCGTGATCGCCAACGACTCCGCGGCGCTGCACATGGCGGTCGGATTCGATCGGCCGCTGGTGGCGTTGTTCGGCCCGACGCGGGTCGAGCGCGTCGGGCCGTACGGGCGCGAGCGCGATGTGATCCAGAAGATCGAGCCGGGCGAGCGGCTCGAGCACAAGGACGAGGCCGCCGGGCGTCGGCTGATGGAGCGGATCAGCGTGAACGAGGTCGCCGAGGCGGCCTCGGCGCGGCTGTCCGGGGCCGGGGCCGATACCATCACCCGGTGTTGACACAGGATGCCCCCGAGATCGCGTCGCGCCCCGGCCGGACCCGGCCCGCGCTGCGTCTGGCGAGCGCGTCGCCGCGCCGATCGCTGCTGCTGCGGGAGCATGGGTTCGAGCACATCGCGAGCCCTGCGCCCGTGGACGATTCGGACCTGTCGCCGGGCTGTTCGACGCTGACGCAGTGGGCCGCGGGATTGGCGTACCTGAAGGCGCGGAGCGCCTGGGATGCGTTGAGTCCCGAGGAGCGAGCGTCGTCGGTCGTGCTCGGCGCCGACACGATCGTGATCAAGGACGGCGAGGCCATGGGCAAGCCGGCGGACCGGGCGGACGCCGAGCGGATGATCCGTCGGCTCTCGGGCGGCTCGCACGAGGTGACCAGCGGCGTGTGCGTGCTCTCGCCGGGCGAGGCCCGGCTGGTGTTCTCCGACACGGCGCTGGTGCGCGTGGGCGAGCTGACGGAGGACCAGATCGGGGTCTATCTCGCCAGCGGCGACTGGCGGGGCAAGGCCGGGGCGTACAACCTCTCGGAGCGGCTCGAGGCCGGCTGGCCGATCGAGTACGACGGCGACCCTGGAACGATCATGGGGCTGCCCATGCGTCGGTTGGCGCCCGCGCTGCGCCGGCGGTTGGAGGGCGATCGCTGATGGGGCCGGGGATCGTCACACCGTGGCTCACGCTGCCGCTCGCCGCGATGTTGATGGCGCTGGTGGCGTGGCACGCCGCGGGGATCGATCGAAGCGACGAGCCCCCGAGCCGCAAGCGGATCCGGATCATGAACGGCTGGGTGATGCTGGTGTGCCTGCCGCTGCTGGCGACGGGGTTCTCGCTGGTGAACCCCGGGGCGCGCCCGAAGCTGTTCGCGGTGGTGTGGCTGGGGGCCAGCGCCCTGCTGCTGCTGAGCGTGGCGCTGGCGATCGCGGACGCGCTGAACACGGTGCGCCTGTCGCGGGCGAGAAAGGACCGGCTCGCGGACGAGCTGCGCATCCACGCGGCGCGGCGCTCGGCCGAGGCGAGCGGGGAGGCCGGCCGTGAGGGCTGACGCTTCGCTGCAGAAAGGGCCCGCTCCGGCGCTGCTCGGGGCGCCGCTGGAGCCGATCTATCGCGCTGTCGTGGCGCGGCGCAACGCATCGTTCGATCGCGGGCGGCGCGTGAGCCGGCTCACCGTGCCGGTGGTCAGCGTGGGCAACATCAGCGTCGGCGGCACGGGCAAGACCCCCATGGTCATGTGGTGCGTGCGGGCGTTGCGGGCCGCGGGGCGTCGGCCGGCGATCGGCATGCGAGGTTACGGCGCCCGCGTCAACAAGGGCGTCGCGTCGCCATCGGACGAGCAGGCCGAGTACATGGAGTCGCTGCCCGGCACGCCGATCGCGGCGGACCCGGACCGCGTGAGCGCCCTGCGCCGCCTGCTGCGTGACGACAAGACGGTGGACTGCGTCGTGCTCGACGACGGCTTCCAGCACCGATTCGTCGCGCGCGACCTGGACATCGTGCTCCTGGACGCCACCCGGGATCCCTTCGCCGATCGATGCCTTCCCGCGGGTTGGCTGCGCGAGCCAGTGGAGTCACTGGCGCGCGCGGGCGTGGTGGCGCTGACGCACGCCGAGCGCGTCAGCCGCGAGGCGATCGAGACGATCCGAGCCCGTGTCGGGCGCGTCGCGCCGAATGCGCGGGTGTTCGTCTCGCGCCACGAGTGGGACGGTCTGGAGGTCGGGCAGGAGTCCTGGCCCACCTCGCGTCTGGGCGGCATGCGCGTGCTGGCGCTCTGCGGTGTGGGCAACCCGGGCGCGTTCCTGGCCCAGGCGCGAACCGCCGGGGCCGAGGTCGTGCGGGAATCCGTGCGTCGGGACCACGCCCCGTACGACGGCGAGGCGGCCGCCCGGATCGTCGAGGAGGCGGCGACCCTGGGGTGCGACGCGATCCTGACGACCTCCAAGGACTGGGTGAAGCTCCGGCTCGCGCTGGAGGAGATCGGCGCCGCGGGCAGCAGCGTGCCGTTCATCAGGCCGCGGCTGGCCATGGCGTTCGACGACGAAGCGGGGCTGCGGTCGCTGCTGCTGGCGTCCTGCGGCGGGGCGGCGCTGCTACGCTAAGGGCCTATGGATTCGATCCTCTCAGCGCTGGCCCGGTGGCGGTCCGTGAAGGTCGCGGTGATCGGCGACTACATGCTGGATCAGCTCGTCTACGGCGACGCCGAGCGCCTGAGCCCCGATGCGCCAGTCCCGGTGCTGGCGGTGCGCGACACGCAGAACCGCCCCGGCGGCGCGGCGAATGTCTGTCTGGACCTCGTGGCGATGCGCGCGGAGGTCCGCGCCGTCGGCCTGACGGGCGCCGACGCGGAGGGCCAGATCCTGCGGGAGGCCCTGCGCAGCGCGACGGTGGGGGTGGAGGGCCTGACCGCCGACAGCTCGCGTCCGACGACGCTCAAGCGCAGCCTCATCGGCCTGGCCCAGCACCGGCACCCGCAGAAGATGTTCCGCATGGATGTCGAGGTGCGCACGCCGGTCTGCGGCGAGGCGGAGAAGGCCCTGCTGGCCGCGGCGCTGCGGGCGGTGGAGTGGGCCGAGGTGGTGTGCATCGAGGACTACAACAAGGGCGTGTGCTCGCCGACGGTCTGCGCGAAGGTGATCGAGCGCTGCCGCGCCCTGGGCAAGCCGGTCCTGGTGGACCCTGCGAGCATCGACGACTATTCGAAGTACCGCGGCGCTTCCTGCGTCACGCCCAACCGCAGCGAGGCGGAGCTGGCGGCCGGGATCGAGGCGCCGGGGCAGGAGTCGCCCGAGGCGCTGTCGGCGCACTGGGCCGCGCTCGCGACGACGCTCTCGCAGCGCTTCGGCGTCGAGACGGTGGCGCTGACGCTGGACAAGCACGGCGCCCTGCTGCTGGAGAAGGGCGGCGCGCCGACGCACCTGCCCACGGTGGCGAGGAAGGTGTACGACGTCACCGGCGCGGGCGACATGGTGCTCGCGGCGCTGGCGGCGGCGATCGGCAACGGCGTGGGCTGGGCCGACGCGGTGCGGTTCGCCAACGCCGCGGCGGGGCTGGAGGTCGAGATCTTCGGCGTGGAGCCCATCCCGCTCGAGCGCATCCATCACGCCCTGCTCGTGGACCACAACCGCCTGGCCGGCAAGAGCCGCACGCTCGCGGAGGCGCTGATCGAGGTCGCGGCGCACCGGCGCGAGGGCCGGACGATCGTCTTCACCAACGGCTGCTTCGACCTGTTGCACGCCGGGCACATCGCGCTGCTCCGCCATGCGCGGACGCACGGGGATGTGCTGATCGTGGGCATGAACTCCGACGATTCCGTCCGCCGACTCAAGGGGCCGGAGCGGCCGGTGCACAACGCCCAGGACCGCGCCGAGGTGCTCGGCGAGCTGGCGTCGGTGGACATGGTCGTGACCTACGAAGATGACACGCCCGAGCGGCTGCTCGAGGCGCTTCGCCCGGATGTGCTCGTCAAGGGCGGCGACTACACGGTCGACAAGGTGGTCGGGCGCTCGATCGTGGAGGGCTACGGCGGGCGCGTGGCGCTGGCGCCTGTGCTGGAGGGTCGCAGCACGACGAACGCCATCGGCAAGATCCGCTCGGGCCGCTCCGAGGCGGTGGGCACATGAGCGGGCCCGCGCGCGTCCCGGGGTCGCCCGACTGGAACGCCCTCTCGCTCCCCGCGTACTTCGAAGCGATCAGCGCCACCGGGCTGGTCCGGCGCGCGATCGAGCTGGCGCGCGACGAGGACCTGGGCCAGGCGGGGGATGTGTCCAGCGCCGCGATGATCGCCGAGGGCGTGACCGGCTGCGCGGCGCTCGCGGCCCGCGCGCCGGGCGTGGCGGCGGGGCTCGCGTGCGTGCCGGACATGCTCCAGGTCTTCGGCGGGCGCTGCCGCTGGGCGGCTGTGGCGAAGGACGGTGAATTGGTTCAAGCCGGTCAAGCGGCGGGGGAGATCACCGGGCCGCTCGCGGACATCCTCGCCATCGAACGCACACTGTTGAACATGGTCTGCCGGCTCTCCGGCGTGGCGACGCTGACCGCGCGCTATGTCGAGGCGATCGCGGGCACGCGGGCGAAGATCTACGACACCCGCAAGACCACTCCGGGCCTGCGCCTGCTGGAGAAGTACGCCGTCCGCTGCGGCGGGGGCATGAGCCACCGCATGGGCCTGTACGACGCGGCCCTGCTGAAGGACAACCACCTCGCCCACATCCCCGAGGGCACGCTGGCGGAGCGGATCTCCCAGGCCGCGGCCAGGGCGCGGGGCGCCGGGCCGATCGCGTTCGTCGAGGTGGAGGTGGACACGCTGGCGCAGCTGCGGGAGGTTCTGACTCTGCCGGCGGGCGTGGTGGACATCGTGCTGCTGGACAACATGGCGCCGCCGACGCTCGCGGAAGCGGCGGCGCTGCGGGATCGCTCGGCGGCCAGGCCGCTGCTGGAAGCCAGCGGCGGCGTGTCGATGGAATCGCTCCGGGCGATCGCGGAAACGGGCGTGGAGCGCATCAGCGTGGGCCGGCTCACGCATTCTGCTCCCGCGTTGGATTTCGGTCTCGATCTGCTCTGATGGCATCCGGCGGGCGCCGGGAAGGAGATGCTTCGATGATGCTTGCGATGGCGGCCTTGAGCGCAGCGGTGTTCGCGACCCCGGCGAAAGGGCCCGAGGCGCAGGTCGAGCGGGCGCGGCTCGAGGCGAACATCCGTGCGCTGCCGGAGCTGCGGGCGCTGTGGGTGGAGCCGGAGCGACAGGCCGGTCTGCTCGAGGCCGAGCGCGTGGTCGAGGGCAAGCTCCGGGCCCTCGGCTACGAGCCGGTCTCGCAGCAGCTCGAGTGGACGACCGGCGGCGAGGTCCGGGTCCGGCGCGAGGGCCAGTGGGCGATGATCCCCGACCCCGAGCCCAACCGCTGGCGCAACCTCTATGTGGACATCCCCGGGCGCACGAAGCCGCAGGAGGTGATCCTCATCGCGGCGCACTTCGACGCGCGCGAGGACACGCCCGGCGCCGACGACAATGCCTCGGGCGTCGCCGGCGTGCTGGAGCTGGCGCGCGTCCTGAAGGACCGGCCCATGGACCGCACCGTGCGCCTGGCGTTCTTCAACCTGGAGGAGGTCGGCCTGATCGGCGCCCGCGAGCACGCGAAGTGGATGCAGGAGCGGATCGAGGCGGGCACGGAGTCCCTCGTCGGCATGGTGAGCGTCGAGATGATCGGCTTTTTCTGCGATGAGCCCGGCTGCCAGAAGAGCCCGATCCCGCCCATTCCCGGCGTGTTCACGCCGCCGGACAAGGGCGACGCGATCGTGCTCGTGGGGACGCAGGCCTCGGCGCCGTTCGTGCGCGAGCTGGCGGCGGGGATGCGCGAGGCGGAGGCGCGTATTCCGCTGTTCGTGCTGGATTTCGTGCCCGGCAACGCCGAGGTCATGCCGGACCTGCGCCGCTCGGACCACGCGGAGTTCTGGGACATCGGCGCCCCCGCGGCGATGCTCACCGACACCTCGGAGTTCCGCAATCCGAATTACCACAAGCCCTCGGACACGATCGAAACGCTGGACCTCGATCGCATGACGCTCGTGGTGCGCGCCCTGGCCGGCGCGGTCTGGCGGATGGCCGGGCCGATCGGAGCGACGCCGGAGAGCGGCGTCGCCCCGAGCCCGTGAACGACAGGAGATGGTGCGTCAGCGCCGGCGCCGACGAAGGCCCATGAGGCCCGTGGCGCCGAGCAGCGCCGCGCCGCCGGGGGCCGGGACGGCCGCGATCTCGCGGACGCTGACATTGTCGAGGCCCCAGGACTCGTTGCTCATGGGCTCGAGGCCCTGGGCGAAGAACTCGATGGTCGTGTTCGCGGCGTCGGAGGTGAACAGCATCGAGAGGTGGAAGACCGAATCGTTCCACCAGCCGAAGCCGAACTCGCCTGCACGGTCGGGGCGGCTGGCGTAGGTCTGCGGGCCGTCGAAGCCGCTGAAGGTCTCCTTGAAGACCTCCTGGCCGGCGATGCGGACGCCGAAGGAGTCCGGGCCCCAGGGGGTGTCGGAGCCGTCCCAGGAGTCGATGGCGTAGAAGTCGAAGCTCAGCTCGTGCTGCACGCCGGCCTTGAGCGCGATCGACATGGTGGCGGAGGTGTTGCCGAAGCGTCCGAGGAAGCGGGACAGGCCGACCGTCTGCGCGACGACATCGACCGACCACACGCCGCTGGGCGTGCCGGATTCGAAGTCCGTCGAGTAGACGGTGGCGTCGGGACCGCCCGCGAGCGCCGAGGCGCCGGTGAGCAGACCCGCAAGGGCGACGGTGACGGTGTTGACGCGGGGTGACATCTCTCTGATCTCCTGTCGCGGGCCGATCCCGGCGGCGCGCAGCGACGGCGCGACGGCGGGAAGCCGTGAGTTGGGCTGCGCGCGGCGACATCCCTGCACCTCGCGCCGGAACAAATGGCGATGGACGACTCTTTCTCTCTCCGTCGCCTCCGCGGCGGAGCTCCCCGCGCTGTGCTCGCGGGGCTCTCTGCCCACATCATGCGCCGTCGTCGTAGGCAGGCAACCTCGCGGCGCGCCGCCGGCTCGGGGGAGTTCGGCCTGTGCGGGCTTTGCGGGCTGCGCGGCGCGGACGCTCCCGGCGCTCGAGTTCTTAGCGGACTCTGCGTGGCGTTCAATGGAAATCGCGCGAGGCCGAGACCAGGCCCGGCGCCGCCCGGGCCAGGTCCTGCACGCTGGTGGTCACCACATGCACGACATCGCCGTCGCGCTCCACATGGCCCCGGGCCAGCAGGGCCACGCCGTGCCGGGCCGCGGCCCGGTAGCGCTGGTAGATCTTCGGACGCATCACCAGATTGGCGATCCCCGTCTCGTCCTCGAGGGTGATGAACACCACGCCGGACGCCGTCGCCGGGCGCTGGCGGACGAGCGTCACGCCCGAGACGGCGATGCGCGAGCCGGTGGGCCAGCGGGCCTGGTCGCGCAGCTCGGCGTTGGGCGTCACGCCCGCGCGGTCCATGCGTTCGCGCAGGAACGACATCGGGTGGGCTTTGAGCGACAGGCCCGCGGCGGCGTAATCCCACGCGACCTGTCGGAACGGCGCCATCTCGGGCAGCGCCGCGGGCGGCTCACGGGGGTCGCGGGTTTCGACCTGCTCGAACAGCGGCAGGCGCTCGTCGCGCAGGCGGCGGATCTGCCAGAGGGCCTGCTGGCGGTCGAGGCCCATGGATTGAAAGGCGTCGGCGCCGGCGAGGCGGCGGAGGGGCGCGACGCGCACGCCGCCGGCGCGCCGGAGGGCTTCGATGGTGTCGAAGGGCCCGTGGCTGCGGACGGCGTCGGCCAGGGCGCGGGCCTCGTCCTCGCGCAGGCCGGAGACCAGGCGCATGCCCAGCCGGAGCGCGGGGCCCCGATCGAGTTGGAGGTCCTCAAGGGTGCAGTCCCACGCGCTGTGCAGGACATCGACGGGGCGGACCTCGACCCCGTGCTCGGCGGCGTCGCGAACGATCTGCGCGGGGGCGTAGAAGCCCATGGGCTGGCTGTTGAGCAGCGCCGCGGCGAACTCGGCGGGGCGATGGCGCTTCAGCCACGCGGAGACATAGACGATCAGCGCGAAGGACGCGGCGTGGGACTCGGGGAATCCGTACTCGCTGAAGCCCTTGATCTGCTCGAAGCAGCGCTCGGCGAAGTCGCGGGAGTAGCCCCGGGCGGTCATGCCGGCGACGATCTTCTCGCCGAAGGTGTAGATGATCTTCTGCTTGCTCTTCCACGCGGCGATGGCGCGCCGGAGGGCGTCGGCCTCGCCGGGGGTGAAGCCGGCGCAGTGGATCGCCAGCGCCATGGCCTGCTCCTGGAACAGCGGGACGCCGAGCGTGCGGGCGAGGATGGTGCGGACGGTGTCGTCGGGGTAGGCGACCGCCTCCTGCCCGCGCCGGCGGCGCAGGTAGGGGTGCACCATCTTGCCCTGGATCGGCCCCGGGCGCACGATCGCGACCTCGATCACCAGGTCGTAGTAGCAGCGCGGGCGCAGGCGGGGCAGCATCGTCATCTGCGCGCGGGACTCGATCTGGAACACGCCGATGGTGTCGGCGCGGCAGATGGCGTCGTAGACCGCCGGGTCCTCCGGGGGGACGGTGTGGAACTCCAGCGCCGGCCCGGTCTCGCCCCGTTGCTGGTCGGTGTCGCGGACGAGGTCGAACGCCTTGCGCAGGCAGGTGAGCATGCCCAGGCCCAGCACATCGATCTTGAGCATGCCCAGGGCCTCGATGTCGTCCTTGTCCCACTCGATGACCGTGCGGTCGGGCATGGCGGCGTTCTCGATGGGGACGGACTCGCTCAGCGGCCCGCGCGTGATGACGAAGCCGCCCACATGCTGGGAGAGGTGGCGCGGGAAGCCCAGGATCTCCGCGGACAGCTCCGCCAGGCGTGCGATCATGCCGCTGGTCGGGTCCAGCCCCAGCTCGCGCAGACGCTCGGGCTTCACCGAGCCGCGCTCCCACCAGTCCATGCTCTTGGAGAGCCGGTCCACCATGTCCAGCGACAGGCCCAGCGCCTTGCCCACCTCGCGCACGGCGCTGCGCCCCCGGTAGGTGATGACCTCCGCCGTCAGGGCGGCGCGGTGACGGCCGTACTTCGAGTAGATGTGCTGGATCACCTCCTCGCGCCGCTCGTGCTCGAAGTCGATGTCGATGTCCGGCGGCTCGTTCCGCTCGCGGCTGATGAAGCGCTCGAACAGCAGGTCCACGCGGCTGGGGTCCACGGCGGTGATCGCCAGGCAGTAGCACACCGCCGAGTTCGCCGCGGCGCCCCGGCCCTGGCACAGGATCCCGCGCGCGCGAGCGAACACCACGATCTCGTGCACGGTCAGGAAGTACGGCGCGTAGCGGAGCTCCTCGATCAGGGCCAGCTCGTGCCGGATCTGGCGGTCGACCTTTTCCGGCACGCCGCCGGGGTAGCGCTCCGCGGCGCCCTTCCAGGTCAGCGCCGTCAGATGCTCCATGGGCGTCGAGCCGGCGGGGCAGGTCTCCTCGGGGTACTCGTAGCGGAGCTGGTCCAGCGAGAACGCGCCCGCACGACGGGCGATCTGCACGGTGCGCTCCACCGCGCCGGGGAACGACGCGAACAGCCGGGCCATTTCCTGAGCCGGCTTGAGGTGGCGCTCGGCGTTGGCGAGCAGACGCAGCCCGGCGTTGTCCAGCGTGCAGCCGTGCCGGATGCAGGTCAGCACATCCTGCAGGGCGCGGCGCCGGGGCGTGTGGGCGTGGACATCGTTGAGGGCGACCAGCGGCGCCCGGATGTGCGTGGCGAGCTGGGCGATCCGCCCCAGGCGCTCGTCGTCGTCGTGGTCGTAGCAGCGCGAGGCGCCGAGGGAGAAGCGGTCGTCGTCGAACATGGCGCGCAGGCCGCGCAGGGCGTCGAGGTAGACCTCGTCGAAGCCGGCGAGCCCCTCGTGCGCCGGCGGCGGCAGCGCGACGGCGAGCAGGCCCTCCTGACGCTCGGCCAGGTCGTGGGGCCAGAGATAGCAGTGCGCCTTGGGCGCGCGCCGCTTGCCGAGGGTGAGCAGGGCGCACAGGCGCCCGTAGGAGGCGCGGTCCGTCGGGTAGACCAGGGCGGAGATCCGGCGCGCCGTCTCGGCCGGCTCGTCGCGGGCGGGTGGATCGAGCAACAGATCGAGGCGCACGCCCACGGCCAGCGGCAGACCGGCCGCCTTGGCCGCGACATGGGCGCGCACCACGCCGGCGAGGGAGTTGCGGTCGGTGACGGCGATCGCGCTGTGCCCCAGATGGGCGGCCTGCTCGACGAACTCCTCGGGGTGGCTGGCGCCGGTGAGGAAGGTGAAGTTGGTGGTGACCTGCAGCTCGGCGTAGGCGCAGGGCGAGCGGCGCTGCGGCGGCGGCTCGTCCGCGGGCGATGGGCGCTGTCTCCAGGGGTGGGGGCGGTGCTTGTCCTGCGGATGCTCGGGCATGGGTCGCGCTCCGTTCCGTTCACGCCCACAGCCCGTGCACGAACCACTTCGCCGTGTCGCCGTCGCGGTAGATCCACAGCCACAGCCCGTCCTCGTCCTGCACGGCGAAGTAGTCGCGCGCCAGCGTGGACAGGTCCGCGACGCTCGCGCGCCGCTCGTCGCGCCACCATTCCTGCGCCAGTCGCTCGGGCCCGAGGCTCGTGGCGATGCGTCGCTCGCGGTCGCGCCAGCGGACCATGGCCACGGGCCCGTCGGGGGTGACGGCCAGGACAAGGGCCTCTTCCGCGGGGTCCAGCAGCGCCGTGGGGCGCGGGGCGTGGGCGATGGCCAGGGCGTCCAGCGCCGCGGGGCGCAGGGGCGGGAGCATGGCGGGGCGCAGGCGCTGGGCGCGTTCGGGCAGGTGGGACTCGACCGGCTCGGGCCGCAGCACGCTCTCGGCGCCGAGACGATCGACGATGGTGTCGATCAGTTCTCCCGTCGCCCGCGTGGTCGCGGCGGAGGTCCGTGCCGCGTGCTCCGTCCAGCGTTCGTCCTGTTCGTGGGGCAGGCGGCCCAGGGCGGCGGCGGTCATCTCGACGCCCTCGACGCCGAAGCCCAGGTTGACCCGTTCGAGTCGCGCCGCCAGCAGCGTCCAGAGGTGGCGCGGGTCGCGGGCCGGGCGGCTGAGGGCGATGGCGAAGCGGACGGGCGGGGCGTCGATGCGCAGGAGCAGGACCTCGATCCGACGGGCGCCGCGCTCGCGCGAGCGGAGCGCGAGGCAGAGGTCGTCCAGGGCTTGGCGTGCGGCCAGGGCGAGGGCCTCGGTCTGGGTTGTGGGGCCCTCGAAGAGACGGGCGGCACGGGGCGGGTCGGGCTCGCGCACGGGATCGATCGTCTCGATGGCGGCGCCCAAGGCGCGGTCCATCCGCATGAGCAACTCGGCCCCGAAGCGCCCGGGCAGCGAGGCGCGGGGCAGGTCGAACAACTGACCCAGCCGCTCGACGCCCAACTCCATCAGCGCCCGCTCGGCCTCCGGCTCCGGGTCGATGGCGCGCAGGGGCAGATGCTCCAGCGCGGCGCGGACCGCGCCGTCGGCCACGATCGTCGCGGCCTCCGGCGCGAACATCGCGACGGCCCGCGCGCAGGCGTAGGTCGGCGCCACGCCGATCCGCGCGTGCAGGCGCATGCGGCGCATGGCCTCGGCGACCAGTCGCACGATGCGCCGCTCGCCCCGGAACGCCCGCTCGCACCCGGCGATGTCCAGCAGCACGCACCCCGGCGGAGACGGCGCCGCGATAGGCGAGAAGCGGAGCAGCCAGGCCGCGAGCGCCCCGAGGGCGGCGTCGTCGCGGTCGGGGCGGTGGGGTTCGAGGAGTGGCTCGGGGCTCCGGGGCAGCAGGGCCCGGGCATGGGCGATGGTCATGCCGATATCGACGCCCGCGCGGGCGGCGCGCTCGCAGCGGGCGCCGACGATCTGCCGCCCGTGGTCCATCCCGAAGAGGAGGATGGGCGGCGTGGATCGTTCAGGCGCTGACGCGGACCGGCGCCGGCGACGCTTCGCCAGATCGATCGGCCACATCGGCAGGTACACACACAACGCCCTGGGCACGGTTCATCTCCAGAATCCAACGGCGTCCGCCGTTCGCTGAGGGCCCGCTCCATCCCGTCGTTCCTTTGCGCCGGAGCAGCTCCACCGACCAGCGCGCCGACGGCGCCCACACGCCGGGGCGCGCCGGGGTCGGGCGGACGAGCCAGCGCGTCGCCGCGGCGGAGAGGGCCGCGCGTTCCCGCGCCGGCCGGGCGAGCAGCGCCAGGCCCCCGCCGGCCTCCGCGGCGAGCTGGAGCCGGCGCGAGCAGGCCATGTCGAGCCCGCGCGCATCGGCGACGACGGCGCCGACGGCGGGGGAGCGCAGGGCGAGGTCGATCGCCCACAGCGCCGAGGCGCCGTCGGGCGGGTTCACCACCAGCGAGCGCGCGATCAGCGTGCGGGCGCTGGGCGCCGCCCCGGGGAGACCGGCCATGGCGCCGACGAACACGCGGCAGCGCCGCCCGATCCACACCACGAGCCGACCGGCGGCGCCGTCCTGCGCATCGCCGGCCTCGATGGTGCGCCACGCCAGGTGCGTCAGCAGCGCCAGCGGCGCGAACCAGTTGTCCCGGTCGGGCGGCGCCGACGCGGGGGCCGGGCGCTCCTCGAGGTCGAGGAACCACTCGTGGATGGCCCCGCCGGGCAGCCCGCCGGTGGGGGGCTCTCTCTCTCCTCCAGCGGGGCCGGTGTGCGGCGTCAGGGCCCGGTCGATGGCCCCCCAGCCCGTGGGCAGGGGCCGGTGTGCGGCCGGGGGGGCTTGCAGGTCGCGCAGCCGGCCGGCCAGTTGCTCGAGTTCGGCGCGGGTGGGCATGGTCTCTCTCGGTCTAGATAAGGTATTTGTTAGGATATCCAGACAAAGATCGACCGTCAAGGGAATATGCACGGCTCCGGAGCAGATTCCGAAGACTTGAAGCCGCCAATGCGTCCGAGAACGGGAACCGCTCGAACCCGGGAGGGCGTATAGGGGATCGGTCGGTCAACCCAAGGCGCAGGCCCCGAACCTACGCCTCTCCTCCAGAGCACACCAAGGAGTCTCGGATGCCCAGCCGAGTGTTCCATCGAACGGCGCCGAACGCCGCTCTCCTCGCCGCGCTGCTGACCGGTTCCGCGACGGCCCATCCTCCGATGAGCTCCGCCCCCGAGCCCGAGAGCGACGCGGTGAAGGTCTTTTTCGACAGCGTGAACGAGCACGGCGTTCTTGTCGGGGGCGTGCACATGCTCCCGCGGACGGAACTCAGCCGGCGACAGAGCGTCGCTCCCCAGTCCGATGTCACGATGGTGCTGGAATCCCAGGGCGTCGGGGCCAACGGCGACAATCGCTTCGATCTCGTCTTCGTGGGCGACGGCTACGCCGCCACGCGCCCCGTGCTGGCCGACACCACGCTCCTGCCCGAGGACGATCAACTGCCGCCGATGACGCCCGACCTGGTGCGCTACCAGGGGCATGTCGCCGGGGCCCTGTACCGGCTCTTCGAGATGGAGCCGTTCCGGCGATACAAGCCCGTCTTCCGCTCGTACCGCGTCGATGTGCGCTCCGATGTCTCCGGCGTCAGCGGCGATCCGGTGCCTTCGGTGGTCCGCAACACCCCCCTCGACATGCGCTTCTGGTGCGACGACATCGAGCGGCTGCTCTGCGTCGACACCCTCGCCGCCCAGCAGTTCGCCGAGCAGGCGCCGTCCGTGGACCTGGTCATCGCGGTCGCGAACTCCAATAAGTACGGCGGCAGCGGGTACCAGAGCCAGAATGTGCTGACCGTCAGCGGCGGCAGCCCCTCCGCGTTCGCCATCACGGCCCACGAGATCGGCCATGTGCTGGGCATCCTCGCCGACGAGTACACCGTCGAGGGCTTCCTCAATTGGGAGGGCGGCGAGCCCGGCGAGGCCAATATCTCCACTTTCACCGCCGCCGAGATGATCGCGCAGAACGGCAAGTGGGCGTCGTGGATCGGCCACGACATCGTGGGTTTCGATGGGCCGATCTCCACCTACGAGGGCGGCGGCTACTACGCCTTCGAAATCTACAGCCCCAGCCGGGACCCGACGATGAAGTCGATCGGTCGGCCGTTCAACACGGTCGGCGTGGAGCGCCTGGTCGTCGGCATCTACACACGCGTGGACACCATCGACGCGGCGTTCCCGGTCAGCGTCGTCGCCCAGCCCAACACCGTCTTCACGGTGGAGCCCATCCCCGTGGTCGGGCAGCCGCTGACGGTGACATGGTTCCTCGACGGTCAGCCGGTCTCGGTGCCTGTCGCCAACATGCTGGACCTGTCCACCATCACGCTGGCCCCCGGCACGCACCAGGTGACGGTCCGCGTCGTGGACAACACCCCCTATGTCCGCAACCAGGCCTACCGCGACCAGTGGCTCACGGACACGAAGGACTGGATCGTGCAGGTGCCCGCGGCCTCGGCGCCGGAGCCCTCCCTCGAGAAGGCCGCTTCGACGCTCCGGCAGTGGGGCGAGCAGGGCGCCGACCTGGACGGCGACCACAACGGCGACGGTCGAGTGGACCTGCGCGATCTACTGAAGGCGCTGGGTTCGCAGAACTGAGGCCCGGGCCGCGATCCCCCAAGCCCGACTCCGGCGGCGGCTACCCTATGGGCTCAGTCCCATGTGGGCGGGTAGCTCAGCTGGCTAGAGCGCTCGCTTTACACGCGAGGGGTCGTGGGTTCGAGTCCCTCCCCGCCCACTTCATGCTCCTCCTGCGGAACCGCACCGCTTGATCGGCCCCGTCGCCGACGCCGCGTACCTGGTCGCCGCCGCCGTCGCGGCGCCGCTGTGGATGCGCAAGCAGCGCACCGGCTGGTCGGAGCGGTTCGGCAGGCTGGACGCGCTCCCCGCACCCGCGCCGGACCGTCCGCGCCTTCTGATCCATGCGGTCTCGGTGGGGGAGGTGAACCTGATCCGCGCCCTGGTGGACGATCTGTCGCGGGACCTGGACCTGGTCATCGCCACCACGACCGACACCGGCACGGCCCGCGCGAAGGAGCTGTACACCGGCAAGGCGCACCTGGTGCGCTACCCGCTGGACGCCTCGTGGGCGGTCCGGCGATTCCTCGACGCCGTGCGCCCCGACGGCGCCGCGATGGTCGAGCTGGAGCTGTGGCCCAACTTCGCGAGCGCGTGCAGGCGGCGAGGCATCCCGCTGGCCATCATCAACGGGCGGCTGAGCGACCGCTCCGCGGGGCGCTATCGCGCCGCCCGGCCGCTGCTGGGGCGCTATTTCCGCGACCTGTCCTTCGTCGCGGCGCAGGACGAGGCGTACGCGCGGCGGTTCGTCGCCGCGGGCGCGGCGGGAGACCGGGTGCGCGTCGTGGGTTCGATGAAATGGGACGCGGCGCAGACGATCGACCGGGTGACGGGCGCCGAGGACCTGGCGCGGGAGCTTGGGATTGATCGGGGCAGGCCGCTGATCGTCGTCGGGAGCGCGGCGCCGGAGGAGATCTCGCTCGTGCGCGATGCGGCGCCCTCGGGCGTGCAGCTGCTGTGCGCCCCGCGCCGCCCGGAGTGGTTCGACGACGCGGCGCGGGACCTGCCGAGCTGCGTGCGTCGCTCGCAGCGCAAGGGCGGCGTCGGCGAGGCGAGCCCGACCGGTCGCTACCTGCTCGACACGATCGGCGAACTCCGCATGGCCTACGCGCTCGCGGATGTCGCGGTGGTGGGGCGGTCCTTCGGGGAGCTGTTTGGCTCCGATCCGATGGAGCCCGCGGCGCTGGGCAAGCCCGTGGTCATCGGGCCGGCGGTCGCGGACTTCCGAACCGTCGTCGAAACCATGCGCCACGAGGATGCGATTCTCCAGACTACGCGCGAGGCGCTGCCCGGCGTGCTGGCCCGGCTGTTCGAGAACCCCGCCGAGCGAACGGCGCTGGGCGAGCGGGCGCTGCGCTGCGTGCTCAAGCATCAGGGCGCCACGGGGCGCCACGCCGCGCTGCTGCGCGGGATGGTGGGGGTGGAGTCGTGACCACCGAAGCGGCGCTGCTGCGCCACATCTACGAGCGTTCCAGGGCGCTGCACGGGGCCGGGCCGATCGAGGTCGGTCCGGGGGACGACGCGGCGGTGGTGCGCTTCGGCGGCGAGCGGCTGCTGCTGACCGTCGATCAACTCGTCGAAGGCCGGCACTACGACCCGGCGACGACACCAGTGGACCTGATCGCCCGGAAGGCCGTGGCGCGGTCGGTGTCCGACATCGCCGCGATGGCGGGCGCGCCCATCGCGGCGCTGGCGACCGGCGCCCTACGCGACGGCTTCGCGCAGGACAACGAGCTCTTCGACGCCATGGCGAGGTGGGCGAGCCACTGGGGCTGCCCGCTCATCGGCGGCGACATCGCGCGCGTGCACGGGCCGACCGTGCTGACCGTGACGGTCCTTGGACGCGTCCATCCGGCGCGGGGCCCAGTGCTGCGGTCCGGCGCGAGGCCGGGCGACGGCGTCTATCTCACGGGGGCCATCGGCGGCTCACTCCAGAGCGGTCGGCACCTGCGCTTCGAGCCCCGGCTGCGCGAGGCGGCATGGCTCGCCGACACGCTCGGCGAGCGGCTGCACGCGATGCTGGATGTGTCCGATGGCCTGGGGCGCGACGCGGCGCGGATCTCGGAGGCCTCCGCCGTGCGGATCGAGATCGATCCGGCGCTGATCCCGCTGCACCCGGACGCCGGCGCTTGGGCAGAGGCTGCGGCGCAGGGCGAGGACCACGAACTGCTGTTCACCGCCTCAGGCGTCGTGCCCCAGACGGATCCGGAGGCGGGCGTTGTCGTGACGAGGATCGGCTCGGTGGTCGAGGGCGTCGGCTGCGTAGTGCGGGGTTCGAGCGGCGAGATCGTCGACCTCTCGGCCATGGGGTGGGACCATGCCGGGTGAGCGGCGCGCCATCGAGATCCGCAGTGATTCGGCCGAGCGCACCATGCTGCTCGGCGAGCGCATCGGGCGTCTGATCCGTGCGGGCGATGTCGTTCTGCTCCACGGGGACCTGGGCGCCGGCAAGACCTGCCTGGTCCGGGGAGTCGCGCGCGGCATGGGCATTGATCCCGGCGCCGTGAACAGCCCGACCTTCGTCGTGGTGAACGAGTACGACGCGCCGGCGGGCCGGCCCCACCTTGTGCACATGGACGCCTACCGCCTCGGCGGGCCCGAGGAACTCGACGACCTGGGGCTCGACGAATCCCTCCGCGGCGGAGCGCTCGTCGTTGAGTGGGCCGAACGCGTCGCTGCGGCGTTCGATTCGCCCGCGCTGGAGGTCCATCTCCGGCACGACGGCGACGACCGGCGCTCGATCCTCATCCAGGCGCGCGATGGCCGCTGGGCGGATCGGCTCGCCGACCTAGAATGAGCGTCATGGAGCCTGTAAGGACCGATTCAGACGCCGCGCCGACCCGGCGCCCGCGCTGCCCGATCTGCGGCGCCGACGCCTCGCCTACGGACGAGGCCTACCCGTTCTGCTCGCCCCGATGTCGTTTGGCCGACCTGGGTCGCTGGCTCGGCGGCCACTATGTGGTGTCGCGGGAGATCAGGGCCGAGGACCTGGACGAGGCGTGAGCCGCGGCCGCCCCGCGTTGGCCGCGCGGGCGCCGGGCGGGTAGTCTGCCCGCACGGAGAACGCCCGCATGGAAGCAAGGCCGCTGCGTCGCTGGACATCGTGGATCACTCTCTTGGCGCTAGGCGCCCCTGCGCTGGCGCAGTCCGGCGAGCCCGGCGGTGCGGCCGCGGGCGAGGCCGGCGGCCTGATGGCGCTGTTCTGGTCATCGGCGGACGCCTTCACGGGGCTCATCGTGCTGGGCTCGTTCATCGCGGTGGCGGTGATCGTGCGCGGCGTGCTGGAGATCCGCCAATCCCGGATCATGCCCGCCGAGAGCATCGACGAGATCCGCAAACGCATCAATCGTGCCGACTGGATGGGGCTGCGCCAGTTCGTCGAGTCCGACGATTCGTTCCCCGGGCGAGTCCTCGCCGCGGCGATGGGCTCCACCCGGGGCCGGGCCAGCGCCCGCGACGCGGCGGAGCTGACCGCCAGCGAGGAGGCCGCACGCTGGTTCCGGCGCATCGAGATGCTCAATGTGCTCGGCCACCTCGGGCCGCTGCTCGGGCTCGTGGGCACCGTGTACGGCATGATCCTGGCGTTCGCCGCGCTGGGCGAGACGGGTGGTCAGGCCGGGCCGGGCGAGTTGTCGCTGGGCATCTCCAAGGCGCTGTTCCACACCTTCCTCGGGCTGCTGCTGGCGATTCCCTCGCTGTTCGCCTACGGCTGGCTGCGCACGATCGCGGACCGCATCTGCACCCGCGCCATGGTGGTCTCCGCGGAGCTGGTGGACTCGCTGCCCGATGAGGTCTTCGAGCGGCGCGGCGCCTGAGCGACCATGCGACGCCGCTCGTTCATGCCGGAAGAATCGACGGCGCCGGTCAACGCGACCCCGCTGATCGATGTCGTCCTGTGCATGATCGTGTTCTTCCTGATCGTCGGGCGGCTCGCCGAGACGCAGCGCACGCCGATGCGCCTGCCCGTCTCCGCGGTCGGCACGGCGCAGATGCCGCCGGATTCCTTCGTGGTGAACATCATCCCGGGCGAATCGGCCGCGGCGCCGGCGCAGGTCATCGTGAACAACGAGGATGTGGGCTACGAGGGCATCGAGCCCGCGCTGCGCGAGCGGCTCGAACGACAGCCCAATGTCGTGGTGCAGGTCCGGGCGCCGCGCGATGCGCCGTACGGGCTCATCGAGCCCGCGCTGGAGGCCTGCTCCAAGGCCGGCGCCTCGGAAGTGAAGCTGGCGACCGAACGCACCGGCGGCGAGCCGGTCGGAGGGGCGGGCCGATGAGCGCCTTCCGTCGCCGCAACGCCGCCGTGGTCGCGGCCCGACACTTCGGGCCCAACATGACGCCGATGGTGGACATCGTGATGGTGATCCTCATCTTCTTCATGGCCGGCTCGGCGTTCATCGGGCCGGAGTGGTTCCTCGAGGTCGGCATGGCCCGCGGCGAGCAGGCGACAACCGTGGAGGCCGACGACCCCACGCCCAAGCCGCTTGAACTGCCCAAGCCCCGCATGGTCGTACGCCTGCATGTGGCGCCGGACGGCGAGACGGTGGTGACCGGGCTCGGGCTCGAGTCCGCGCCGATCGCGGACCTCATCGGGCGCCTGCGTGAGTACGGGGCCGCCGGCGCCGCGGAGGGCATGCGCCTGGTGGTCGAGCCGGACCGCGCCGCGCCGTACCAGGATGTCATCCGGGTGTACGAGCTGTGCACGCGTTCGGGCGCCGACGAGGTGTCGCTGGCGCGGTCGCGCGACGGCGCGCCCGCAGCTCCCTGACGCTCAGGTCGCGGCGGCGTAGATCTGCAGGCGGTGGCCGTGGGGCTCCAGCCCGCGCTCGCGGCAGATGCGGTCGCGGATCGCGATCAGCTCCGGGATCTCGATGGGGATGACCTCGTGCGTGTCCGTGCGGACCAGCAGGTCCTGTGGGCGACGGCCGTAGGCGAGCTGGTAGTGCGTCTGCTCGGAGTCCACCAGCGCCCGCTGGATGATGCCGGCCTCCTGCAGCAGCTTGATCGTGCGGTAGATCGTCGCCTTGCTGACGCGGAAGCCGGCGCGCTTGAGCTCGTCCTGCAGCTGCTCGGCCTGGAAGAGGTCGTCGAGCCGGATGATGGACTCGAGGATCTGCGCCCGCTCGGGCGTGTACTTCTGGCCCTGCTTCTTCAGCTCGCGCCGGAAGACGGCGCACAGCGGCTCCGCGATGGAGATGCGGGGTTGAAAGTCGCCTGCGCCCTGGGCCCGTGCGGTGGTCATGTCGGGGAGAGTCTAGCGGCGTCCCTTGCCCGAGCGCGCAGGCTTCTTCGGAGCGGCCTCGGCGGTGGACTCACGCCGGAGCCAGGCGTGCAGCTTGTCCGCGGGCCAGGCGTTCACGCAGCGATCCGCCGTCAGACCGCCCCGGCGACCCGTGGTCACGCCGTAGCGGAGATGATCGAAGTCCGACTCCGCGTGGACATCGCAGTTGATGGCGATCAGCGCCCCGGCGGCCATCGCGGCCCGGACATGGATGTCGCGCAGGTCCAGCCGGCGCCAGTTGGCGTTGATCTCGAGGGCCACGCCGTAGGCCGCGGCCGCCTTCGCGATCGCCTGGATGTCGATCGTCAGCCCCTCGCGACGATTGATGAGCCGGCCCGTCGGGTGTCCCAGGATCCGCACATGGGGGTTCTTGATCGCCTTGAGGAGTCGCGCCGTGGCCTCCTTCTCCGGCTGGCGGAGCGAGGCGTGGGGGGAGGCGACGACGATGTCGAGCTTCGCGAGCAGCTCATCGTCGTAATCGAGGGTCCCATCCGCGAGGATGTCCACCTCGCTGCCGGCGAGGATCGTGATCCCCGGCACGGCTTTCCGAGCGGCGTGGACGGCCTCGATGTGCGCGAGCAGTCGCTCGGGCGTGAGCCCGCCGGCGATCGTGCTGCTGCGAGAGTGGTCGGTCACGGCGATGGTGTGAAAGCCGCGGGCTTTGGCGGCCCTGGCGAGCTGCTCGATGCTCAACGAGCCATCGGACGCGGTGGTGTGCGCGTGCAGCTCGGCCTTGATCTGATCGATCTCCAGCAGGCCGAAGTCGTGGCTCGGCGGGTGATCCAGCTCGCCCGCGTCCTCGCGCAGCTCCGGCGGGACGAAGGGCAGCTGCAGCGCGGCGTAGATGTCGGCCTCGGCTTTGGAGGCGACGGGCTTGACGCCCCGGGCCTGGGGCGGGGACTTCTCGTCGTCCTCCGGGAAGAGCCCGTACTCGTTGAGCGTCATCCCCATCCGCAGGGCCCGCTCGCGAAGGCGGACATTGTGCTCCTTGGAGCCGGTGAAGTACATCATCGCGGCGCCGATGGACGCGGGCGGCACGACCCGCAGGTCCACCTGGGCCGCGTGCCCCTTGGCGGTCTTGATTCGCACGGACGACTTGGACTCCCCCGCCGCGAGGACCTGCGTGACCTCGGGCATCGTGCGGAACGCCTCGGCGACCGCGCCGCCGTCGCTGGTCGCGGCGAGGATGTCGATGTCGCCGATGGTGTCGCGCCCGCGGCGCAGCGAGCCGGCGTAGGCGACGGTTCCCGCGCCCTTGATCTTGGACAGCCGCGCGACGATCGCCTCGGCGATCGGCAGGGCCACGCCCAGCGCCAGGCGGGCGTCGGCCTGCGCGACGAACGCCAGGGCCGCCTTGATGTTCTCGACTGTCTTGGCGCCCATCCGCGGGACCTGCAGGATGGAGCCGTCGTCGATCGCCTTCTGCAGGGTGTCCAGCGACTCCACGCCCGCCGTCTGCCACATCGCCCGCACCGTCTTGGGGCCCAGGCCGGGAATCCGCAGGACATCGAGCAGCCCCGGCGGAACGGCGGCGCGGAGCTCCTCCAGTTCGGTCATGGCGCCGGACGCCAGGTACTCCTGCACCTTGGCCGCGATCTTTTTGCCGACGCCGGGGATCGCCTCGAGCGCGGCCTTGTCGTCGGCCATGTCGGCCAGATCGTTGGGCAGATCCTCGATGGCGCGGGCGGCGCGGGCGTTGGCCGAGGCGCGGAACGAGTCCGCGCCCGTCAGCTCCAGCAGAGCCGCGATCTCCTCGAGCGCCGCCGCGATGTCGTGATTCACGCTCATCGGCGGGTGCAGTCTACCCGGCGCGCCGGGACGACCGGGCGGGCCGGCGCTTGTCGGGCTTCGTGGTCAACGCCGGGACCCGCGCGCCGTACATCGTCGCCATCCGCCGCTCGACGGACTCGACGATCGCGAGGCGGTCCGCCTCGGGCGCCAGCAGCAGCGCCGCGAGCCACCGCCGGCCCAGCGCGGGCCCCGCGGGGCGCAGCAGCTCAATCAGCAGCCGGAGGTCGTCGTTCGGGCAGGGCGTCGGCGACGCGTCGGGCGCGGGCGCTGCGCGAACGAGGGGGCGGGGTTGCGGCATCGCGGTCGTTCTCCTGCGCGGCGCGGAGGCGCGTCTCCAGGGTCTGCACATAGGTCTCGATCCGATCGACGCGCTCCTGCAGCCGCTCGATGGACGCGGCGACGGCCAGCAGCACCTCGCCCGCCTCGGCCTTGTGGGCGGCGTGCTTGGGCAGTTCGCTCATGCGCATCGGGCCGCGCCCCGTGAGCAACCAGTCGGCGCTGATCCCCAGCGCCGAGCACAGGCCGCCGAGGAACTCGACGCTGGGCGTCTGCCCGGTCATGTAGCGCCGGACATTCTCGGCGTGCACGCCGGTCAGCTCGGCGACGGCGCGGAAGGTCATGCCCTCGGTGATCTGCTGCAGCCGGTCATGGAGCGGAGAGTCGGTCACGGCGGCATGGTACTCCCGGCGTCAACCGGCTCAGGCGACATCCCCCAGGCCCAGCGCCTGCCCGTGCGTCCGCAGCAGCCGCGCCCGCAGCAGCCGCTCGGCCGGCTCGGCCAGCGCCGGGGACCGCTCGATCCATGCCGCGGCGTCGCGCCGGGCCATGAGCAGCAGGTCCATATCCCGAGGCAGGGTCGCGACCCGGAACGGCGGCAGGCCGGACTGCCGGGCGCCGAACAACTCGCCCGGGCCGCGCAGCTCCAGGTCCTTCTCGGCCAGATCGAACCCGTCGGAGGACTCCGCCAGCGCCTCCAGTCGCGCTGCGCCGTCCTCGGTCGCGGGCTCGCCGATGAGCACGCACAGGGAACGCCGGGCGCCGCGCCCGACGCGACCGCGCAGCTGGTGGAGCTGTGCGAGACCGAATCGCTCGGCGTGCTCGACGATCATGACGGAGGCGTTGGGGATGTCCACGCCGACCTCGATGACGGTGGTGGCGACCAGGACATCGATCTGCCCGAGGCGGAAGCGCTCCATCACGCGTTCGCGGGTGGCGCGTTTCAGTCGCCCGTGCAGCGCGGCGAGCCGCTTGCCCTTGAGCGGCCCTTCCTCGAGGCGCTTCATGGTCGAGCGCAGATCCGCCAGGCCTTTGCCGCCGCCGGACTCCGAGGCGTCGCTCTCGCCGGTGTCGATGGCGGGGACGACGACATACGCCTGCTCGCCCCGCTCGACGCGCTCGCGGAGGTAGGCGTAGACCTCGTCGCGCTTCTCCGGGCCGACGACGCGTGTCGTCACGGGGATGCGCCCGGGCGGCAGACCCTTGATGGTCGAGACATCCAGGTCGCCGAAGATCGTCAGCGACAGCGTGCGCGGGATGGGCGTGGCGGTCATGACCAGCACATGAGGCGCGGAGCCGGGCTCGTCGGACTTCTCCCGCAGCGCCGCACGCTGGTGGACGCCGAACCGGTGCTGCTCGTCGATCACCGCCACCGCCAGCGACTTGAATCGCACCCCGCCGGTCAGCAGCGCGTGCGTGCCCACGAGGATGTCGATCTCGCCCTCCGCGGCCCGGCGCAGCACGCTCGCTCGTTCGGCCGCGGTCGCGGCGCCGGTCAGCAGCGCCACCTTGACATTCGAGCCCTCCAGCATCCGCTCGATGGAGGCGTGGTGCTGCTCGGCGAGGATCTCGGTGGGCGCCATGAGCGCCGCCTGTCGGCCCGACGCCGCGGCCATGAGCATCGCGTAGAGCGCCACGACCGTCTTGCCCGCGCCGACATCGCCCTGGATGAGGCGGTTCGCGGGCGTGGCCTGCTGCAGGTCCTTGGCGACCTCCTTGACGACGACCTCCTGCCCGGGCGTGAGCGTGAAGGGCACACGCTCGCGGATGTGCCGGTCGATCTCCGGCGACCAGCGCAGCGCCGGGGCGTGCAGCGTCCGCCGCTGGTGAGCGCGCTTGAGCTGCACCCCGAGCTGGAGCATCAGGAACTCGTCGTACGCCAGCCGACGCCGGGCGGCGAGGACCTCGCTCTCGTTGGCGGGCCGGTGCATCATGCGATGGGCGTCGCGGAGGGACGGCAGCTCCCGCTCGCGCCGGAACTCGTCGCTCAGGTGGTCGTCGATCTGGGCGAGGGCGTCGTTCAGGACGCGGTCCACGCAGCGCTCGATCTCGCGGGAGTTGAGCTCCTCCGAGGCGGGGTAGACGGGGCGCAGCCGCTCCTCGCCGGGCGAGGGGTCGTGCCCGGCGTCGAGGAACTCGACGCGCGGGTTCACCATCTGCAGCCCGCCCTTGAACTTCGTGGCCTTGCCCTGCACGCGGATCGTCTCGCCCACGCGCACCCGTTCGCGCAGGTACAGCCCGTTGAACCACACGACATCGAGCCGGCCCGTGTGATCCATCAGCACGGCCTCGAAGCGCTTCTTGCCCCGCAGCGTGACCCGGGTGGCCGAAACCTCGCCCCGGACGCTGGCCACCACGCCCAGCGGCGTGTCGGCGATGCGGGACTCGGCCGCCTCGAACTCATGGCGCGCCGGCAGGTGGCGGATCAGGTCCGCGATCGTCTGGATGCCCAGCCCATGGAACGCCCCCGCGCGCCGAGGGCCCACCCCCGGCACGGACTCGATCGGCGCGCGCAGATCAAAGCGGATCGCGCTGGGCATGCCCCTGAGAATAAACAAACCCCGACGCCTTCGCGCCGGGGTTCGGCTAGATCGCTGAGAAGATCGGGGTCGGGTCAGCTGCCGATGAGGATCTCGACTCGCCGGCTCTCCTTCTTGGTCGCCTTGGGCACGCTGGGGCCGAAGGAGGCGACATACATGTCGTCGTTGGAGATGCCCTTGCTGGCCAGGTATTCCTCGACCGCCAGCGCCCGCTCGGCGCCCAGGCGCTCGTTGGTCTTCCAGCCGCTCTTCTTGATCGGGTCGGAGTCGGTGTGGCCCTCGATCCGCATCATGCGCCCGGCGTACTGCGACTGCAGCACCGAGGCGACCCGGTCCAGCGTGCGCTTGGCCTCGGGGCGGAGCGTCACGCGCCCGGAGTCGAACAGGATGTCGCCGGAGACATCGAGCTTCACGCCGCCGCCGACGAGGTTCGTCGAGGTCACGCCCTCGATGCCCTCGAAGCCGGTCGAGCCGCTCGTGGAAGGCGCCGAGAGCTGGCTCTCCAGGTTGGCGCGCTCGTCCTCCAGCAGCGCCCGCTGGGCGTTGGCCTCGCTCAGCTGCGACTCCAGCTGCGAGTTCCGTCCGCGCAGCTCCTGGTTCTCCTGCTCCAGCAGAGCGACCCGCTGCTTGGGGTCGTCGCCGCAGCCGACGAGGACCGAGACCACAAGACCCCCGACGACCGCGATGGTTTTTCGCGAGGCCGAGGGAGACAGCAGAGAAATTCGCATCAGACCGCCTCCGTGCATCAAGCAGACCGAACCAGAGCCGCGGGCGACGCTCGCCCGAGGGCGCTGATTGCAACCGACCCCCCGTCCCCCGTCAAGCCGGGG
Organism: uncultured bacterium; assembly: GCA_938003595.1. GTDB lineage: Bacteria > Planctomycetota > Phycisphaerae > Phycisphaerales > UBA1924 > JACVCK01. Next base: position 32,816 of record CALKYH010000193.1, read on the forward strand.
CGCTACGGCAGACGCATCATCCCGGCCGTCAGGCCCGCGATCAGCCGTTCGAACTGCGGGTGCGCCGCCATCACCGCCAATGTCGCCACCGCCAGGTGAGGCCCGTACGGCAGCGCCGCCGACGCCCCGCCCCGGAGGACGAACACCATCATCGTCCAGCCCAGCCCCAGCAGCGGCGCCACGGCGAAGGCCAGCAGCGGGTCCGCCCAGCCCAGCGCGGCGCCCACCGCCGCCATCAGGTGCACATCCCCCAGACCCATCGCCTCCGCGCCGAAGGCCAGCGATGCCAGCAACCGGATCGCCCACACCACCGCCCCGCCCACCAGGTAGCCCAGCACGGACCCGCCCAGCGCCCGCACCCACAGCGGCGAGTCGAATGGGAACATCTGCGCCAGCCACAGCCCCGCCACCGCTGCCCAGCTGCGCCGCAGGTCGCTGACGATCACGGCGCATCGGGCCACCCGGTGCATCTCGCGCAGCAGGGCCACGAGGGGCTCGCCCGTGAAGTGGTGCGCCACCTGCGCGCAACTCACCACGTCGATGCTCCGGTCGGCCAGCGGAATGGCCAGCGCCGACGCGCAGACGGCGTCGTGGGCGTGG
>CALKYH010000194.1 GCA_938003595.1 uncultured bacterium
AGCTCAAGCGGCGCGGCGTGGAGCACATCTCGTACACGCAGATCGACAACCCGCTCGTCCGCGCGGTGGACCCGGTGTTCCTGGGGCTGCACGCGACGGCGCCGGACTCGTCCGCAGAGATGTCCTCGAAGATGGTCGCCAAGGCGCACGCCGGCGAAAAGGTGGGCGTGTTCTGCGAGTCTGGCGGACGCACCATGGTGATCGAGTACTCCGACATGCCCGAGGCGCTGTCGAAAGCGACCAACCCCGACGGCTCGCTGAAGTTCAATGCGGGCTCGATCGCGGTGCACATCATCGGGCGGGCGTTCATCGAGCGGCTCAACGAGAACGCCGAGGGCGGGTTCGCGCTGCCGTTCCACCGCGCCGACAAGAAGGTTCCGTTTGTGGACCCGGGCACCGGCGAGCTTGTGCAGCCCGCGGCGCCGAACGCGGTGAAGCTGGAGGCCTTCGTCTTCGACGCCATCCCGCTGTGCAAGTCCTCCATCGTGGTCGAGACCGACCGCGTGGAGGAGTTCGCCCCCATCAAGAACGCCGAGGGCGCCGACAGCCCGACCACCAGCCGGCAGATCCAGACCGAGCGCGCGGCGCGCTGGCTGGAGCACGCCGGCGTGAAGGTCGCTCGCCGCAAGGACGGCGCGGCGGACTGCGTGCTGGAGATCAGCCCGCTGACCGCCATGTGGCCGGACGACCTGAAGGCCCACAAGGACCTGCCCGCGCGGATCGAGCCGGGGCAGAAGCTGGCGCTCTAAACCGCCGGCTCGTCAATTTCCATCCTCTCCCACGCCAGCGGCGAGACGCGCTCGCCCATCGCGTAGAGACGAAGCATGTTCAGGGCCGCCGCGGCGCTGCGTTCGCGGACATCGTCGCGCGACCCGGGGAACAGGAACCGGCGCACCTCGGTGTCCACGCCGGCGCCGCGCCGGGAGGACCGGGCGATGAACACCGTGCCGACCGGCTTGGCCTCGCTGCCGCCGCCCGGGCCTGCAATGCCCGTGACCGCCAGGGCGTGATCGGCCTGTGCGGAGATCAGTCCGCCCTCGGCCATGGCCCGCGCCACCGTCTCGCTGACGGCGCCGTGACGCAGGATCGCGTCCGGCGGGACCGCGACCTCGCGGCTCTTCATCGCGTCGCTGTAGGTCACCCAGCCGCCCAGGAACGCGCCGGACGAGCCCGGCACATCGCTGAGCATCGCGCCCACCATGCCGCCCGTGCAGGATTCGACGGTCGCGACCGTCTCCTCGCGGGGCAATAGGAGCCCGAGCACGCTCGCCGCCAGTGTTTCCTCGCCGACGCCGAAGACCAGCGGGCCGAGCCGCTCCCGGATCGCGCGCTCCGTCTCATCGAGCAGACGCTCCGCGTCGGCGCGCTCGCCCCGATGCCGGAGCCGCAGCGTCACGGTCGTGCGAGAGACGGTGATGCCCACGGTCGGGTTGCGCTTGCGGTCGAGGATCTCGCCCAGGCGCTGCGCGGCGTCGGACTCGACGAGGCCGCAGACCTGGATCAACCTCGTGCTGATCGCCTCGCCCGAGCCGCCGATCTGGGGCAGGACCAGCGCCTCGAACATGGGCTTCATCTCGTTCGGCGGGCCGGGCAGGCAGTAGACCGTGGCGCCGCCGACCGCGGCACGGAGGCCGGGCGCGGTCCCGACGGCGTTGGGCAGCGCGGCGGCGGACCGGGGGCGGAGCGCCTGCACGCGGTGGGCGCTGGTCATCTCGCGTCCGCGTTTCGCGAGCGCGGCGCCGATCGCTCGCAGCGCCTCGTCGTCCTCGACGAGCGGCTCGCCGAGCGCGCCGGCGAGCGCATCGCGGGTCAGATCATCGGCGGTGGGCCCCAGCCCGCCCGTGCAGAGCACGATCGGGCAATCCGCCGCGAGCCTCAGCATCGCGGCGCGGATGCGCTCGAGGTCGTCCTCGACGGAGACATGCTCGACCGTCATGACGCCGACGGCGGCGAGGCGCTCGGCGAGCCAGACGGAGTTGGTGTTCGTCTTCTGCCCCAGGACGATCTCGTCGCCGATGGCGAGGATCGCGGCTCTCGCGGAAGGCCCCTTGCCGCTCACTCGTCGCTCCCGCTCACCAGCTCGCCGGCGCGGCGGATGGCGACGGTGTTCACCACGCCCCGCACGCCCAGCGGCTTGCCGGCGAGCAGCACCATCCAGTCGCCGGGCCGGGCCCACTGGTGCTCGATGGCGTAGCGGTCGACCATCGCCGCGAACTCGGAGCGGTGCTCCGGGATGCGCGTCCAGAGGATCGGCGACACGCCCCGCAGCAGCGCCATGCGCCGCACGACCGTCTCGTCGGAGGAGAAAGCGAGGATGGGCACATGGAAGTCGTTCTGGCTGAGCTTGCGCGCCGAGCCGCCGCCCTCGGACCAGACGATGACCAGCGAGGCGCCGATGTCCTCGACGATGTGCCAGGCGCCGTGCGCCAGCGCCGCGGTGCGGT
>CALKYH010000195.1 GCA_938003595.1 uncultured bacterium
GGCTTCACCGTCGTCGAGTCGCCCACCGCCATCTGCCCGATCATCGTCCACGACACGGCCAAGGCCATCTCGATGAGCCAGCGCCTGCTCGAGCTGGGCGTGTATGTCATCGGCTTCGGCTACCCCGTCGTGCCCGAGGGGCACGCGCGTCTGCGCGTGCAGATCTCCGCGGCCCACACGCGCCAGCACATCGACGCCCTCATCGACGCGCTCAAGAAGCTGTAGGGAGCGGTGGGGGCTCAGGCCGCGCGGCGCTCGGAGTCCAGGCGCGCCTCGTGGAGCAGCGACAGCTCCGCGGCGACGCGCAGCTGCTCCGGCGTGGCGCCCTCGAACGCCAGACCGATCGTCCACGAGAAGATTCCGTCCCGCCGGGCCCAGACGCAGCGGGCCGGCAGTCGCAGACGCGTGCCGCCGCTGACCAGCTCCACCTCGCGCCGCTGGCCGACGCCCCATCCCCGCCGGCTGCGCATGCGCATGCCGCGGATGGACAGGTCGATGACGCGCCCGCGGTCGCAGGACAGGCCATCCACCTGCAGCCGCCCGACAGAGCGGTTGTCTTCCCAGGCATCGTTCAGGCCGGGTTGAATGTGGCGATTCGGCACGGTCTTCAGGATCGGCCCCGGGGGGCGGGGGATTCACTCGCATTGGCGAGCAGGGCGCCGCAACCCCCCCCGCGCGGGCCCGTACGATCGGAGTATGCGGCCCAGCCGTCACAGTTTGTCGCGGTCCGGGTTCTCGATGATCGAGGTCCTGGTGACGCTCGGCGTCATCGCGGTGGTGATGAGCGTGATGCTCCCGACCGTGCGCTCGGCGCGCGCGTCCGCCGCCGGCGCCGCGTGCAAGGCCAATCTGAGAGAGACCTTCGTCCACTGCGCCGCCTACGCGATGGAGCACGACGGCCAGGGCCCGGCGATCGGTCAGCCGTACGGCGCCTTGCCGAACTGGGCGCTGGAGGTCCAGCGGCGCTCGGGCGTCGACGGCGACACGCCGGGCGAGCTGTACCTGAACGCCTCCGTCCTCGTGTGCCCGGTCGCCGATGCGCGCTACCCGACGGACATGGTGCGCACCTACGCGATGAACGGCACGGGCCACGCCGGCGCCGCCATGGGCGACGACACGGACTATGACTCGACCGACCCCGCGCTCCGCGCCGCGATCCGCTTCGACCTGGTGCGTCACCCCGGGCGCGCCGTGCTGCTGGTGGACGCCGCCGTCGCCAACTTCGCGAGCAACCCCGCGCCCACGAACCGCTGCGCCAGCGTGATCGATTTCCGCCAGCCCGAGCATGTCGAGCAGCGCCTGGGCCTGTGGCATGTCGAGGACGGGGCCGACGCCTTCAACGGCGCCATGTTCGACGGCTCGGTCCAGCGTTACGCGAGCCCGCCCGAGGCGTGGCTCGAACCGCTGCCCTGAGCGCGAACCTACGCCCGCTCGTCGATCCGCATGACCAGCAGCGTGGTGTCGTCCACGCGCCGGTTCATGCCGACGAACCGGCGGCTCTCCCAGATCAGGTGATCGGCGATCCGGTCGGCGCTGGCGTTCGGATCGGCGGCGACGACGAACCGCAGCGCGTCGCGGATGCGGGCCTTGCCGTACTTGGCGCCGCCGAAGTCGCGGGCGTCGGCCAGGCCGTCGGTGCAGACCAGCAGCACATCCCCCGGTCGAAGGTCGAAGTGGGCGCGCTCGTAGCGCTCCGTGGGATCGATCCCGACCACCATGCCGGCCTGCGTCAGCTCAACGATGTCCGAATCCTCCGGGGCGTGCCCGGGCCGGGGGCGCAGCAGCAGCGGCGGCTCGTGCCCGGCGTTGCAGTAGGTCAGCCGGCGCGTCCCGGGGTCCAGCACGCCGTAGAAGATCGTCGCGAACTCGTTGTCCAGCGTGTCGCGGCACATCGCCTGGTTCACGCGGTTCATCACCTCGTCGAGGTGGTACAGGTCCTGGGCGTAGGCGCGCAGGGCCGAGCGCACCGAGGCCATGAGCAGCGCCGCGGCGACGCCCTTGCCCACGACATCGCCGACCACCAGCCCGATGTGCCCGGACAGCTCGATGAAGTCGTAGAAATCGCCGCTGAGCTCGAAGGACGGCACGGCCCGGGCCGCGATGTCCACGCCGGGCGCCGCCGGCGCCGTGCGCGGAAACAGCCGGCGCTGCACATCCGCCGCGAGGCGCACCTGCTGGCGCACGCGGCGGTGCTCCTTCTCGGTCTCGAGGAGTCGCGCGTTCGCCAGCGCCGCGGCGCTCTGCTGTCCGATGGCCCGGAGCAGACTCTGCTCCGCCTCGGTGAACCGCCTCGGCTCGCGGGTGAACAGCCGCATGATGCCGACCGGCCTCCCCTGGAACACCAGGCCGGCGCTGATCATGCTGCGCAGGCCCTCCTCGCGGCGCGAATCGAACTGCGGATCCCCGTGGCTCTCGAGCAGGTCCTCGATGCAGACCACCTCGCCCAGCAGCGCGGCGCGATCGGGCGCAGCCTCCACCGGCACGGTCATGGCGCGGACCACATACTGATCGCTCAGCCCCCACCAGGCGCGGATCATCAGCTCCCGTCCGGTCGAGTCCAGCGTGCGGATCGTCCCCGCGTCGGCGCCGATGGTCTCGGCCGCCGCCCGCACCGCGACGCGCAGCAGGCCGTCCGCGTCGCCCGCGGCGACCAGCAGCGACGACAGCCGGCCGAGCACCTCCAGCGCCTCGACGCGCTGGCGCAGCTGCAGCTGGTGCTCGCAGAGTTCGCTCACGATCGACGCCACGAGCGAGACGATCCGCTCGATCGCCGGCAGCTCCTCGTTCGTCGGCTCACCCTCGGCCGCGAACACCACGAGCGAGCCCAGCGGGCCTTCCGAGACCGTCAGCGGGGCGCTGAAGATCGGCGCCGACGCCAGCGACGCGCCCCCGGACCCGCCCGAGCCGTCGCGCACCGACCACCGGCTCTCGCCGACCGCGCTGACGACGGCGCGGCCCCGGCTGTCGTGCAGCTCAACGGTCACGCCGGCGAGGGCGCTCACCGCCTCGCAGAGCGCCGCGAGCGAGCCATCGGTCATGAAGTCGGTGATCGAGACCGGTTCCTGGGTCATTCACTCGGCGGGCGCTTCGCCCTCCCCGAGCCACAACACACGCAGGGTCTCCACCAGCGGATCGGCCGGCGCCTCGTACCAGGCGTCGATGCGGTCGATCGCCGCGAACCCGGCCTTGACATCGTCCGACGAGCCCGTCTGGTGACCGAGGTACGCCAGCAGCAGGCCGGAGTCGCGCGCGAACAGATCCTCGCGGTTCGCCGCGTTGTCGCGCAGCGTCTCCACGACCGCGTTCAGCCGCGCCTCCCGCGGGAGCAGCTTGGAGTCGAACTGCACCGCCGCCAGCTCCGGATGGATCTGGAACAGCTGCGTCAGGTTCGCGGCGGCGGAGCGGTACAGCCCCGCGCCCAGCGCGGCGTGGACGCGTCCGACGGAGGCCATCGGGTCGCCCGGCTTCATGCTCAAGGCGCTGACGAAGCGCTCCTCGGCGTCGAACCAGAACCCGTCCGCGAGCATCCGCTGGCCGTCGCCCATGCGGTCCGCGTACGAAGTCTCCTCGTTCTCGCTCGAGAGCGTCGTCACCGTGGGACGCGCGTTGCCCAGCAGAGAAGCGACCTCCTCGCGGATCTCCGCGGTCGTCATGCGCCGCTGGTCCTCGGCCGCGGCCTCGCCCGCCTCCTCGACCACCTCCTGCGAGAGCATCTCCTGACGCAGACGGTCCAGTCGCGCGACGAAGTTGTCCGCGCCCGTGTCGAAGACATTGACCGGGGCGCCGTTCACGGCGTTGGGGTCGTTCGGATCGACCGGAGCCTGCGGCGCCACCTCGGCCTCGCCCTCGGGTGGCTCGCCCTTGTAGGCGTTGAGCAGCCGGTCCATCACGCCGTCATAAGTAGACCGCGAGGACTCCACCCGATTGTCGATGCGCGTGTCGGCCTGCGCGCCCGCGACCAGGCGGTCGGACACCGGCTGGTTCGGCTCCAGGCGGGCCTTGGGCGTCGGCGCAACCTCCAGCGGAGGCGCGCTCGAGCCCGCGTTCCCGGCCGGAGCGCGCGTCGGCAGGTCGTAGGTCGGCGCCGGCACCGGCGTGGACACGATGCCGCGCAGCGGCGTGGCGCCGATCATGAACTGCTGCCCGTCCTGGCCCTTGCCGGTCGCGAAGTAGTTCGGCTCCAGCGAGTTGGCCACCAGGAAGTCGCTCGTCGAACGCAGCGAGCCCGGACGCGCCGCGAAGGGGTCGATCGACAGGGGCTTGAGCGTGCCGGCCTCCTGCGGCTTGAGGTCGCGCGCCATCACGCCCGCCGCGGGGCGGCTGAGCATGTACGGCGAGGACAGCGCGCTCGCCGTCTCGGAGGACGGGCCATAGCCCGTGGAGTACTGCATCTGCTGCTTCAGCGCGTCGATGGAGCGGACATTCCGCGACGCAAGGCCGGAGTTGAACGCGTCGCGCTCGAAGCGGAACAGCGTGTCCGAGCCCGTCTCCCCGCGGAAGTCCGACTCGGCCAGGTATCCCAGCGAGCCGCGGAAGTTCGCGCTGCCCGCCGCGTTGCCGGTGACGATGGCGTTCTGGAGCTTGTTCTGCAGCCGGACATCGCGGACCTGCGAGTTGTACCCGCCGCTGCCCTGACGGAGGTTGTTGTCCAGGGCGCGCCCGCTGCCGAGCGCATCCTGGGCCAGGGCGCCCCCGGCCCAGAACAGGGCGGCGGCCACGCCGGCGGCGCGGACCAGCAGGGGGCAGTTCGGGCGAGCGACGGTTCGGTCGAGGTGCAGCATCCGGTTTCCTCCGGCGGTGATACGGGCCGCGGGGCGCCCGTGTGCGATTCCTGATCCATACTAGACGCCGGCGCCCGCCGACGACCCGAACATCCTTCGGCCAGATCGCCCCCCGGCTGAGAAACCGCCCCCCGGCACGACGGGGCCGGGTCGGTCCCGATCAGGGGGTGGGTTCCGAGGTCTCGACGGCTCGGGGTGGCTCCGGGGGGGTCGGGATCTCAAACCAGACGGTCGTGCCCTTCTGCCAGAGCGATTCCAGTCCGATCCGTCCGCCCATCGCCCGCAGCGCGTGCCGGGCGATCGCCAGGCCCAGCCCGGTGCCGCGCCGCTGCGAGCCGAACCCCGAGCGCCCGGGGTCCACCTGGTAGAACCGCTCGAAGACCCGCGCCTGCTGGCTCAGCGGGATGCCGATGCCCTCGTCCTGCACCTCGAACAGCCATCGCCCGGCGCGGTCGTCATCCTGATCGCGCGAGGCCCATCGACCCCGCACCCGCACCGCCGTGCCCTCGTGGCAGAACTTCGTCGCATTGTCGATGAGGTTCCGCAGCACGACGAAGAGCAGGCGCGGATCGGTCTCGCATCCTTCAAAGGATGGATCGATCGCGAACTCGATCCGCACGCCGCGCTGGCGCATCACGGGCCCGAACTCTCCCAGCAGCCCGTCCTGCAGCTTGGACAGGATCAGCGGCTCGAGGCGCAGCGCCAGCCCCGGCTGCTCCAGGCGCGACAGATCGAGCAGGTCGCGCGTGAGGTCCTCGAGGCGCACCACATGCTGGCCGATCATCGACAGCACGCGATCGAGCATCGCTGGGTCGGACTTGGCCCCGTCGGTCAGCGTCTCGACGCCCGCGCGAATGGCCGCCAGCGGCGTGCGGAACTCGTGCGAGGCGTTGGCCACGAAGTCGGTCTTGATCCGCAGCGTCTCGGCCAGCTCGGTGACATCGCGCAGCACGGTCGCCGTCGGCGACGCCCCGGCCCCCGGCTCCAGCGGCGTCATGACCACATCGAACACGCGCTCGCCCATCGCCGTCGGCAGCCCCACGCGCAGCCGCCCCTTCCGCCCGCGCGTCGCCGCCTCGTGCGCCTCGACCAGCTCCTTCCGTGTGAACAGTCCGCGCACGGGGCGGCCGACCACCGCCGAGGTCGAGGCCCCGAACACCCGCGCCGCCGCGGCGTTGCAGCGCTCCACACGCCCGTCCCGATCCGCGAGAAACGCGGGATCGTCCTGCGCGTCGATCAACGCCTCGAGTCGGCCCGGCTCGATCGACGCCCTCGGCTGCGGCGCCGGCGGGGCCGGCGCCGGCGCAAGGGCCTCCTCGGCGGCTGCGCCGCGGCGCGTGAGCGCGAAGATCAGGAAGCCCCCGCCGACCACGGCCGCGACGCCGCCCGAGATCAGTCGTGATGCAGTCGTGTCGCCCCCCAGCGCCGCGGCCAGCGCCACCGCGCCGATCACGATGACGACCGGGACCAACATCGACCGAGGATCGGGTGGGCGCGTCACGCGGGTATTAGACGCTCTCGAGCGCGTTCGCGTCGTCCGGCGTCGCGACGGCGCGATACCCCACGCCCCGGACGGTCTGCACGATGCCCTCGTGCGGGCCGAGCTTCCGTCGGACCGCGGCGATATGGACATCGATCGCGCGCCCCGTGACGGTGATCCCCGGGCCCATGCCGCGGGCGATCATCTGGTCGCGCGAGAGCACGCGCCCCCGCGCCTGGATCAGGGCGGCGAGCAGACGGAACTCCGTGGGCGTCAGCGTGACGGGCTTGTCGTCCACCGCGACCTCGTGCGTGTCCAGGTCCATGACGACCGGGCCCAGGGTCAGGCGCGAGGGGGCGCCGGTGTCCGCGGCCCGGCGGAGGACCGCCTCGATGCGGGCCAGCAGGACCTTGGGCGAGAAGGGCTTGGTCACATAGTCGTCGGCGCCCGTCGAGAGGCCGGCGACCTGATCCTGCTCCCCGGCTCGGGCGGTGAGCATGATGATCGGGGTCCGGGCCATCCGCGGGTCGGCCCGCAGGCGCCGGGCGACCTCGATGCCGGACAACTCGGGCATCATGATGTCGAGGACGATGAGGTGGGGGTTGTGCCGTGCCGCGGCCTGGAGGGCCTCCAGGCCGTTGCGGGCGCCGATGGCCTCGTACCCGGCCTGCCGGAGGTTGTATGAAAGGAGCTCGACCAGGTCGGGCTCGTCGTCCACAACTAGGACGCGGGGGGTTTCGCGCATCGGGGCGGATCCCAGGGTTCGGGGTGAAATCGTGGCTCGGGCGCGAATCCTATCGGGGGCGCCGACGGCCTCCGAGGGGCTGCGAGGTTCTTGGCTGAAACTTCAACCTGGGGTCCGGGTGCCCTTCTCGGGGGGCAGGTAGGTTTCTCGGACCCGTGATTCTGCCGAGGTTTCGGCGGTGCAGGTCGTCATTTGTTAGGTATTGAAGAAGAGAATCCTCAACCTCGGGGAGAGAATGAGCCGAGAATGTTTGGGTTGGCGAGTTTGCGTTTGCTATCCTCGCCAGGTATAGTGAGCACTCGCTTCGGGCTGGAGCCCGAACCGACGGTCGCAAGAGGAACCTTGGCCGTCGGGACAAAGCAATGTGCGTGCAACGCCGTCCGGGAGCGTGGCCTTGGTTGGCCGGCTCCGCGTGACAGGACGGGTGGAATCAAACGGGCGCCGATGGAGGCGTCCCAATAGGAGATGTCTCAGATGAGTCAGACCAAGAGCCTTGTTGTGCTCGCCGGCGCTGCGCTCACCATGGGCGGCGCTGCGTTCGCTGAGCAGGCCGCGTGGAGCGCGAATGTGGACGAGGTGCGTGCCCTCGTCGCGGAGATGATGTCCGACGCCCAGACCCGTTCGAGCCTGCTGCAGAGCGGCGCGACGGCTGGTCACGACGGCAAGTTCTTCCTCGCCTCTCCGGACGGCAACTTCCGCCTGAACATCGGCGGCCAGATGCAGTTCCGCTACTACGCCTCGTTCCTCGACTCGGGCAACGACCCGACGGTCGATGAGTTCAAGAGCGGCTTCGAGATGCGCCGTGCGAAGCTGACCTTCGCGGGCAACATCTTCGATCCCAACATGTTCTACGAGATCACCGGCGCGTTCTCGCAGAGCGACACGACCAACGCCAACGGCACCGCCACCGGCAGCGGTTCGAGCTTCCGTCTCGAGAACGCCTTCTTCGGCTACGACTGGGACAACGGCTTCACCGCCCGCGCCGGTCAGTTCAAGCTGCCCTTCCTCCGCGAGGAGCTCGTGTCCTCCAAGTACCAGCTGGTCATTGACCGCTCGGTCCTGAACGAGGAGTTCAACCAGGGCTACTCGCAGGGCATCGAGCTGTCCTACAAGAAGGACTGGTTCGGCGGCTACCTCGCCCTGTCCGACGGCTTCTCGTCGAACAACACCGCCTTCAACTCCATCGGCACCAACCTCTCCGACTTCGCCATCACCGGCCGCATCGAGATCCTGATGGCCGGCGACTGGAAGCAGTTCAAGGAGTTCACCAGCCCCCGTGGCTCTGAGTTCGCCGCCATGCTCGGCGCCGCCGTCCACTGGCAGCAGGCTCAGGATGTCCCCGGCGCCAATCAGCCCCAGTTCCTCCCCTACACCGTCGACATCTCCGTCGAGGGCGATGGCTGGAACCTCTTCGGCGCGTTCGTCGGTCAGTACTCCGACAACGATGTCAACGGCCCCGGCGGTTTCAACGCCAACGACTTCGGCTTCGTCGCCCAGGGCGGCATCATGCTGACCGACGAGCTCGAGCTCTTCGGCCGCTATGACCTCATCGTTCCCGACAGCGATCGCGGCCCCAACGATCAGAACTTCAACACGATCACCGCGGGTGTGAACTACTACATCCACGGCCAGGCCGCGAAGTTCTCGGTCGACGTGGTCTACAACATCGACGACACCACCCAGTCGAGCCTCGGCGCGATGGGCATCGCCTCGTCGAACACCAGCAACAACGGTCTCGCGACCGGCGGCAACAACGGCATCGGCATGCTCGCTTCGAACGAAGAGGGCGAGTTCACGATCCGCGCTCAGTTCCAGCTCCTCTTCTGAGCCGAACCGACCGCGAGCCTCATCTGCAGTTTCGACCGGCCGATCCGAAAGGGTCGGCCGGTTCTTTTTTGGCCTCGGCCCGCCAGCCCCTCCGCTAGACTGCCGGCGTCATGCCCAGCGAAGCGCCCACCCCCGCCGATCTCGCCGCAGAGGCGCCGCCCCCGCCGCCCTACGCCCCGCTCCTGGGCCGGGCCGCGCCCGCCGTCGAGCCCATCCAGCGCCTTGAGCACACCCGGACCGTCTTCTGGCAGAACGTCGTCCGCGAGATGCTCGTCGCGCTGCCCGCCCTCGGCGCCTCGCACCCGCAGGTCATGGACGGACGCATCGCGATCCTGACCCGGGGCGGCGAGCGCATCCCCGTCGCCGGGGTCGAACCTCTGTTCCCCTGCAGCATCGCGGCGCCGGAGACCATCCAGCTCTGCATGGCCGTCCAGTGCACCGTGTTCAACATCCATACGCCCACCGGCGAGGTCTTCACCATCCCCCTCGAGGAGATCCGCGCCGTGCACAGCCTCACCGACGAGCTGGTTCGGCAGCTCGAGCAGGCCGTCGAAGAGATCTCCGGCGGCGGCAACGGCGAGCCCTTCGGCTTCGCGGCGTTCACCTCGCTGGCCGCGCAGTCCAAGGCCCAGCGCCCCGAGACCAGGGCCGACGGCGCCGACAAGCCCGCCCCCTGAGCGCTCAGCCCAGCCGGCGCGCCACCAGCAGCCCCTCGCGCAGCGGCACGCACGCCGCCTCGAACCACGGGTCCGCCGCGACCGCGCGGTTGAACCGATCGATCGCGTCGCGCGACGGGTCGCTCCCGGGCTCGTCGGTGATCCACCAGCCGGCGCCGAGCACATTGTCCGCGACGATCAACCCGCCCCGGCGCACCATCGGGCGCAGCGCCGTGAAGTAATCCAGGTACTCCGCCTTCACCGCGTCGATGAAGACGAAGTCGAGCGAGCTGTCGCCGAACTCCTTCCGCAGCCGCGGGATCTCCTCCAGCGCGGGCGCGCGACGGATCTCCACGCGATCGTCCACTCCCGCCGACGCCAGCGACCGCGCCGCGACATCCGCGTGCGCCGGCTCGGGCTCGAGCGTGATGAGCCGCCCCGCGGGGTCGCGGCACAGGCCCCGCGCGATCCACACCGCCGAGTAGCCCGCCAGAGCGCCCAGCTCCAGCGCGAGCGAGGCGCCCCGTCCGCCGCCGGTCATGCCGCAGAGCATCTTCAACAGCCGCCCGACCGAGGCGTCCACCGCGATGGCGGGCACGCCGGCGGCGACGGCGCGGGGCATGATCGCGGCCAGCGCCGCCTCCTGCTCGCCGAAGACCTCGCGCACATACCGGTGCACGCCGTCCCAGTGCTCCATCGACTTCTCGTCGCGTTCCTTCGCCATGTCGTCTCCCATGCCCGGCGGGCTCAGGTCTCGTCGCTCTCCCGCAGCTTGGCGAGCACGGCGTAGTCCTCGAGCGTGGTGGTGTCGCCGATCTGCTCCTTGCCCTCGGCGATGGCCCGCAGCAGCCTTCTCATGATCTTGCCCGAGCGCGTCTTGGGCAGCGCCTTGGTGAAGCGGATCATGTCCGGCCGGGCGATGGCGCCGATCTCCTTGGTCACATGGGCGCGCAGCGTCTCGCGCAGGCGCTCGTCCGGCGCCAGGCCCGCGTCGTCGCGCAGCGTCACGAACGCCGCGATCCCCGCGCCCTTGATCTCGTGCGGCATGCTCACGACCGCCGCCTCCGCCACCGCCGCGTGGCTGACCAGGGCGCTCTCGACCTCCATCGTGCCCAGCCGATGGCCGGACACATTGATGACATCGTCCACGCGCCCCATGATCCAGAAGTAGCCGTCCTCGTCGCGCCGCGCGCCGTCGCCGGCGAAGTAATACGGCGTGCCGTCCCGGCCCCGGATCCGCGACCAGTAGGTCTGCACGAACCGGTCGCGGTCGTTCAGCACGCCCCGCAGCATCCCCGGCCACGGCCGGCGGATCGCCAGCAGCCCGCCCTCGTTGGCGGGCATCTCCTCGCCCTGCTCGTTGACGATCGCGGCGTCGATCCCGAAGAACGGCGTCGTGCACGAGCCCGGCTTGGTCGGCGTCGCCCCCGGCAGGGGCGTGATCATGTGCCCGCCCGTTTCGGTCTGCCACCAGGTGTCCACGATCGGGCAGCGCTCGGCGCCGATGACGCGGTGGTACCACATCCACGCCTCGGGGTTGATCGGCTCGCCCACCGTGCCCAGCACGCGCAGCGACGACAGGTCGGCTCCCTCCACGAACTTCTCGCCCCAGCGCATGAACGCGCGGATGGCGGTGGGGGCGGTGTACAGCTGCGAGACCCTGTGCCGCTCGATGATCTGCCAGAACCGCGCCGGCGTGGGCGCGTCCGGCGCGCCCTCGTACATCACCGTGGGCACGCCGCAGCACATCGCCCCGTACACGACATAGCTGTGCCCCGTCACCCAGCCGCAGTCGGCCGTGCACCAGTAGACATCGCCGCGCTCCGGGCGCAGGTCGAACACCAGGCGGCTGGTGCACGCCGCCTGCACCATGTACCCGCCGGTGGTGTGCATGATCCCCTTGGGCTTGCCCGTCGTGCCGGAGGTGTACAGCACGAACAGCAGCGCCTCGCTGTCCATGGGGGCGCAGGGGCAGTCCGCCGACGCTTCGCCGACGACCTCGGCCCAGCGCCGGTCGCGACCCTCCGTCCAGGCGACGGTGTTCCCGCAGCGCTCCAGCATCACCACATGCTCGACCCTGCCGCCCAGCGCCGCGCACGCCTCGTCCACATTGTCCTTCAGCGGCACGACCTTCCCGCGCCGCCAGCCGCCGTCGGCCGTGAGGATCACGCGGCTGCCGGCGTCGGCCACGCGGTCGGCGATCGCCGAGGCGCTGAACCCGCCGAAGATCACCGAGTGCGCCGCGCCGATCCGCGCGCACGCGAGCATCGCGATCGCCAGCTCCGGGACCATCGGCATGTAGATCGTCACGATCTCGCCCGGGCGCACGCCCAGCGCCCGCAGCGCGTTGCCCAGCCTCGCGGTCTCGCGGCGGACATCGTCGTAGGTCAGCCGGCGGATCTCCGGGCCCTTGTCGCCGATCGGCTCGCCTTCCCAGAGGATCGCCGTCGCGTCGCCGCGCCCCTCGTCGATGTGCCGGTCCACGCAGTTGAAGCAGAGGTTCGTCGTGCCGCCGACGAACCACTTCGCGTCCGGCGCCGCCCATTCCAGCGTCTTCGACCACGGGGTGAACCAGCGCAGGCGCCGGGCCTCCTGGTCCCAGAAGCCCTCCGGGTCCTCGAGCGAGCGTCGCCTTGTCTGTCGCCACTGTTCCAGCGAGCCGATTTCCGCCCCCTCGCTGGCCCGCTGGGTCGGGGGGAACAGACGGTTCTCGTGCAGCAGGGACTCGATGCTCTCGCGCTCGGCCATGGGGGCGCCTCCATCGCGGCGGATCGGACGGACCGACGCAGGATAGCGGGACCAGAGCGCGGGCAAAGAAAAACGCCCGCAGGGGTGAGCCTGCGGGCGTGTGAGATTCTCTAGAGAACGCTCACCGTAGGAGCGTTG
>CALKYH010000196.1 GCA_938003595.1 uncultured bacterium
GGCGTCCGCCGCGAGAAGATGACCCCGCTCCGCCAGCGGATCGCCCAGCGCCTGGTCGAGGCCCAGCACACCGCCGCGATGCTCACGACCTTCAACGAGGTCGACATGTCCGCGGTCATGGACCTGCGCTCGCGCCACAAGGAGCAGTTCGAGAAGAAGCATGGTGTGGGCCTGGGCTTCATGTCCTTCTTCGTGAAGGCCTCGGTCGCCGCCCTGCAGGCCTACCCCCTGGTCAACGCCTCCATCGTGGACGGCGCCCAGGGCCCGGAGATCGAGAAGCACGACTACTGCGATATCGCCGTGGCCGTCGGCACCCCCAAGGGGCTGACCGTCCCGGTGGTCCGCAACGCCCAGACGCTGTCCTTCGCCCAGATCGAGAGCGCTATCCGCGACCTGGCCGCCAGGGCCCGCGACGGCAAGCTCACGCTGGAGGAGATCCAGGGCGGCACCTTCACGATCACCAACGGCGGGATCTACGGCTCGATGATGTCCACCCCGATCCTCAATCCGCCTCAGGCGGCGATCCTCGGGATGCACAACATCGTCCGGCGCCCGGTGGAGAACCCCCTGAAGCCGGGGTCCGGCGAGATCGTCGTGCGCCCCATGATGTACCTGGCGGTGTCCTACGACCACCGGCTCATCGACGGCGCCGAAGCGGTCTCGTTCCTCGTCCACATCAAGAAGGCCCTCGAGAACCCCGAGCGCCTGCTGCTGGACCTGTGAGGCGAGTCTAAACGACCGTCAAATCCGGGGTTATCGCGCCTTTCGACACCTTGTCCACCCCTGCGGGGCGGCGGTCGGCGTGGCTATACTCGGATCCGTTCGGAAACGGTCAAGACGGAGGTCTCAACGAATGAGCGCCCTACGCCTGGACATGCACTGCCACCTCAAGGTGGCCAAGCGAATGCCCTTTCGCTTGCGCGACGCCGAGCGTTTCGCCCGCACACTCCTCCGGCGCGGGCTGCACGGCGCCGCCGTCACCGAACACTTCCACGCGCAGGACTTCTGGCGGATGTACGCCTCGCTCGCGGCCCACCACGACTATCGCGCGGGCCGGTTCGAGATCGGCGGCGCCCTGTTCTTCACCGGCGCCGAGCTGACCCTCGCTGAGCGGTGCGATGTCCTGATCATCGCCCCGCTGCACGAGCTGCGCCGGCTGGACAACGCCTTCGAGACCCCGCTGTCCGAGGGCCACCACCCGACGGGCTTGGAACTGGCCGATACGCTCGAGGCGCTCGGCCTGCGCACCCTGCGGATCTCCGCCCACCCGATGCGCCAGGGCAAGTCCATCCGGCAGCTCGATCCGGCCGTCGCCGCCCGGCTGTTCGACGCCGTGGAGGTCAACGCCCGATTCGCCTCGACCAACGAGCCGCTGGTCCGCGCGTACGCCGCGGAGCACAACCTGCCCCTGACCGGCGGCAGCGACGCCCATGTCTGGCTGCAGGCCGGCGCCGCGTGGACCGAGATCGACGCCGAGGCTCCGACCTTCGAGGCGGTGCGTGCGGCGGTGATCGAGGGCAAGACCCGCGCGGTGGTGCACCGCGAGGCGGCGGAGATCTGCGAGTCCGGCGCCGAGTGGAAGGCCGCGCTCAAGGCCGCCCACTACGCCCCGACCAACGATGTCGCCCGGGCGGACGACGCCGAGCTGACCCACATCTGAACCAGGCCATCGCACCCCGGGGCGATCGCGCGCGCCCGCAGGGGCGGGGGTGACACCAGCCTGTCACCGGCGGCCCGGGGCGCCGGCGGGGATGCCGTAGGATCGGTCCATGGGTTCAACCACCTCGCCGGGCAAGTCGTGGGACGACGGGCTGAACGATCGCCAGAAGGAGGCCGCGGGCTGGTCCGGCGGGCCGGTCGCCGTGCTGGCCGGGCCGGGCTCGGGCAAGACGCGGGTCATCATCCATCGCGTGGCGCGGCTGCTGGCCGAGGGCGCCGAGCCCGAGCGCGTGCTGTGCCTGGCGTTCAACATCAAGGCCGCGGAAGAGGTGCGCCAGCGGCTCGCGGCGCTGGTGGGCTTCAAGGCCGAGCGCGTGCGGGCGATGACCTGCCACGCCTACGGGCGCTCGCTGGTGCAGCGGTTCGGCGACATGCTCCGCCTCCCGGCGGACTGGGACATCATGGACTCCGCCCAGCGCAAGCGGCTGTTGCGCGAGATCGTGCGCGAGCGGGGGCTGTTCCGCGAGCGCGCCGGCGAGGGCATGGACACGGTCCTGGAGGAGGCGGCGCAGTTCATCGGCAAGTGCCGCGACCGCGCGGTGTCGCCGGAGCGGTGCCGGCAGTGGTGCCAGCGGCGCGCCGCGGCGCTGGCCAGCGGCGACCACGGGCTGGACGAGATCGCCGAGGCCCGCGAGCGCGTGGAGCTGCCCCAGCACGAGCAGATGGCCGAGCTGTTCGAGGCGTACGAACGCGAGAGTCTCCGTCGTGGGCTGGTGACGCTCGATGACTACCTGTGGCTGCCCCTGCGGCTGCTGCGCGAGAAGCCGATGGCCGCGGCGATCGTCCGCGACGAGGCGCGCCACATCGTTGTGGACGAATTCCAGGACTGGAACACCACGCAGATCGAGCTGCTGACCCAGCTCGCGCCGCACCGGGCCAAGGGCGGCGGGCCGGACCTGTGCGTGGTCGGCGACGACGACCAGGCGATCTACGGGTTCCGAGGGGCGGACGACCGCGCGTTCGAGCGGTTCGCGGACTATTACCCGGGGCACCAGAAGATCGAGCTGACGCAGAACTACCGCTCGGCGCCGCGGATCATCGAAGCGGCGAACACGATCATCTCCGCGGCCCACCACCGCTTCGCGCCGGAGAAGACGATCGAGGCCGCGAACCCCAAGGCACCGGGCGGCGTGGAGGGCGTGACGACCGAGAGCGACGAGGAGATCGGCACGGTCGTCGCGGCGATGATCCTCGACGACATGCGGGCGAACAAGAAGCGCAGGTGGCGCGACTTCGCCGTGCTGGTGCGGACCACGAACTTCCTGGACACCGTCGCGCGCGAGCTGGAGGTCCACGACATCCCCGTGGCGGTGAAGGCCCGGCCCAGCCCGCTCGACGAGCCCACCGTGCAGGACCTGCTCGCGTGGATGGCGCTGATCGTGGACCCCGGCGACCGGCCGGCGCTGCAGCGGCTGCTGATCCGGCCGCCGTTCGGCGTGTCGCCGGAGGTGGTGGGGGAGTGGAGCCAGAATCATCGCAGCGCCGCGCACCGGGGCGATGAGCGGCCGTTCGGCCAGTGGCTGCTGCGGGAGCACGGCGCCGCCGAGCCGCGCGTGGGCCAGTGCCTGGAGATGCTGGGGAAGTTCACGCAGTTCGGCGCGACGCACGACGCGGGGCGCACCGTGGACCACATCGTGCGGCAGATGCGGCTCACCCACGCCGAGACACTGCCGCCCCGCGAGCACGCGCGGCGCGTGGCGGACCTGGTGCAGGTGTTGAAGTTCGTCGCCGAGCGCACGCCCCGGCTGGAGGCGCCGGGGGACATCGCGGCGTTCCTGCGCTACCGGGCGGACCTGGACGAGTACGAGCAGGCGTTCATCGGCGCGGGCGACGAGCGCGTGGACGGCGCGGCGGACGAGGACGATCCCGACCGCGACGCGGTGCGCGTGCTGACGGCGCACACGGCCAAGGGGCTGGAGTTCGACACGGTGTTCGTGGCGCGGGTCCGCCCGCCGCACGGCTTCCCGCTGACCTCCGCCCAGTCGCGCGACGACGGCGAGCTGCCGGTCTCGCTGACGGGCGCCGCGCCGTCCGACAAGGCCGACGATGAGCGCCGGCTGTTCTATGTGGCCTGCACCCGCGCCGAGCGCCGGCTCGTGCTGGTGGCGAAGGAGAAGAAGACCAAGTCCACCAGCTCGACGGACTACTTCCTGGAGCTGACGCACGACGCGCCGGGGCTGGAGATCCCCGTCGGCAAGGGGATGGAGTTTGTCGAGCGCGCCGGGCTGGCGCTGCCGGAGGCGGAGGACGCGGCCGAGGGCGGCGACGCGCGCGCGCCGGGGCTGAGCCGGCTGGAGCGCGCCGCGGCGCTGGCGCGCCGGGACGCGGCGAGCGCGCTGTTCCAGGCGGAGCGCGCGGGGATCACCGAGGATGAGCTGCGCGCGGTGCAGCAGCGGCTCGCGGAGGCCGCGGCCCGTCTGGCGGCGGTGGCGCACCTGCGCGAGGTCCGGCGCAAGCCCGGCGCTGCGGAAGTGGGCGAATCGCACCTGCTGGCGGAGATCATCGCGAAGCTGCGCCGCGACGAGCCCGATGTCCCGCTGACCCGCCCGCTGCGGGCGCCGCTGTGGCTGTCGTACAGCGCCATCAAGGCCTACCAGGACTGCCCGCGCTGCTACTACCTGAAGTATGTGATGAAGCTCGACGAGGCCAAGACCGCGGCGCTGTCGGTCGGCGATGTGGCGCACAAGGCGCTGGAGCAGTGGCTCGGCGAGGCGCGCAAGGCCGAGGAAGAGGGCCGCGAGCCGCCGCGGGGCGCGCCGGCGCTGGCGCGCCTGCAGGCGATCGGGCGCGAGAAGATCGCCGAGTGGCCGAAGAACCTGGAGATGCCCGAGGATGTCGGCGAACGACTCGCGGCGATGCTGGAGACCGCGTTCGAGATGCACGACCCCGACACCCTGATCCTGGGCGTGGAGCAGGGCTTCAAGGCGCCGTATGTGGTGAACGGCGTCACGCACTGGATCAGCGGCAAGATCGACCGCGTGGAGCAGCTGCCCGACAACACCTACCGCGTGGTGGACTACAAGACGGGCCACGCCGCGAAGTATCTGACCGAGCCCGCCGCCGACGACCCGCAGCTGTCGATCTACGCCCTGGCGCTGCCCCATGTGCTGAACCTGGCGACGGAGGACGATCCCCAGCCGCAGTGCCCGCCGGGCTCGGGCGAGTACTGGCTGCTGGCGACGGGCGACCGGGGCGTGATCCCGTTCTCGTCGCTGAAGCTCGACAAGGCGCGGGAGAAGATCAACAAGGTGATCGCTGGCATGCTGGCGGGGGACTTCAAGAAGAGCAAGGCGTGCAAGGGGTTCTGTGATCTGCTGGGGGAGTAGGGTGACACGATGGCGCGCAGGCCCCGAGACATCCTGATCTCGCCGATCGCCGTCCCGGAGGCGCGGCGAGCGGTCCGGCTGCTCGATGTTCTGTACCTGGCGCTCGCGTTCTACTCCGGGCCGCTGCTGGGCACGCTGTTGTTCTGGGGCTGGTGGCAGTTCCGGGTGAAGTGGCTCATCACTGCCCTGATCATCGGAGGGGCGGTCGGCGCTGCGGCAGCGGTCCTGATGATCCCGGTCTCGGCGCGGTGTCTGGAGGATCGGCCGCTGCGGGTGATCTTCTGGGGCGTCGTGGCGCCCTCGGCGTGCGTCGCCGCGGCCACGGGGTACACCCTCTCGCAGATCACAGATCCGCTGCTGACCGGGATCGCGGTGGCGCCGCTGGCGGCGTACCTGGGGCTGTGCCACTTCGTGGGTCGGCTGTCGCCGCGCCCCAAGCCGGGGACCTGCCCGAGCTGCGGATACCCGATCGCGGACGCGAAAGACAACCTCTGCCCGGCGTGCGGCGAGGAGTTCGTGTTCGCCGGTCAACGCGTGGAGCTGCCGCGGACCGAGTGCTCCGGCTGCGGGTATTCGCTGGAGGGCCTGACGAGCGGCGTGTGCCCGGAGTGTGGGCAGGAGTTCCGGTTGGGCGCGGGGTATTGAGGCCCCTTCGGGGCCGGGGCAGAGCCCAGAGGGTTGAGAGGCGGCCCGGGTACGAAGGGGACCACCAGCGCCGGAAGAAGAGAACTGCCCGGAGCGAGAGAATCTGGCTCCAACACGGCAACCGCCCGATACTTGGCGCCGTATACTCTGTGTGGCATAGTATGTGCGGCTGCCCTTGCCGCGGCCCTGAAAGGCGGGTTCTCCCCATGAAGATCGAACGCGAACTCCTGCGCGGCGCCGGGCCCATCGCGGTCCTCTCGCTGCTCTCCCGGCGCGAGATGTACGGGTACGAACTGGTCGAATCCCTCGCGAAGCAGACCGGCGGCGTGCTGGCGATGGGCCAGTCCACGCTGTACCCGCTGCTGTACAACCTCGAGGCCAAGGAGCTCATCGCCTCCGAGTGGCGCGAGGCCAAGACCGGGCGCGAGCGGCGCTACTACCGGCTCACGCCCAAGGGCCGCAAGAAGCTCGCCGGCGACGCCAAGCAGTGGAACGCCCTCGCCGGCGCCATGAGCGCCCTGGGCGTCGGCCCCGAGCCGGCGTCGTTCGGCTTCGGTGGGAAGGGGGCGCTGGCGTGAACGCCCGCGGGGACCAACCGGGCGCGCTGCCGGCGGAGCTGTCGGGCTTTGTCGAGCGCATCGCGAAGCGGACGAAGCTCTGGCGCGGCGAGCGGGCGGAGGTCTCGCGCGAGCTGACGGCGCACTTCGCCGACGGGCTCGAGAGCGGCGCGGGCGCCGAGGAATTGATCGAGGCGTTCGGGGAGCCCAAGGCCGCGGCCAAGCTCATCCGGCGGGCCAAGAAGCGCAACAGGCCGCTGTGGTGGCGTGCGATGGCGGGCACGGCCAGGGCCGCGGCGCTGGCGGCGGGGGGCGCGCTGGCGCTGCTGTTCGTCGCGTACGCGGCGTTGTTCGTGATCTACAACACGGGCGAGCCGAACATCGAGCGGAACTACATCGCGGAGATGAACGCCAAGATCGACGCGGTTCCGGAGAGCGACCGCGCCTGGCCGCTGTACCTGGACGCCATCCGGCGGCTGTACCAGAACGAGGCATGGCGGCGGCAGAACTGGGCGTGGTCCGTGGCGCCGACGCGCGAGGAGGCCTTCGCATGGGTCGAGTCGCATCGCGACGGCGTGCAGAAGCTCCGTGAGGCGGCTTCGAAGCCGGCCATGGGGTACCGGTTCTCGTCGCTCCCCGACGCTGATCTGCTCCGCGCCTACGGCGAGGAGGACGAAGCCGCCAAGGTCGTCGCGTCGGATGCGCCGGTGAATCCCGTGGTTGTGGACATCCTGCTGCCCTACCTGGCGGACATGAGGCGGATGGCGAGGATTCTGCGGGTGGACGCCCACGCCGCGATGGCCTCGGGCGACGCGCAGCGGTTTGAGAGCGATGTGATGGCGATGTTCGGCATCGCCGAGCAGTGCCGCGCGGGGGCGTTCCTGATCGTGGACATGGTCTCCACGGCGATCGCGGAGCTGGCGATGCAGACGATGCGGGAGTCGCTGGTGGAGGCGCCGGACCTGCTCGACGA
>CALKYH010000197.1 GCA_938003595.1 uncultured bacterium
CGGGCACGGGCACGGGATGTGAGGGTACGGGCGGGCACGCGCCCTGACGGGCGCGGCTCACCTCGGTGTTGGCGCGGTCGGAGTGAGCGCTGGCGCTGGGGGTTGGTCGAGGCGTTCGACGAGGGTGAACTCGGTCCAGTCGATGTCGGGGTGGTGGCGCAGGAAGCCGTCGGTCGCCTGCGCGTACACGACATCTCCCCGGTCGTTGACGACCCACCAGACGCCGCCCTCGTTGTCGAGCGCGTCGAGGCCCAGCTCCGCGACTGCGCCGATTTGGCTGGCGTCGGATGGAAGCTCGCGCAGCGTGATGGTTACGAATTCGCGGAGTCTCGGCGGCCAGAAGTAGCGGTACCAGGCGGGCTCGGCGTCGGCGCTCTTGTGAGGTCCGTTGATGACGCCCAGTCGCACGCCCAATTCCGGGCGCATGGCGAAGAGCGCCGTGGGCTGGTGGATGTCCTTGGGGCCTTCGAGGCCGAGCTGCGACCAGGTCGCCTCGTTGTTGCTGCCATAGACGACGATCTGGCGGGGCACGGAGAGCCAGGCGAGGTCGCCGATGGAGCCGTGATGCCAGAATTCGTAGAGGACCTCGCCGTTGAGGTTGTAGACCCGGAGCGCCGCGGGCTGGTTGGATTGGGTGAAGGTCGCGACGATCTCCGGACCGGGGCGTTCGGGGAAGATGTCGGCGAGGATGGCGTTGCTCGCGGCGTAGGTGTTGTCGGTCTCGATCGGCGGGCGCGGGGGCGTGAGGCCGGGCGGGCCGCCGGGCGTGTGCCAGAGGGGCTCGTCGAGGTCGTCAAGGTTGAAGACGGCGAGCGCGTCGACCGGCCAGGATTCGTTCGGGTCGTTGTGCATGAGCAGCACGAGGACGCGGCCGCCGCCGAGGGCGCGGGGGCGGGGGACGATGCGGGCGACGGCGACGCGCCGCGGGTCGCCGGGTCGGCAGGACCAGGTGTGGATCGTGCGTCCACTGGCGGAGACGACGGAGACTTCGCGGCGGTCGGGCGAGATGGCGACGCGCGAAGGGCGCATGTTCAGCCACCAGACGGCGAGCGCCGTGGAGGCCAGCGAGGTGGCGGCGATGAGGATGCACGCAGCGACGGTGGTCTGGATCGGGTGGGCGCCGGCCCATCGCGCTGCACGAGTCCACGGGCCGGCGGGACGGGCGGCGACGGGCTCGGCGCGGAGCCAGCGGCGCAGGTCGTCCGCGAACTCGGCGGCGGAGGCGTAGCGCGCCTGCGGTTGTCGGGCGCAGGCCTTGGCGAGCACGGCGGCGAGGGAGGGGTCGATGGTGTGGTCGAGGGCGCGCGGGTCGAGGGGCGGGTCGAAGGCGACGCGGCGGACGGCCTCGTGGAGCGTGGCCTGCATGTCGTGGGGCGTGCGCCCGGTGAGAAGGAAGAAGGAGACGGCGCCGAGGGCGTAGATGTCGCTGCGGGTCGAGATGAGGGCACGCTCGCCGCGGGCTTGCTCGGGGGCCATGAAGGCGGGCGTGCCGACGGGCGCGCCGTCGGCGGTGAGGGTCTGCATGACATGGTCGGCCAGGAGCGAGGCGACGCCCAGGTCGATGATGGCGGGGCGGCCCTGTGCATCGACGAGGATGTTGGAGGGTTTGAGGTCGCGGTGGATGACGCCCTGTTCATGGAGCGTTTGTGCGGCCTCGGCGATGCGTGCGAGGAGTTCGACGCGCTCGCGGCGGCCGTGCGCGGGGTCGGCGGCCCAGCGATCGAGGCCGACGCCGTCGAGAAACTCCGAGACGATGTAGAGCCGGCCGTTGTGGACGCCGTAGTCGAGCGCGCGCGGGACGGAGGGCGCACGGATGGAGGCAAGGAGCTGGAGCTCGCGCCAGGCGCGCTGGGCGCGTTCGGAGTCGCCAAGGCGAGCGCGGAGCAGTTTGAGGGCGACGGGGCTGTCGGAGCCGTCGCGCACGGCGCGGAAGACCTCGCCGCCTCCGCCGGCGCCGAGGCGCTCGATCAGGATGTAGCCCGGGATCCTCGGAAGGGCGGCGGCGTCGGCGTCGGCCTCGGCTTCGGGGCCGGCGTCGGTGGACGACGGCTCGTGCGCGAGCAGCGACGCGAGGACGCGGCGAGCGGCGGCGACGTCGAGATCCGCGGCGCGGCGCTCGTCGTCGTCGGAGTAGGTGGGGGAGTGCGGCATTCCACGAGGCCCGGCGAGCATGGGCGAACAGAGCAATCCCGGCCGCGGCTCCCGCCAGAATACGCGGCGACGGCGGGAATATAGGTTTGGGGCGCAGAAAATTTTGATAGAGTGGGGCGTCGCTTCGGGCATGAGGCGTCGTCGGGAGGTCGCGCGTGGGATTGGAGCGAACTGGGGCTCGATTCGAGACGACGCGGTGGACGCTCGTGGAGGCGCTGCGGGGGGAGGACGAGGCCGCGCGGCAGGACGCGACGGTGCGGCTGGTGCAGGCGTATTGGCCGGCGGTGTACGGGTATCTGCGTCGGCGGGGCCAGGGGCGCGAGCAGGCGGCGGAAGAGACGCAGGCGTTCTTCGCTGATGTCGTGCTGGGGCGCGAGTTGTTCGGGCGGGCGGACCGGGATCGCGGGCGGTTGCGGACGCTGGTGCTGGCGTCGCTGCGGAACTATCAGCGGGACGCGGCGCGGGCGGACGGTCGGCGGGCGGCGGTGAGCCAGCCGCCGCGGGACGCGATCGAGTCGGTGGAGCGGTCGATGGGGGCGACGGGCGCGGGGCCGGAGGAGGAGTTCGACCGGCAGTGGGCGGCGGCGGCGCTGAACGAGGCGATCGCGCGGTGCCGGGCGCACTTCGAGGGCAACGGGAAGGTCGCGCACTGGCGGCTGTTCGAGGCGCGGGAACTGGCGCCGGCCAGGGGGCAGGTGGCGGCGCGGTCGATGGCGGAATTGGCCGCGGAGCTGGGGTATCGATCGGCGGCGGATGCGGCGGCGGCGGTGCAGACGGTGAAGAAGCGGCTGCTGGCGCTGCTCGAAGAGGTGGTGTCAGAATCCTCGGCGACGGAGGAGGACTTCGAGGCGGAGATCGCGTGGATGCGTTCCGCGGTCTCTTGAGCTGGGCCTGCGCGGGGTTGATGATCAAAAACTGATCGGCGTCGGGGTCCGAAAGGCGGGTGGAGGCGTGGTTGTCGCGCGTCCGCTTTCGACTTTCCTTCCACGATTCAGGAGAGACAGATGAACCGTATGGATATTGCTCGTCGTTTCGGGCTGGTGTGTGGGTGCGTTGTGGCCGCGGGCGCGGCTTCTTCGGCTTCGGCGGAGCTGGTGTACGGCGTGACGGACACGCAGACGCTGGTGTCGTTCCGGTCGGGCAGCCCGCTGGACATTCTCACGGGGGTTGCGATCTCGGGTCTGCAGCAGAACGAGACGATCCGGGGGATCGACTTCCGCCCGGCGACGGGGCAGCTGTTCGCGATGGGGAGCTTCAACAACCTGTACACGCTGAACCTGGCGAGCGGCGCCGCGTCGGTGGTGGGGGCGGGGAGCTTCTCGCCGGCGCTGAACGGGTCTTCGTTCGGGTTTGACTTCAACCCGGTGATCGACCGCATCCGCATTGTGAGCGACGCGAATCAGAACCTGGTGGGCAACCCGGACACGGGGACGACGACGAACACGGGGGTGATCCCGGTGTTCTACGGCGCCGGCGATCCGAACGAGGGCGCGGACCCGAACATCGTCGGCTCGGCGTACACGAACAGCTTCGCGGGGACGCTCTCGACGCAGCTGTACGGCGTGGACACGGGGCTGGACATCCTGGTGACGCAGGCGAACAGCGCGGGCACGCTGCTGACGGTGGGGTCGCTGGGGACGGACCTGGGCGACACGCTGTCGTTCGATATCTCGGGCGTGACGGGCGCGGCGTACATGTCGGTCATGGACGCGACGAACTCGATCTCGACCTTCTGGACGGTGGACCTGGGCACGGGCGCCGCGACGATGATCGGGGACATCGGCGGCGGCGCCGTGGTGACCTCGATCAGCGTGATCCCGGCGCCGGGCGGCGCGGCGCTGGGCGGGCTGGCGCTGCTGGCGGGCCTGCGTCGCCGGCGTTGAGACGGACGCGAGGGGTTCTGTCTCTTTTCGAGGCGTCGTCCTTCGGGGCGGCGCTTCTTTTTGTTTTGGCCGCGATCGCGCGATTCATCGGGAGGGGAGGGAATGAACGGGCGGTGCGCGTGGTTCTCCAGGCAGCCCCGGACCGTTGGGGCGGCCCCGGACGGGCGGGCGGCGCATGAGACAGGGTTCATGCGGACGGCTTCCGCGGGTTCATTTGGCGCGAGCACGATGACTTGTTCCGACGGCGGCTGCGGCGCCGGCGTCGGTGTCGCATGGAACGAGGCGGACCGTGAGTGAGATTCTTGAACGCATCGCCCGGGGAGACGACACGGCGGTCGCGGCGTGTCTGGAGGAGTACAGCGGGCTGGTGTGGCGATTGGCGCGGCGGCGGCTGCGTATGGCGCCGCAGGAAGTGGACGACGCGGTGCAGGAGGTGTTCGTGGAGCTGTGGCTGTCGGCGGGGCGGTTCGATCGGGCGAAGGGCTCGGAGGCGTCGTTCGTGGCGACGGTGGCGCACCGGCGGTTGATCGATCACCAGCGTCGGGTGGAGTCGCGGCGGATGGCGGCGCGGCGGGCGGCGCTGGAGCGCGCGGGGGCGGCGGGGGCTTCGGGGTCGGCGGCGCGGGTGGATGGCGGGCGCGCGGCGGCGGCGGCGTTCGACGGGCTGCCGGAGGACGAGCGGCGCGTGGTGTGGATGTCGGTGCACAACGGGCTGAGCCACGGGCAGATCGCGGCGGCGATGGATTCGCCGATCGGGACGATCAAGACGCGGCTGCGGCGTGCGGTGGCGCGGCTGCGGGCGTCGCTGGGGGCGGAGGAGTGGTCGGGCGCGGCGGCGTAGGGAGGTTGAACGCGAAGAACGCGAAGGGCACGGAGGGTTCGGAGGGGGAGGGGAAGGAGACGGGATCGAACGCAGAGGTCGCGGAGGGCGCAGTGAGCGCGGAGAAGAATAGAGGTGGAGCGGATGTTCGGAGTCCGCGGCCGTGCAGAGCCACGGTGACGGGCACGGTGGGTTGCACGGGGGGGAGGCGACCGGGAGCGGGTGGGCCCTATGGTGGGGGTATGAAGCTTGACGACTATCGCACGCTGGGGCGGTCGGGCCTGCGGGTCTCGCCGCTGTGTCTGGGGACGATGACCTTCGGCGAGGACTGGGGGTGGGGGTCGTCGGTGGCGGACTCGGTGCGGATCATGGACGCGTACTTCGAGGCGGGGGGCAACTTCCTCGATACGGCGAACATCTACACCAAGGGGCACTCCGAGAAGATCATCGGGGACCACATCGGGCACGACCCCCGGAAGAGAGAGCGCGCGGTCATCGCGACGAAGTTCTTCGGGGGGCTGCGGACGGGGGATCCGAACTGCGGCGGGGCGGGGCGGAAGGCGGTCATGAACGCGTGCGAGCACTCGCTGCGCCGGCTGCGGACGGAGTACATCGACCTGTACTGGATGCACTGCTGGGACCCGCACACGCCGATCGACGAGACGATGCGGGCGCTGGACGACCTGGTGCGGGCGGGGAAGGTGCTGCACATCGGGTTCAGCGACACGCCGGCGTGGAAGGCCGTGCAGGCGCAGTACGAGGCGATCTTCCGGTCGTGGACGCCGAGCGTGGCGCTGCAGATCGAGTACTCGCTGCTGGAGCGGACGGTGGAGGGGGACCTGATGCCGATGGCGCGGGAGCTGGGGATGGGGGTGACGCCGTGGTCGCCGCTGCGGGGCGGGGTGTTGAGCGGGAAGTATGGCCGCGGAAGCACGGCTGCGGACGCGAAGCGGGGCGAGTGGGTGGCGAAGAACTTCAACGAGAAGGTGTTTGACCTTGTGGACCTGCTCAAGGGGATCGCGGCGGGGCACCGGGCGGGCGGCGAGCCGGCGACGGCGGCGCATGTGGCGCTGGCGTGGCTGCGCAAGAAGCCGGGCGTGAGCTCGATCATCATCGGGGCGACGACGCTGGAGCAGCTGCACGCGAACATCGGGTCGCTGGCGGTGGAGCTGACGGACGCGGAGATGAAGCGGCTGGACGAGGCGACGGCGCCGGCGCTGGCGTTCCCGCACGAGTTTGTGCAGCGGGCCAAGCAGAACCAGCAGGCGGGCACGAGCGTGAACGGGGAACGGTTCGAGCCGTGGGGCCTGGCGCCGAAGAACGACGCGGAGCGGCATTGATGGAGGCGCCGGCGCCGGTGACTTCCGGTGGCGGGGGCCGTATGGTTGGCCCATGCTGAGCGCCGAGTTTCTGAAGCGTCATTTCGAGCAGGGCCTGTCGTTCGCGCGGTATGTCGAGAAGGGCACGGCGGACCAGATCGGGCGGTGGGGCTCGGTGCACGAGCGGGTGCGCCTGACGGAGGCGCAGCGCGCGCTGGTGCGGGGGTTCACGCGGGAGGTGAAGGTCCTGGCGACCTCGGGGATCTGGTGCGGGGACTGCTCGGCGCAGTGCCCGATGCTGGCGCGGATCGCGGACGAGAACGCGAAGATCGACCTGCGGTTCGTGGACCGCGACGAGCACATCGAGCTGAGCGAGCGCGTGAAGATCAACCAGGGGCTGCGGGTGCCGACGGTGATCTTCATGGCGGAGGACTTTGAGTTCGTGGGGATGCTGGGGGACCGGACGCTGTCTCGGTACCGGGCGGTGGCGGCGAAGCAGCTGGGGGCGGCGTGCCCGCTGCCGGGGGCGCCGATGCCGGAGGACGAGATCGCCGCGACGCTGCAGGACTGGGTGGATGAGTTCGAGCGGGTGGAGCTGCTGCTGCGGCTCTCGCCCCGGCTGCGGCAGAGGCACGGGGACTGATGGCCAGGCGTGTGGCCCTGGCGACGAGCGCGGCGCTGCCGGAGCTGATCGCGGACGAGGGGCCGCTGCGCGAGGCGCTGCGCGCCATGGGCGCAGAGGCGGTCCCGGCGGTGTGGACGGACGAGGCAATGGACTGGGGCGCGTTCGACGCGTGCCTGGTGCGGACGCCGTGGGACTACACGACCAAGAGAGACGCCTTCCTGCGATGGGCCGAGCGCGTGGGGCGGGCGACGGCGATGTTCAACGGGGCCTCGACGCTGCGCTGGAACACGGACAAGCGGTACCTGCACGGGCTCGAGCGCGAGGGCGTGCGGATCGTGCCGTTCGAGATTGTCGAGCGCGGCGGGGCGATGGCGCTGGGCGCGGTTCTGGCGGATCGCGGGTGGGATCGGGCGGTGGTCAAGCCGGTGATCGGCGCGACGGCGCGCCGGCAGATCCGCGTGGACGCCACCGATGCGCGGGACCTGGCGGCGGCGCAGGCGCACCTGGACGGGGCCTTGCTCGAAGAGGACATGATCGTGCAGCCGTATGTCCCCAGCGTGACGGAGGAGGGGGAGGCGTCGCTGGTGTCGTTCGGCGGGGCGTTCTCGCACGCGCTGCGGAAGCGGCCCAAGCGCGGGGACTACCGCGTGCAGATGGACTGGGGCGGGACCTACGAGCGGCTGACGGCGAGCGCCGCGCAGCGGGCGCTGGCGGACCAGACGCTGGGCGCGGTGGCGGCGGCGATGCGCGCGGCGGGGGAGCCGCCGGAGGAGGAGCCGCTGCTCTATGCGCGGGTGGACCTGCTGGAGTGGGAGGGGGCGCCGGCGGTGATCGAGCTGGAGGTGGTGGAGCCGCAGCTGTTCTTCAC
>CALKYH010000198.1 GCA_938003595.1 uncultured bacterium
GCAGCGACATGATGGCGCCGCCGGGGACCCATCGGAACGCCAGAGTCTGCGCGGAACCGTTCTCGCCCGAGCCCACCGAGGCGCCGATGGCGTTCATGCCGTGGACCAGCGTTTCGCCGCCGCCGAGCGAGCCCATGTTCATGCGCTCGCCGGCGTTCACGACGCCGTCGCCATTGAGGTCGATCCAGAGCTCGGCGGTGTTGTTGGTGTCGCCGTCGCCGTTGTTCCAGGAGCCGATGGCGACATGCCCCAGCGCATTCACATCGACGCCGGCGCTGGCGTTCAGCCCCGCAGCGACGCCGAGGTCGATGAGCTCGTACGCGGCGCCGCCGGCGAGCGCGTGCGTTGCGCTCAGTGTCGCGATGGCGCCGAGGAGCGCGGGCTTGCAGCAGGTCTGGACGGCGCTCGGCATCGGGGAGCCTCCACGAAGGATCGCACGCCATGCTCGGCCCCGGACACGGGGTCGGTTGGGCGGGGCGGCGAAGCCACCAACGTACCGCAGCGGGCCGGCTTTCAGAAGCCCAAAGTCCATGATTTCGCTCCGCCGGCCGCGCAGGATCACGCTTGTTGGGCGGGATCCTGCGAACCTCCCGATCGATCCGTCGATTTCCCCTTCCATGGGCCCGCCGACCGGGTTACGCTGGGCCCAACGCCCGGTCATTGTCGGCCCGGCGGCTCGGAGACCGGCGCGTGGGGCGCCGACCGGGGTTGGAAGGGAATAAACATCATGTCACCTGTGAGCACGGCTTGCGTCGCGGCCTCTGTTGTTGCGTTGAGCGGGGCCGCCTGGGGCGGCACGCTGTCGATCGACTCGCGCATGGGCGGCGCCAGCTTCCTCGCGTCGGATTTCTCGGGCGTGGTAATGGACGACTGGACGACGCCGCCGGGGGCGGGCTCGTTCTTCATCGACGAGGGAGTGGGCACGCCGAGCATGCTGACGGGCTCGTTCGCCAGCATGGCCTTTACATACATGCCGGGCGCCTCGATCACCGGCGGCGCCGCGCTCGATGGGTTCACGCTCACCGGCGGCGGCCATGTCGAGGGCCTGCTGCTGTTCGACGCGTTCTTCACGGTGACCTCGAGCTTTGACTACAGCTGGAGCACGGTGGTCTTCGACGCCGATCCCGGCACAAGCGCAGTGATCGAGTTGACGGGCCCCGGCGGCCTGGTGTCGACAGGCGCGGGGACCTTCGATCCCGGCGTCTACCACCTGGCGATCACGCTGAGCATGGTCACCGATCCGCCCCCGGGGCCGGCGGGGTTCTCGACGCATGTGCTGTTCGAGCTGATCATCCCCGCGCCGGGTTCGGCGTTGCTGCTCGGGGCGATGAGCCTCGCGGGAAGCCGGCGCAGACGCCGTGCTCCGGCCGGCCGCCAGTGACGAGGCCGCGTCGGGGGCTCAGAGTTGTCGTGCCGCGTGTCATGGCGGCGACCAATAGGAGGTCGAACAGATGACCGTACATTCGAACATTCGGAAGTGCTGGAGCGCTGGCGCGCTCTTGGCCGCGGCGCTGGCGGGGGCGGCCCCGCCGCTGCGCGCGGGGGACATTCTTGTGTTCTCCGGGACGGGCGCGGAGTTCGTCGCGGATGCGCAGACAAGCTTCCCGACCCAGCAGCCGACGCTCGACGGTGATCGCATGGTGCTGGCGGCGCCGGCGGACAATCAGGTCCTCGCGGCGCACGCGCTCTCCGTGCCGGGCGTCTACGGCTGCGCCTCGCGACCGATCGTCGTGACGATGTCGCTCACGCTGACGCGGTTGAGCGACGATTTCGATCCGGTCTTCCTCGTTCGGGCCGGCGACGACGCGATCGGGGGGCAGGTCGGCGACAATCCCAACGGCAGCGCGCGTGTCATCACGGGAACCATCGCGAACAACATCCTTGAGGTCGCGAGCGATCCCTTCGTCTTTCAGGGAGCCGGATTTCCTGCGATCGGCGGGTCGCTCGACGCGCTGATCCAGGTGACGATCACGAGCGGCGGCACGAGCGTGCGCATCGCCTTCGGCAGCGCCGACCAGACGACACAGGTCGCCTCCACGCTCGACGGCGCGGCGGATCTCTCGTTCTTGCTCGTGGCGAACTCCGCCGTCGGCTCCGGCGAGATCTACGGCGTCGACGCGTTGGAGCTGTCGATCACGGCGCCGTCCGCGTGTGCGGAGGATGTCGACGGCGACGACGATGTGGATTTCGCCGACCTGAACACGCTGCTGGGAGAGTTCAACACCTCCGGCGCCGATCTGATGGCCGACATCGACTGTGACGGAGATGTCGACTTCGCGGACCTGAACAGGCTGCTGAGCGTTTTCAACACCGCCTGCTGAGCGGGATGTCGCTCCTCGTGCGGGATCCGGCGCGACGGCCGGAAAGCGCCGGATTTGCGCTTGCACTCGATCCGGACGCGGTCGTACGATGGCCGCGCACGGGACAGCCTGGAGATGTGTGGGCGGTCGCAACTTCGTGGAGTCTCAACCCGCAGCGCGGCTGTGCCGCTCGGCGCCCAGCATCCCCTCGACATCGACTCGACGCTGCGGGGCAGCACGAGAGGAGTCGTCCGATGCGTGCTTCGATCATTCGCGCGGCGAGCGTTGTCGCCGCGGCCGGGTTGCTCGCCCAGAGCGTGGAGGCCGGCGTGGCCGCGCCGGTGCAGTCGGTCCAGACGCCGGTCCAGACCTCCGGCGCCGGCGATCGCGACCTGGGGCTGATCATCGGCGCGGTGGCGGTGGGGATCGTTGCGGTGGCGGGGGGTGTGACCTATGTGATTGTGACACGCGGGGGGAAGGTGAAGGGCAAGGTCAAGGGGGGCGGCGTGGAGATGTCGGGCGAGGCGTGTCTGCCGCCGCCGCCGGCTCCCGGGGCCGAGGGTCCCGGCGACACCGTCATGCTCGATCCGCTGACGATCCCGGGCGCGAACATGGGGACGCAGACCTTGACGATGACCGATGGGGCGAGCGGCCAGGTGATGTTCAACGGCGGCGGCGACACGGACTACCTCGCCGGCGGGATGAAGAATGTGCAGTTCGACGGCTCGGTGGACGCGGACTTCTCGTTCATCGCGACCAGCGTCGAGGGCAAGGGCGGGCCGGTGTCGCTGGTCTTTGACTTCGACGCCTCCACGATGTTGACGGCCTCGGTCACCGAGACGAACCCGTTGTCCGTTGGCTTCGCGCGGTTCAAGCTCTCCGGCGGCCTGCTCGACAGCGCCGGCGAGTACATGGGCGACCTGTTCAGCATCCAGCGCTCGGTGTCCGGCGTCGGCACCGAGTCCGAGACGCTCTCCGGGCCGTTCACCGTGGAGATCCCGGTGACGGCGCTCGAGGGGCTGGGCTCTTCGTTCGATGCGCGGTTCCACATCGACTTCCGCGGGCGCGGCGTGGGCGTCCCGGCGCCGGGCGCGGCGGCTCCGCTGCTGCTGCTGGGCGCATGGTTCGGCCGGCGTCGCAGACTGGAGATGGCGGCGTAGCGCTGGTCCTCGAGAGTTGACGCCTCGACCCGGGGTCCGTCGGTCCAATCGCCGGCGGGCCCCTTCCTCATTACTGTCAGCGTCGGTCAGCCGGGCATGTTCGGCAGGTCGTGATCAAGCCCCGCCACCGTCTGCAGGAGCCGCCGGCGCACGGGGGCGATGCGCATCGCGATCGACGGCGCCGGCGTGCGCTGCAGGAACGACAGCGGCGACTCGCCCGCGATCAGGCGCGTGATGAACTCCACGCGCCGCACCACGCCGGAGTCGACCGCGCGCCGGGCGTTCTCGTAACTGGAGAGTTCGCCCCGTGCGGCCAGGTCGGCGAAGACATAGGCGTCCTCGACGCCCAGGTTCATGCCGCGGGCGCCGATGGGGGAGTGGATGTGCGACGCGTCGCCGGCGAGAGAGACCCGCCCGTGCTGGAACCGGCTCGCGAGCCGGTGCGACACCTGGAACGACGATTCCCACGCCGGCGCGGCCGCGGCCTCGGCGCCTGCCACACGAAGCTGGGCGATCGGGTCCTCCCGGTCGGTGATCAGGCGCCAGATCGGCCGGGCCGGCTCGCTGCGGATGTCTGTGACGACGGGAATCAGGGCCAGGAATCCGCCGCCCTTGAGCAGATAGCCGTAGGCCCTGTCCCGTTCGAGCGGGGACCGAAGCGCGACATCGGCCAGGCGCCAGGTCCGGCGCATCTTCGAGCCGGGGAACTCGGCGCCGATCGTCGCGCGCACCACGCTTCGCGCCCCGTCGGCGCCCAGGATCCACGGGCAGGCGACCGTCTCCGTCACGCCGTGGCGTTCGATCGTCGCCCCGCCGAGTTCGCCCTGTTCGCGGCAGCCGGTGAACCTGGCGCCTCGCTCGACCCGCACGCCGCGCTCGGCGAGCGCCTCTTCGAGCAAGCGCTCCGAGACGGCCTGCGACAGCGCGAGCATGAAGGGTCGCGTGTGACGAAGGTCGCTGAAGTCGGGCGCGGTGATGAGGCGATCGCCCCTGCGGAAGGAGGCGCCGCGAAGCCGCCCGCCGCGCTCCAGCATGCGGGCCGAGACGCCGGTGTGCTCGAGCAGGTCGAGCGTGCGCGGATTGACGGCCAGGGCGCGCGACTGATGGATCGGGTGCGGCTCGTGATCGGCTTCGATGATGCGGGCCGTCACGCCCCGGTGCGAGAGGAACAGCGCCGCGGCGAGTCCGACCGGGCCCGCGCCGACGATCAGAGGGATGGGGTCCACGGGGACACATCTTAACTGCGGCGCGCGGAGCTCTGGCGATAGGATGAGGCGACACCCACCAAGGAGATCACGACATGACCATCCGCAAGGCCGAGGCACACTGGGAAGGCGACCTGATGAGCGGCAAGGGGCGCGTGAAGACCGAGAGCGGCGCGCTCGACGCGCCGTACTCGTTCAAGACGCGCATGGAGAACGAGAAGGGCACCAACCCGGAGGAGCTCATCGGCGCCGCGCACGCCGGGTGCTTCACGATGGCCCTCTGCGCGCGCCTGACGCAGGCGGGCATGAAGCCCACGCGCATCGACACCACCGCCGATGTCCAGTTCGACAAGGTCGAGGGCGGCTTCACGATCTCCGCGATCCGCCTGCGGACGCGCGCGACGATCCCCGGCGTCGACGCCGCGGCGTTCAAGTCTCACGCCGACGAGGCCAAGCGCACCTGCCCCGTCTCCAAGGCGCTGGCCGGGACCAAGATCGAGCTCGACGCGGCCCTGGAAGGTTGACGGCCCCGTGACCGCGCCTTCCTCCGCTCCCTGGACCGCCCGCCGGGCCAGCCCGCAGGATCGTGCGCCGAGGGTCGTCCTTCTGGCGCTGCTCGCCGCCACTGCGGCGTTCGGCGTTGGTGGGTCGATGCTGGGTCGCGACACGCGCGAGAGGTCTCACTCCGAGGCGGGATGGATCGAGCAGGGCTCGATCGTTCTCTGGGCCGCCCTCGCGGCGCTTGTGCTGGTCCGGCTCCGCCCGCCGACGGTTGGTTCCATCGCGGGGGCGATCGTCTGCCTCGGCGGCGCGGCGCGCGAGGCCGACCTGCACAAGCGCTTCACCGAATACAGCGTGCTCAAGGTCGGCTTCTACCTCAAGGACGAGTATCCTCTGGATCAGCGCGCGCTCTTCGGCGCTTTCTTCATCGTGCTGCTGACGAGCCTGATCACGCTGGGAATCGCGATGCTCCAGGCCGCCCGGGGCGCCGGCAAGCCCACGCCGGCGTGGCTGAAGGTCGGGGCGATCGGCATGGCCCTGCTCGTGATGTCGAAGCTCATGGACCGGGCGCCCGGGATGCTGAAGGACCTCAACGGCCATGTGCTCGACGAGCGATGGAGCGGCCCGCTCAAGCTGCTGGAGGAGGGCTACGAGCTGGCGCTGCCGGTGGTGTTCGGGGTCGCGGTGTGGCTGTACGGCGGGGTTCGTCAGAGCCGGGAGAGCGGCGGCGTGCGCGCGGCCGTTGGGGCGAACTGAGCAGATCATGCTGGCATTTGCCGGCCGTCGATTTATGATGGCGGCTGGTTGATCGCGGCACTCGTACGGGAGGCGCCCATGCTCCATTGCTCCTCGAATCGTGCTCTTATCGTGGTCGTGACGCTGCTCAGTTGCTGCGCTGCCCCAGCGCTCTCCGGGCCGCTGCAGTTCAGCGACCAGAGTTTCGACTCCTCTGACTACATCACGGTCGTCACCCAGGGCATCGGCGGACAGACCTGGACGCAGGAGGCCGACGGCGGCAACTCCGGGACCTCGCCCGACCCCTGCCGCAGCGTGACGACCGTGCTCAATCTGACCACGGTCACGGCGCACCTGCACATCGCCTTCATCGTCGATCCCGCGGCGACGCCCGTCGCGGCGATCGACTTCGCCATCGACGCCAAGGCGTTCGCCGCGTTCGGCGAGGGCATGGCTTACGGCTTCGCCGCCATGCAGGACGGCGAAATCTTCATGTTCGGCGGCACAATCACCGGCTCGTCCGCCGCGTCGTTCCAGTGGAGCACGCACAGCATCGAAACAACCGCCGACGCCCTGCCTGGTCTGGACTTCTCGCCCTCGGGCTCGCCGATCCAGTTCGGCTTCTACACCGGCAACACGGGCGGCGCCGGGATCACGGTCGGCTACGACAACTTCGCCGTGACCGTCACAGGCGCAGGCTGCCCCGAGGACATCGACGGCGACGGCGATGTGGACTTCGCCGACCTGAACATGCTGCTGGGCAACTTCAACACCAGCGGCGCCGGGCTCGCGGGCGATGTGGACGGCGACGACGATGTGGACTTCGCGGACCTGAACCGCGTGCTGGGGCTGTTCAATACGGCCTGCTGACCCGCGGGCGGGGCCCGCCGGCGAGATCCGGCGGACTGCGCGGCGGCTCGTCGCCCTCTGCCGGAACGAAGAAGGGCGCGGGCGACATGGTCGTCGCCCGCGCCCGTTCGATCATCAGGGACTCCGTCGCGGTGAGCGGTCGATCAGCGGACCGCGTTGTTGGCGTTCAGCACGCCGCCGGTCACGCACCGGCCCGAGAGGCTCGACACCGGGCGCGTCGTGGACAGGATCTTGCCGCGGACCTGGCCGTACGACCACGAGGGGTTCTGCATCCAGACGAGCGCGGCCACGCCCGTGACATGCGGCGCCGCCATCGAGGTGCCGCTGTTCCAGACATACACATTGTTCTTGTTCTGCTGGATGTAGGTGGAGGCGATGTTCACGCCGGGGGCGCCCAGGTCCACCGACGAGGCGCCGTAGTTGGAGAACGACGCGCGCCCGTCGTTGTTGTCCGTCGCGGCGACGGAGATGATGTTGTCCTGCGCGTAGGACGCCGGATAGAAGGGCGTTCCGTCGTTGTTGTCGCCGACGCCGTCCGAGCCGCCGTTGCCCGCAGCGCAGACCATCATGTGGCCGGCCGCGCGAGCGTTGTTGATCGCCGTGTTCATCGCGCTCGAGTAGGCGCCGCCGCCCCAGGAATGATTCGACAGCCGGATGTTCTTGGCGACGCAGTAGTTGATCGCGCTGATCGCCGCGGTCGTCGAGACGCTGCCCGTGCGTGAGCCGATCTTGAGCCCGACGAGCTGCACATTCCAGCAGACGCCGGTCACGCCCTTGCCGTTGTTCCCGCGCGCGCCGACCGTCCCCGCGGTGTGCGTGCCGTGCCCGTTGTCGTCGCGCGGGCTCTTGTCGTTGTTCCAGAAATCCCAGCCCCAGGTGTCGTCCTTGTAGC
>CALKYH010000199.1 GCA_938003595.1 uncultured bacterium
CGATCATCGCCGCGAGCCCCGCTCCCAGGGCCGTCTCTCTCCGTCCAGCGGAGCGCTTGTCACCCACGACGCCTCCTCCTTCCGGCAAGGAGCAGGCCGCCCGCCAGCGCCGGCGCCGCGCCCGGAGCTGGGATGGCGTAGCGGTACATCACACCGTCCCCGTACCCCCACACGAGCAGTTCATCGGTGAACGCGTTGTAGATCGTCCCGTAGGCATTCGACCCGGCCGGGCTGATCCACTGCTCGTCCGCGTCGTTCGCCGCGCCAAGCCCCGCGAGCGCCGCCTCGACCGCCGCGCCGTCCACGATGGACGCGAAGCCGAACTGCTCCGGGTTCAGAAAATCGCCGCCGCCGATGGCCAGGTTGCCCAGGCCATCGAACGCCAGCGTGTTGCCGCTGAGCGCGCTGGCGACCAGAACGCCGTCCGCCTCGAAATCCGCCGGGGATGCGCCGGCGGTGATCGCATCGATCGCGAACGCCCGCACATCGCCGGTTCCGGAGCCCGAGCCGTCGTCATAGTCGAATCCGTTGGCCGTATAGACGAACCCCTCGTGCACCGTCACCCCCGCCGAGGCGCCGCCCACGCCGTCAATGATCCGGCGCACCGACAGCGCCGGCGTGTCGAAGCCCTCGACGACGCTCACGAACGAACTGCTGAAATCGCCGCCGCTCAGGTACAGCCGCCCGTCCGACGCCCAGTGCGCCTCGTAGCTCGCCGCCTCGACGCTGACGACGGACGAATCCGCGTTTGGATCCAGCGCCGACCACTCCACGAAGTGCACGCTCGCGCCCGGACCGAAGTTCCCGTCGCCGATGGCGATGGTCGCCCCATCCGGGCTGATCGCCAGGCACGAGGCCCCGAAGGAATTGATCAGCGCCGAGTTCATCGATCCCACGCGCTCGAAGCTCGAAGAGCCCACGCCGCTCTGCAGGCGCAGCTCGTTGCCGACCAGCGCCAGCACGCGCCCGTCGCCGGTGACCGTTCGAGCCCCGACGCCGTCGGGAATCCGGAACGAGCCCACGAGCGAGTACCCCTGACCGAGGGCCCAGCCCGACGGCGCACACGACATCGCCGCCGCCGCGGCGACACAACCGATCGCGATCCGGTGCATGTGAGAACCTTCCGCCGTTCACCCCGATTCGCGCAGGGCGGCTCCCAGACAAGGAATGCCTCTCGCTCGGGGGATCCGCGGCCGGAACGGGCGCTTCGCGGGGAACACGCGAAGACCGCGCCGGCGCCCCTTGCTCGCGAAGGCGCCAAACACACATCAGCGGCAGGTCTTCCGGCTTCGAGCGATCGGGGCCTCTCGGCTCCGAACCACGCCCCGCCTTCCCGCCCAGCACGGCCCGATCTGCTCGGGTCGGTCATGGACAGTGGCCTCTGGGGCGCGCCATTTCGCTCGTTACGGCGGCGCGTCCGCGGCGGATTTTCACCGCCTTCCCTTTTCACCCCGCGTTCGTCCCGCAGGGCACCGTTGATGCGCCCACCCTACCCCCCGGACCCGCTCTGTCAAGGCCCTCCACGACGCCGGGTACCATGTGGGCCATGGCGTTCTCCCGGCCGGCGTCGCCGGCGACCGAAACCACCTGCGGCCCGCTGGCGCACATCCCGCTGTTCGCTCGCCTCGACGAGGCGGAGCAGCGCGCCCTGCTGGCGACGATGACGCCCCAGACCGTCGCCGCGAACGAGGTGGTCTGCTGGCAGGGCGACCCGGGCGATTCGCTCTATGTCATCAATCGGGGCAGCGCGGTCGTCACCGCCTCCAACGAGCAGGGCGAGCATGTGCTGCTGAAGGTCCTGGCCCCCGGCGAGTTCTTCGGCGAGATCTCCCTGCTGGACGCCGGCCCGCGCGTCGCCACCGTCCGCGCCGCGGAAGC
The DNA here is from genome assembly GCA_938003595.1 of uncultured bacterium. Taxonomy (GTDB): domain Bacteria; phylum Planctomycetota; class Phycisphaerae; order Phycisphaerales; family UBA1924; genus JACVCK01. The sequence continues at coordinate 1,879 of CALKYH010000199.1, forward strand.
GACGGACCTGTTCGTCCTCGGTCGCGACGACTTTCATCGCTTCCTCCGGAACCGCCCCGACGCCGCGATCCACATCCTCGCGGTCATGGGCGAGCGCCAGCGCGCCTCGACGCAGACCCTCCGTTCGGTTCGCAACCCCAATGCGATCTTCGACGCTGCCCGCGCCTCCGGATGGCAGCGCGTGAGCGACATCGTCGCCGCCCTGGCCGCGAGCCAGTGGTTCACGCTCTTCCACATGATCTGGTTCGGCCTCTGGATCGGGATCAACCTGCTCGGATCCACTGGGCTGATCCCGCGTGCGCTCGCTTGGGATCCTTATCCCTTCGGTCTGCTGACGATGATCGTCTCGCTGGAGGCGATCTTCCTGTCCATCTTCGTCCTGGTCAGCCAGAATCGCCAGACCGAGAAGGACCGCCTGCGCACGGACCTGGACTACCAGATCAATGTTCGCGCCCAGGCCCAGATCACCGAGATCGCCCGCCAGCTGGACCGCATCGAGGCCCAGGTCAGCGCGGAGCGTCAGGATCGCGCCGGCGCTTAGCCCGGCTCCTTCGCCGACGCGGGCTCAGGCTCGGGCTCAGGCTGCGGCGCCGAGTCCCCCGTCGGCGCATCCGGCGGCGCCACCCGAACCGTCGGCAGCCCGTCGGAATCCAGCGGCAGCGCTTCCTCCGACTCCTCCGCATCCCCATCCTTGTCCGACCCGAACGAGATGAACGGGATGCGGCTGTCGATCGCGTCGATGGTGCCCCGGAGCGACGCCAGGTGCTCATCCAGCCGAGCGAGCGAATGATCGATGGACACCAGCACCTGCTGCTGCGACTCGAGCTGGCGGAGCAGCGCGGCGTTTTGCTCCAGCATGGAGGCCAACTGCCCCTCCAGCCGGTCCAGACTGGCGCTGCTGTCGGACATGACAGTCTCGGTCTGCCGCAGCGTCCCGTGCGTCGCCTGCATCTCCTCGTGAATGTCGTCGAACACACACCCGTTGCACAGGGCGCACGCCAGCAAGGCTCCAGCCGTCGTGATCACTCGCCTTCTCATGAATCCGCTCCCGCCTCCGCGGCGTGCAATGCTCACTCGGGATCGATCGCGATATCCAGCTCCACCGTCGCCGGCGCCAGGCACTCCGTCTCCGTGCACGCCTGCCACCGCACGAGCAGCAGGGGCCGGCCCTTCCAGGGCGCGTGCGTTCGGATCAGGCGGATCGTGACCTCGATCTCGCCCTCGTGCGCCAGCAGCGGGGCCGACCCGTCCAGCATACGCCCCGGCGGGTAGTCCACCTCCAGCCGCACCGCCTCGCCGCTGCCCGGCGCCAATGAGACCTCCAGCCCGACGATCCCCCGGGCTCTGTCGCCCGGCGGCGTCTCCTCCGGCCACGGTTCATGCGCCGTGATGTGATAGCCGTCCTTGATCCGCAGCAGCAGCCGTAGCGACGCCCCGCCCTGTGGCTCCGGCGGCACCGTCACCCGGTCCGTCTCCGCGAGCGCCTCGACAGGCGCCTCCTGCGCCGGGCGCGTTGCGGGAGCCTCCTCCGGCGGCGTCGTCATCCCGAACTGCTCGATCAGACCGGGGTCGAGTCGCAATGCTCGCAGCAGCCCGCGCGTCGAGTTCACCGCGCCCATCGGCGACTCCGCCACCGCTCCGCTGATCGACGCCAGCAGCCGCATCGCCCGCTCCAGCCACGCGACTTCGCCCGTCAACTCGTGCAGGTCCAGCATCGCATGCAGCGCGACCGAGCAGCCCGAGGGCAGCGCCCCGTCGAAAGTCGAGCGCGTCCGGACCAGCAGATCGTCCTGTCCGGCGTGCGTGTCGGTGAGCGATCCGTCTCGATCATCGCCGAACAGCGTGATCGCCCGGCGCAGCGCCGCCGCGGCCCGGTCGCTCCACGCCCGCCCGGCGTCGCCGGAGCCCTTGGCCCTCGCCAGCGCCGCGCACGCGCTGGCGACCCAGGCGTAATCCTCCAGTACCCCTTCGCCCGCGCTCACGCCCGCGCGGCGCACCCGGCGCAGCACGCCGTCCTCCGCCTGCATCAACCCCCACAGCGCCTCGCCCGCGCGCTCGGCGCGGGCCAGCAGCGCGGGATCACCCAGCCAGCGCGAGGCGTCCGCCAGCGCGCCGATCATCATCCCGTTCCACGAGGCGATCGCCTTGTCGTCCAGCCGCGGCTGCTTCCGTGATGCGCGCGCCGTGAGCATGGCGGCGTTGATCCGCGCGATCGCCTCCTCCAGCGCCGCGGAAGTCATTCCTCGCCGCTCCGCCGTGCGCTCGGGCCGCTCGGCCAGGAAGAGCACATTGGAGGGCGGTTCGTCCGGGTGGTGGGGGTCCCGGAAGTTCGGGCCTTTGTCCAGCCCGTAGATCGACACCGCCAGCGCCGCGTCCTGCTCTCCGACCGCCGCTGCGGCCTCATCCGGCGTCCACAGGTAGTTCGCCCCTTCGCGCCCGTCCACCTCGGCGTCCTGCGCCGAGTAGAAGAGCCCTTCCGGCGAGGTCATCTCCGCGTCGATGTACGCCGCGATCCGCCTCGCGATCCTTCCGTCGAACGGATCGCCCAGTTCCGCCGCCGCCCGGGCGTAGAGCCGCAGCAGCTGCGCGTTGTCGTAGAGCATCTTTTCGAAGTGGGGCACGAGCCACTTCTCGTCCACGCTGTACCGATGGAACCCGCCGCCGACCTGGTCGAACATCCCGCCCAGCGCCATGCCGTCGAGCGAGGTCCGCAGCACGGTCCGCAGCGCGTCGGCCGTCTGTTCGTCGCCGGCGTCCGAGAGCGTGTCGAGCAGGAACTCCAGGTAGACCGGCTGCGGGAACTTCGGCGCCTGCCCGAAGCCGCCGTGCACAGGGTCGAACGCCTTCAGCAGCGCGCTCACGCCCGCCACGATCTGCGGCTCTCCGATCTTCACCGGCGGTCGGCGCGCCGCCAGCGCATCGCGCAGGTGCTCCGTCACCGCGCCGGCCTGGTCCAGCGCCTGTTCACGCTGATCGCGCCAGGCGCCCGCCACGCCGTTGAGAACCTGCCGGAACGATGGCAGCCCGTGCCGCCCCTCGGGCGGAAAGTAGGTGCCGGCGTAGAACGGCTCCAGCCCCTTGTCGCCCTCTCCGCGCGCGCCCGGCGGCGTCAGGAACACGCTCATCGGCCACCCGCCCCGCCCGGTCATCGCCTGCACCGCGCCCATGTAGATGTCGTCCACATCGGGGCGCTCCTCGCGGTCGAGCTTCACGCAGACGAACTCGCGGCTCATCAGCGCCCCGATCGACGGGTCCTCGAAGGATTCCCGCTCCATGACATGGCACCAGTAGCAGGTGGAATAGCCCACCGACAGGAAGATCGGCGCCCCGCGCCGCCGCGCCTCCGCGAACGCCTCCGCCCCCCATGGAAACCAGTCCACAGGGTTGTGCGCATGCTGCAGCAGGTACGGGCTCCGCTCGCGGCTGAGTCGATTCGCCGGGTGTGGACGGCCGGCGGCGTGGGCGGCCTCGGTCGAGGACATGGGGTCTCCGGGGGTAGGGGGAAACGGCGCCAGCGTAGGCGGGTGTCCCGGCCACTGTCCCACGGCAGACAGAACTCGCATCTCAGGCCGGAATCTGTCCAGACTGACACCGGGTTGTCACTATATGCCGCTGGTTTCGCCGTAATAAGGGTGGGTCGTCCCGACGATCCTGTACAGTCGTCAGTCTGCCGCCCTTCCGGCTCCCGAACTCCTCGGGGGAGAGGGCACGCTCGTGAGACCCACATCATGGCGTACACCCGCATCCATCGTCTGTTCCGGATCATTACGCTCATTCAGTCGCAGCCGGGCTGGAATGCCAAACGGCTGGCCGCGGAATGCGGGGTCGAAGAGCGCACCATCTACCGCGACCTCGAAGAGCTCGAGGGCGTCGGCGTGCCGTACTACTTCGACACCCAGGGCCAGGGCTACCGCATCCGGAAAGACTTCTTCCTGCCGCCCGTCCAGCTCACGCCGCAGGAGGCGCTGTCGCTCGCGATCATCTGCGGCGAGATCGCCGGCAAGGACCAGATCGCCTTCCTGAAACCCGCCTGGCAGGCCTTATCCAAGATCCAGTCCCACCTGCCGTCGAGCCTTCAGGAGGAGGTCGGCGAGCTGGGCCGCCAGATCGCGGTTCGCACGGCGGCGTCAGCGCCGCCGGATGGCCACGCGGATGTCTATGACACGGTCCAGCGGGCCCTCGCCGAGGGTCGGGCCATCGAATGCCGGTACGACTCCGGCTCCGGCCGACGCGACGATCAGGACTTCGTCCTGCGGCCCTGGCTGCTGTTCTTCTGCGTCCGCGCCTGGTATGTCGTCGGCCACGACGGCATCCACGACGGGCCGCGCACCTTCAAGCTCTCGCGGTTCACGAAGCTCCGCGTCCTGGATCAGCCCAACAACGCGCCCGCGGACTTCACCATCGACGACTACCTCGGCAACGCCTGGCGCATGATCAAGGGGGATCGCGAC
>CALKYH010000200.1 GCA_938003595.1 uncultured bacterium
AGAGCAGCTCGCGCACCGCGGTGCCGGAGAGGTTGATGATGTCGCCCTCGATCTTGGGGTAGGTCTTGCCGGAGACCATGCCGCCGTAGGACTTGGAGTAGCCGGTGTGCTCGAACATCAGGGGCGCGATGCCGAGGTTGTTGAGGTCGATCTCGTCGAAGATCTTCTGGGCGTCGTAGGTGCCGTAGTAGTTGCCGACGCCGGCGTGGTCGCGTCCGACGATGAAGTGGGAGCAGCCGTAGTTCTTCCGCATGATCGCGTGGTGGATGGCCTCGCGCGGGCCGGCGTAGCGCATGGCCGCGGGAAGGACCGAGACCAGCGTGGTCGCGGGGTTGAAGTACTTGGCGACGAGGGCGTCGATCGCCTGCATGCGGACATCGGCGGCGATGTCGCCCTTCTTGGTCTCGCCGACGAGGGGGTGGATGAGCAGGCCGTCGCAGATTTCCTGGGCGGTCTTGCAGACGTACTCGTGGGCGCGGTGGATGGGGTTGCGGGTCTGGAAGGCGACGATGCGCTTCCAGCCGCGCTTGGCGAACTCCTCGCGGGTCTGCGCGGGGGTGAGGCGCTGGCTGAGGAAGGCCTCGGGGCCGTTGGGATCGACGCAGAGGGTGACGGCGTCGACGGGGCCGGCGACGCAGGTGTCGCCTTCCTTCATGACCTGCTGGGCGCCGGGGTGGGCCTCGTCCTCGGTGCGGAAGACGCTGGGGATCTCCAGCTTCTTGTCGTGGGCGAAGACTTCCTTGACGGTGATGACGCCCTGGAGCGCGCCGTTGGGCGCGTAGAGCGCGACGCGGCTGCCGACCTTGGGGGCGGAGGCCTTGTCGACCGAGAGGAGGATCGGGATCGACCAGACCGTGCCGTCGGCGAGGGTCATCTTCTTGCAGACCGACTCGAAGTCCGCCTGGCCCATGAAGCCGGTCAGCGGCGAGTAGCCGCCGTTGGCGATGAGCTCCAGGTCGCAGGACTGCTTGTGGGAGAGGTTGATGCGGGGCAGCTCCGCGGCCTCTTTCTTGAGGGCGTCCAGCGCCGCGCCGCTCGCCAACCGGTTCACCAATTTCCCGCCGTGGGGCTCGATCAGGCCATGCATGGTCAGACAGTCTCCTCTCAGGTCGTCCTGCTTCGTGTGACTCGTGGGTTCCTGGCGCCCGGGCGGCGGCGTGCCGCGTGCCCGATCCGGCGACGACCCCCCACCGGGGCCGCCGACACCCACCCCGGGAGCCCGGCGACGCCGAGCCCAGGGGGGTTCAGAGCGTAGGGAGCCCCGCCGGGCGACGCCACAGCCGTTTCCGACGCCGGAATGCCCCTCAGCCGGTGACCGGGCCCGATCCGGCCCCGGAATAGACCTCGTACCGCACGCTGCGGCCCTCGTGGAGGCCGACGGGGGTCAGGCCCTCGGCGCCGGTCAGGGGGGGCGAGAGGCGGGGCATCTTCAGGACGACGCGCCGGACGCCGGGGACGGCGATCGCGGCGCGGAGGACGGCGCCGGAGTCCGGATCGTCGCCGACGAGCGTGCGGAGGATGCGCATCTCCTTCTTCACCAGGGCGCTCTTGCGGCGCTCGGGGTGCATGGGGTCGAAGTAGATGGCCTCCGGGCGCCAGTCGGGCGGGATGGTTTCGCCGGCCACGAGTCGCGCGAGGACGGATGCGGCGTCTTCGTGGAGGAGCGCGATGCGCGCGGCCATCGCGGCCTTGTCGGGGTCGTCGCTGGCGCGGAGGCGCTCGAGCGCGTCGCGCTGCATGGCATGGAGGACGGCGCTGCGCTCGACGGCGACGACCTCGCACCCGAGCGCGCTCAGGAGCATGGCGTCGCCAAGGAGGCCGGCGGAGCAGTCGAGGATGCGCGGCGCCTTGCCGCGGCTCCAGGTTCCGCCGACGCCCACGGCGCGGGCGATGAGCTGGCGCTTGTTCCCGCCGCGGAGGGTCTGGGGGTCGACGGCGTCGGGGTCGATGTAGACGGCGCCGAGTCGAGCGTCGGGGACGCGGAGTTCGAGCCGGTGCGGTGTGACGACGAGGGCGAGGTCGGAGGAGATGGCGGAAAGCTCGCGCGCGAGGGACTCGGCGCGGGCGCGGAGGGCGGGGTTGGTGGAGGGGTCGGGGATGATGCGGAGGGAGGGCACGGGCGTCGGCACAATACCCCGTGCCACCGAACACGGTCTTCCGTGGTCGGTGTCTTCTTCCAGCGCCGAACACCGAAGCGCCGACCACGCGGAGCCGTGTTCGGTGGCACGAGGGAACGCGCTACTTCCGCGCCGGCTTGCTCATCACGCCTTCGATCACCCGGTCGAACTGCGGCATGGTGACCGCTTCGCAGTAAGCCTCGTCGAAGGCGCGGCGGGCGCGGCGGTGGTAGTCCTCGAGGGTGGCCTTGTCGGCGACGGCGCGGCGGATGAAGTCGACCATGCCGTCGGCGTCGCCGTGGCGGAGGGAGACGCCGCAGCCGAAGCGCTGGATGGCCTCGTCCACATTGCCGCCGGCGGGGCCGATGTAGATGACCGGCAGGCGCATGGCGAGGTTGGAGTGCAGCTTTGACGGCGAGACGGCGCCGAGCATGTCGTCGCGGAGGGTGATCAGCGCGCAGTCCGCGGCCTCCATCACGGCGGGGGTCTGTTCCTTCGGCACATAGCCGCGGAGCAGGATGTTCCTGAGGCCCTTCTCGGCCTGCACCTTGGCGATGCGTTTCCACTGCGCGCCGCCGCCGACGAAGAGGAAGGTGACGGGCTCGTTCTTCAGGCGCTCGGCGGCCTCGAGCACGGTGTCGAACTGGTGACCCTCGCCGGCGTTGCCCAGGTAGAGCACGACGAAGCGGTCGCGGATGAGGGGATCGTCGGCCTCGGGCCACGCGGCGGGCGCGGGGCCGTCGAACAGCTCGGCGCGTTCCCAGTTGGGGATGATCGTGGTCGGGAGTCTGGGGTTGACCTGGCCGTATTCCTTCAGGAGCAGATCGGCCATGGCGCCGTCGAGGGCGACGAGGTGGTCGAGCCGGCGGAAGATGCGCCGGTTGACGAAGCGGACGAGCGAGGCCGCGACGCCGCCGGGCTTCATCGCGCCGGCGCGCTCGGCGACCTCGGGGTAGCAGTCCATGGACCAGAGCACCATGCGGCACCTGCGGTGGATCCTGGTGTGCAGGCCCGCGGCCCAGGCGATCAGCGGCGGAGTGGTCAGCGAGATGATGACATCCTGCTTATTGAGCGTCATCACGCGCCACCAGGCCAGCACATAGAAGGCCAGATAGTCCAGCAGGCGGCTGAGCAGGTTCTTCTTGCCCAGACCGGGCGACCACACGCGGAGCACGCGCGGGTTGTCGGTGCGCCGGCGGCGCGGCTCGACCTTGCTCGCGCTGACATACGACGCCTGCGAGGCGACGACGGTGACATGATCGCCGGCGCGGGCGCGGGACTCCGCGAGCGACTCGACCAGGTGGGCCGTGGGGCTCAGGTCCGGCGGGTAGAACTGGTTGACGATCAGGAGCTGGAGGGGCTGGCCCGGCCTGGGAAACGGACGGGCGGCGCGCCCCTCCAGGGCGCGCCGCATCGAGGCGATGTACAGGGTGGCCACGCGCTGGAGCGTGTAGAACTCTTCGATGTGCCTGCGGCCGTTCCGGCCCAGGCGCTCGCAGAGCGCGGGGTCGTCGGCGAGCTTCACGATGGCGTCGGCCAGGGACTGCGGGTCGCCGGGCTCGGCGATGACGCCGGCGTCGGCCTCGAGGATCAGGCGGGCGTTGTCGCCATCGGGATCGAGGGAGGCGAGCACGGGGCGGCCCGCGGCCATGATCTCGTAGGTCTTGCTCTGGATCCAGATCTTGGTCTTGTGGGCGCGGACGCAGACCAGGCAGGCGTCCGCCGCGCCCGTGATCTCGGGCATCTTGGTGCGGGGCACGGAGCCGAGGAACTCGAGGTTCCTGACGCCCTGCTGCTTCGCGTACGCGCGGAGCTTCTCGCCCTCGACGCCGTCGCCGACGACGATGATGCGGACATCGGGGCGCGTGGGCTCGAGGATCTTGGCGGCGTCGATGAGGGTCTCGAGGCCCTGGGTGTAGCCGAGGTTGCCGCCGTAGACGACGAGGAACTGGTTCTGGGCGCCGATCTCGCGCCGGAAGGCGTTCTGTCGCTCGCCGACGACGAACTGCGAGGCGTCCACGCAGTTGGGGACGATGTCCATCTTCTCGTCGGGGACGCCCTTGGCGAGGAGGTTGCCGCGGAAGCCCTCGGAGATGACGGAGATGCGCCGGCTGCGGTTGTAGACCCACTTCTCGAAGAAGTGGAAGGCCTTGATGAGCGTGGGATTGGTGAGGAAGCCGTGGGCGATGGCGACATCGGGGTAGATGTCCTGCACATTGAAGAGCACGGGGGCGCGCTTCAGCAGGGAGATGAGCCACGAGCCGATGCCCAGGAATATGGGCGGGGAGTAGACATAGACGATGTCGGCCTTGCCGGCCTTGCGCGAGCGCCACGCGGCGGAGAGGGCGAAGGAGATGTTGTTGGCCAGGCGCCCGAGGGTGGAGCCGCGGTCGCGGATGATGAGCGGGCAGCGGATCACCCGCACGCCGTCGATCGTCTCTTCGCGGTTCTTGCCGCCCTGGTACTCCGGCGGGACCTTGTCGTCGGGGTAGTGCGGGACATCGGTCAGCACCGTGACCTCGTGCCCCATCTTCTTCCACTCGGTGGCCAGCTCGTAGACAATGCGCGCGTTGGCGCCGGGCTCGGGCGGGTAGTAGATCGTCAGCGCGAGGATGCGCAGGGGCTTGCCGCCCTGCGCCGCCGCTCGGATTGGATCGGTCTTGCCCATGGCGGGGTCACTGCGCTCCGCCGGGATGCGCGGGCTTCTGGTGACGGCCCTCGGCCATCCACCACTTGACCATTCTGTCGATGCCCTCGCGCAGGGTCACGCGGGGCTGGAAGCCGGCGGCGAGGACCTTGTCGGCCTCGTACTTGGTCTGCGTGCAGAGCTTCTTCATCCGCGCCGTGGAGACGGGCAGGTTCTTGCCGGTGAGCTTGATGATCAGGTCGAACGGCAGGCCCAGCAGCACGGCCAGCGGCAGGGGGATGGTGAAGCCGGGCATCTTCCTGCCGAGGGACTCGTAGATGGCCGCGGTGATCTGGCGGCTGGTCATGTCCGGCTTCTCGATGTAGTTGAACACATGGAAGCCGGGGCCGACGGGGCGGCGGGGTCCGCCGTCGTCGAGGCCCCAGAGGTACATGGTCGCGTCGACGATGTTCTCGACATACGAGAGCGACTTGATGTTCGCGCCGTCGCCGATGGGCAGGAACTTGCCGGACTCGATCTGCCGGATGAGCGAGTACATGTTGGCGAAGTTGCGCACGCCGAAGGTGACGGTGGGCCGGATGACCAGACAGGTCCGGTCCTGGGCCTTGTCCACCCAGGCGTGGAAGACCTTCTCGCCGGCGAGCTTGGACTGGCCGTAGTCCGAGACGGGCTCGGGCTTGGACTGCTCGGTGATGGGCTCGGCGATCTCGCCGTAGACCGCGACGGAGGAGTAGAAGCACAGCGAGCGGACGCCGACCTCGTCCATGACCTGGCAGATGACCTCGGCGCCGTGCTCGTTGACGGAGAAGAACTCGTCGCGGCTGATGCCGAAGTCGTGGTGCGCGGCGGCCAGGTGGAGGATGGCGTCGGCGCCGCGGGCGGCGTCGAGCATCTTCGCCTTGTCGCGGATGTCGCCCTGGACGAAGCGCACGGACGAGTCCGCGGCGATCTCGGCGGAGGGCTCGACCAGGTCGATGATGGTCAGCGCGTGGCCGAGCCGGCGCAGCTCCGTGTAGAAGTGCGAGCCGATGAAGCCCGAGCCGCCGGTGACGCAGATATGCACGCTGTGGTTCGCTCCGCTGGCGCTCGTGGGTTCAGGACCGCTGCTGGTCGGTGATGACCTGGATCATCTCGTCGACGATCATGGGCAGCGAGTACTTCAGCTTGTAGCCGGGGAAGTGGTCGTACAGCTTCCGCATGTCGGAGTAGTAGCAGATGTGGTCGCCGATGCGGTTGGTGTCGGTGTAGGTCAGCTTCGGGCGCTTGCCGGTGCGGTCGGCGATCATCTCGACGCACTCGAGCAGCGACGCGGCGTTGGTCTTGGTGCCGCCGAGGTTGTAGACCTCGCCCGGGCGCGGGTTCTGGGCGAAGTGCCAGAACGCGTTGATCACATCGTGGCAGTGGATCTGGTCGCGGACCTGCTTGCCCTTGTAGCCGAAGATCGTGTACGGCCCCTCGCGCAGGGCGACGAGCACGAGGTAGTTCAGGAAGCCGTGCAGCTCGACGCCGGAGTGCTGCGGGCCCGTCAGGCAGCCGCCGCGGAAGATGCCGGTCTTGAGCTTGATCGAGTCGTACCGGCCGTACTCCTGGGCGAGGATGTCGCCCGCGGCCTTGCTGGCGCCGAAGAGCGAGTGCGTGGTGTGGTCGATCGAGAAGGTCTCGGGGATGCCGTGCTCGTAGGTCGCGTCGTCGTAGTCCCAGCGGGTCTCCAGCTCCTTCATCTTGATGAAGTTGGGGCCGTCGCCGTAGACCTTGTTGGTCGAGACATGGATGAAGACCGCCTCGGGCGTCTCGCGTCGGCAGGCCTCGAGGAGGTTGAGGGTGCCGTTGGCGTTGACCTCGAAGTCCTCGAAGGGCTTGCTGGCGGCCAGGTCGTGGGACGGCTGGGCCGCGGCGTGGATGATCAGTTCGGGCTGGACCTTCTTGAACATCGCCTGGACGGCGTCGCGGTCGCGGATGTCCAGCTCGGTGTGCTTGAAGTTCTTGCACTGGCTCTCGAGGCGCTGGCGGTTCCAGGTGGTGTCGCCCTTGGGGCCGAAGAAGAAGGCGCGCATGTTGTTGTCGACGCCCCAGACGGGGAAGCCCATCTTGTCGAAGAACGACACCGCCTCGGACCCGATCAAGCCGCTCGAACCAGTGACCAGAACCTTCATCGCTGCTCAACCTCTCTAGATAGAGGACAGGAAACACAACACGGGCCCGCGCGGGGCCCTGGAGCGGCCGGGACCGGGCCGATCGGCCCTGATGGGCCGCGGACGCGGATACCACCTATCGGCGACGCTCGCCGCGGGGTCCATGACGACGCCCAACTCGCCCTTGTTCGCCGCGACGGTGCGTCGTCCCGTCGAACAGGGCGGGCATCGTAGCGGCCTGCCCCCTGTCCATCCCCCCGGGCGGGGATCGGCGCGGGGCGCCGGGGGTCAAGTCTTGGTCAATCCACGACTTGCACACCAGGCCCCGGAGCGCGGCCGCCGACCGACCTGCCCGCTCCCTGCGAAGCTCGGGGCAAACCCCCAACCCGCAACCAACGCGGCCCGACGATCGGACCCCGAACGGCCGACCGATATACTCCCGCCCCCCAAAGTCCGGCCCGAGCCGGTCGGCCGGGGGCTTGGGAGCCACCACCACCGGCCCAGCCAGGGCCAGGGAGACCGATTGGGCGCCACAAAGCGAATCCTCGTGACCGGCGGCGCCGGGTTCCTCGGCTCGCACCTGTGCGATCGCCTCGTGACGGCCGGGCAGGATGTGGTGTGCGTGGACAACTTCTTCACGAGCCAGAAGTCCAACGTCGAGCACCTGCTGGGCAAGCCCAACTTCGAGCTCATCCGGCACGATGTCATCCATCCCCTGTGGCTGGAGGTGGACGAGATCTACAACCTCGCCTGCCCCGCCGCCCCCGGGCACTACCAGTACAACCCGATCAAGACCATGAAGACCTCGGTCATGGGGGCGATCAACACGCTGGGCATGGCCAAGCGCTGCCGCGCCAAGGTGCTGCAGGCCTCCACCAGCGAGATCTACGGCGACCCCGAGGTGCACCCGCAGCCCGAGAGCTACAAGGGCTCGGTGAACACGCTGGGGCCGCGGGCCTGCTACGACGAGGGCAAGCGCGCCGCCGAGACGCTGTTCATGGACTACCACCGGTCCAACGGGGTGAACATCCGGATCATCCGGATCTTCAACACCTACGGGCCGCGGATGCACCCGTACGACGGGCGCGTGGTCTCCAACTTCATCCGGCAGGCGCTGCAGGGCGAGGACATCACGATCTTCGGCGACGGCAGCCAGACGCGGTCGTTCTGCTATGTGGACGACCTGGTCGAGGGCATCATCCGCATGATGAACGGGCCGGACTCGTTCGTCGGCCCGGTGAACCTCGGCAACCCGGACGAGTTCACCATCCGCCAGCTGGCCGAGCTGGTGATCGAGCTGACCGGGGCGAAGTCGAAGATCGTGCAGAAGCCCCTGCCGGCGGACGACCCGACGCAGCGCCAGCCCATGATCGCGCTGGCCAAGGAGAAGCTGGGCTGGGAGCCCAAGGTCAAGCTCCGCCCGGGGCTGGAGAAGACCATCGCCTGGTTCCGGTCCATCGATATGAGCCGCTATCGGGCCCCCACGCCCAACTATTGATGGTCAGTTGTTCGTCATTGAGCCGGACGGGCCGAACACGGCGCCGGACCCGGTCGAAATAGGTACCCGGCCCCACCCGGATTCCCCGGCCCGGCCGCGAACGCATCGAGAGAGAGCCAAGAGAGCACCCTGTAAGGAGCGAGCGTCATGCGACTGACGATGGTCGGCACGGGATATGTGGGTCTGGTTTCCGGCGTGTGCTTCAGCAACACCGGCAACGATGTCGTCTGCCTGGATGTCGACAAGCGGAAGATCGACATCCTCGAGAGCGGCGGCTGCCCGATCTACGAGCCCGGCCTGACCGAGCTCATGGAGAAGAATGTCGAGGCCGGGCGCCTGAAGTTCACCACGAACCCCGAGCAGGCCTACCGCGACGCGCAGGCCATCTTCATCTGCGTCGGCACGCCCACGGGCGCCAACGGCGACACGGACATGAAGTACATCTGGGCCGCGGCCGACGACATCGGCCGGGCGATCAAGGCCCTGGGCCCCAACCAGAAGCCCAAGGTGGTCGTCGTCAAGAGCACCGTGCCCGTGGGCACCACGCTGGCCGTGAAGGAGCGGATCAAGGCCATCGTCGGCGACATCCCCTTCGTGGTCGCGAACAACCCCGAGTTCCTCAAAGAGGGCGCGGCGATCAACGACTTCAACCGTCCGGACCGCGTGGTCTGCGGCGTGGACACCGAGATCGCGGCGGACTGCATGCGCGACCTCTACGACCCCTTCGTCCGCCAGGGCCACCCGATCTACATCATGGACATCCTGTCCAGCGAGATGGTCAAGTACGCCTCCAACAACTTCCTGGCCACCAAGATCTCGTTCATCAACGAGATGGCGAACCTGTGCGAGGCCTACGGCGCCAACATCAACCGCGTGCGCGAGGGCATGTGCGCCGACAAGCGCATCGGCAATCAGTTCCTCTACCCCGGGCTGGGCTACGGCGGCTCGTGCTTCCCCAAGGACACGCTCGCCTGCATGATGATGGGCCGGCTGAAGGAGATCCCCACGCAGCTGTCCACCGCCGTGCACGAGGTGAACCAGCGCCAGCGCCAGATGTTCTGGAAGAAGATCGAGAGCCACTTCGGCGGCGCCGCGGGGCTCAAGGGCAAGACCATCGCCTTCTGGGGCATGGCGTTCAAGCCGCAGACCGACGACATCCGCGAGGCGCCGGCGCTGACGCTGATGGAGTGGGCGCACAAGGCGGGCGCGAAGATCCGCGCGTTCGACCCGGTCGCCGCGGAGAATGTCGAGCGTGAGAACCCCGGCAAGTACGAGATCTCCGACGGCCTCTACGAGACCGCGCGGGGCGCGGACGCGCTGGTGGTCTCGACGGACTGGGACGAGTTCAAGACGCCGGACTTCGACAAGCTGCGGTCCATCATGAACGCCCCGGTGGTGTTCGACGGGCGCAACCTGTACAAGCTCGAGCAGATGGAGCGCGAGGGCTTCACCCACTACTCGGTGGGGCGCAAGCCGGTGCTGCAGAAGCGCTGAGTTCGTTCGAACAACCGAAGCATCGAACCATCGGCCGCTCTTCGGAGCGGTCGATGTTCTTTTG
>CALKYH010000201.1 GCA_938003595.1 uncultured bacterium
TCGTCGATCTCGCGTCCGCCGCCCGCGGCGTAGATCTCGTTCCGCAGGCGCATGCCGACGGACTTGTCGAGGAAGCCGTTGGGCGACTCCTCGAAGACCGTCGCCATGTCGGCGGCGATGGCGTCGGCCCAGGCGTAGCCGTAGTAGCCCGCGTCGTAGCCGGTCAGGTGGCCCCAGTACGCCGCGAAGTCGGTGGCCGGCGGCGGCGCAAGGAACACCTGGGCGTAGGTCTTGTTGATGATCTCGCCGGCGTCGTAGTGGGCGCCGGGGGGGCCGGAGTGCACGCGCAGGTCGCCCAGCGCCAGGGCGAGCTGGCGGCGGTAGAACACGCCGGTGCCGGCGTTGCGGGCCTCCTTCATGCGGGCGATGAGGGCGGGGTCGATCTTCTTCGAGGGGTCGCGGTAGTCGGCGGCGAAGGTGTTGAGCACATCCGCGTCCCACACCCAGTTCTCGAGCATCTGGGAGGGCGCCTCGACGAAGTCGCGCGGGACATTGGTGCCCGCGAAGCGGGAGCGCTCGGCGCGGGTGAGGATGGTGTGCAGGGCGTGGCCGAACTCGTGGAAGAGGGTCTCGACCTCGCTGTGGGCCAGGAGCGAGGGCTTGTCGGCGGTGGGCGGCGTGAAGTTGCAGATGAGCGCCGCGACCGGCCGCTGGTAGGAGCCGTCGGGCCGGCGGCCGCCGACGACGACATCGAACTGGGCGAAGTGGTTGTACTTGCCCTCGCGCGGGAAGTTGTCGAGGTAGAACAGGCCCAGGGGCTCGCCGCTCTGCTCGTCGGTCACCATCCAGAGGGTGACATCGTCGAACCACTTGCTGCCCTCGTCGTCGATCTGGGTGAACTTCAGACCGAAGATGTTCTGGTAGATGTCGAACATGCCCTGCAGCGTGTTGTTGAACTCGAAGAACACGCGGAGCTGCTCGGCGTCCACCTCGTACTTGAGCTTCTTCTGCAGGTTCTCGTAGTAGCGCCAGTCCCACAGGTTGATCTGGGGGCTGCCCTCGCCGGTCTTCTGGGCCTTGAGGGCGCGGAAGCCGGCCAGCTCCTCGTCGAACTTCGGCTGCAGGCCCTCGACCATGCGCTCGCAGAAGGCGATCGCCTCGGCGCCGCTCTTGGCCATCTTGATCTCGGTCTGGTAGTCCGCCCAGCTCTTGTAGCCGAGCAGGTTCGCGACCTCGGCCCGCGTGGCGACCAGCTCGTCCAGGATCGGGCCGTTGCGGTCCATGTCCACGCGGAACCGCGCGGTCTTGAACTTCTTGCGCGTGGCCTCGGAGTCCGCGTTGTTCATCACCATCAGGAAGTGCGGCGTGACGGTGGCGTTCAGGGCGTAGCGGCCCGAGGGGGTCTTGAGGGACTCGATGAAGTCCTCCGGCACGCCCTTGAGCTCGTCCTTCGTGAAGTACACCACCACCTGCGCGTCGGTGATGTTCGTGTTGAAATCGGTCGAGACCTCGCTGAGCCACTTCTGCAGCGTCTCCACGCGGTCGCGGGTGGCCTTGTCCAGGTGCAGGCCGGCGCGCCGGTAGTCGCGCATGATCTCCTTGTACAGCTTCAGGTGCTCACCCTGCAGCTGCGGGCGCTGGCCGGCCTCGTAGGCGTCGGCGAAGCCCTTGCACGCCAGGTAGACATCCTCGCGGTACTGCACGCCCACGCCCCACTGCTCGATCTTCTTGACCGCGTCGGTGCAGGCGGCGCGCATCGCGGCGTCGGGCTGGGTCTCCTTCATCAGGTACATGCGGCTGATGAGCGTGGCGATGTCGGCGTTGAGGAACTCCAGCGCCGAGATCGTGCTGTCGAAGGTCGCCTTGGACGGGTCCTGCGAGGCGATCTCGTTCAGCAGCTTCTCGGCCCGGGCGATGCCTGCGTCCGTAGACGCCGCGACCGCTTCGGGGGTCTTCTCGAACTGGGGGATCTCAAGCACGGTGCGGCGCTCCGCGGCGGCGGGCTGGAAGGACGCGATCTTCGCGAGCTGCTGCGCCGACGCGGCGCCGGCGATGAGCAGTGACGCCGCGCCGATCATGACGCTGGGAACCAATTTCATCCGAGGCCCTCCAAAACTGGTGATTCCGCCCGTGGTCGGCGTCCGCGCGGGCGGATCGTCCGGGGAGCGGGCGGCGGGGGTGTCAGCGCTGGCAGTGTAGCCGGGCCGACGCCGAGCCCTTTGCGCGCCGTCGGCGCAATGATCGGGTTCCCGCGGGGCGCGGCAATCCGGGCAAACGGGGCAAAGCGGGGCTTTCTCGGCGCCGATGAGGGGTCTGGAGGCCTCGGCGCGGTTAGCATCACCACAGGTATGGGCGCATCACAGAAATGGGTCTCGGGCGTGTCGGCCGACACGCCGCTGCGGGTCGCGGCGGCGTCGATCCTCCGCGCCCGCCTCGATCTGGTCGCCGATCGGCTCGATCGCGCCCGGGCCGACGCCCACAACCCCGACGAGATCCACCAGCTGCGCGTGGCCACCCGCCGCGCCGCCGCCGCGCTCGACGCCCTCGCCGACGCCCTGCCCGACAAGCCCCGCAAGAAGGCCCGCAAGCGCCTGAAGCGCATCCGGCGCGCGGCCGCGGCGGCCCGGGACATCGATGTGAACACCGCCCTGCTCACGCGCATGCGCAAGCGCGCGCCCGACGAGCAGAAGCCCGTCATCGACCACCTGCTGCGCGCGCTCGAACACCGGCGCGGGCCCGCGGCGGACGCCGTCGTGGAGATCGCCGAGCGGCACGGGCCGAAGCAGATCCATCGCCTCGCCAAGGCGCTGCTCCGCGACGAGGCGACGCCGGACGACGGCGCTGACGAGGCGCGGACGATGGGCGACGCGGCGCGCGATACGCTCTCCCGCCTCGCGCTCGACGCCCGCGACCTGGGCCAGGGCGACCTGTCCGACCCCGAGCATCTGCACGAGCTGCGCCTCTCGGGCAAGCGCCTGCGCTACGCGATGGAGGTCTTCGCCTGCTGCTTCCCGGAGGACCTGCGCGAGTCGCTGTACCCGCGGCTCGAAGAAGTGCAGGAGGCGCTCGGCGCCGTGAACGACTGCGACCAGATGGTCAACCGCCTCCAGACGGCGCTCGCCGAGCTGCACGACGACGACGACGGGCCCTCGCGGGCGCAGGTCCGCGCGGGGCTCGCGGCGCTGCTGGGCCAGTTCCGCCGGCAGCGCGACGATCGGGCCGCGGGCTTTTCCGAATGGTGGGACGCCTTCCAGCACGACGGCTTCTTCGAGCGGCTGTTCGAGACCATCGGCGTGACGCCGCCGCCGCTGGCGGCGCGGGCGTCGGCGCCGACCGCCGCCCCGCGCGAGGCGCCCCGGCCCCCGAAGCCGGCCAGGCCCGCCGCCCCCGAACCGCTCCACGCCCGCGCCAACGGCGCTCGCTCCACGGAGGACCGCGCCATGCGCCTGGCCGCCATCGATGTCGGCACGAACTCCATCCGCCTGCTGGTCGCCGAGGCGTTCGCCGACGGCTCGTACCGCATCCTGGACGACGAGAAGGAAGTGACGCGTCTGGGCCGGGGCCTGGCGACGACCGGCGAGCTGGAGCCGATCGCCATGCAGCAGTCCGCGATGGCGATCGCGCGGATGAAGTCCATCGCGGAGGGCTACAACGCCGCGACCATCCGCATCGTCGGCACCTGCGCCGTGCGCGAGGCGACCAACGGGCAGGACTTCCTCGACATGATCCTGGAGCGCGCGGGGACCTCGATGGAGGTGCTCAGCGCCCAGGAAGAGGCGCAGCTGTCGCACCTGTCGGCGGCGCACGCCTTCGACCTGCGGGCCACGCCCGCGGTGGTGGCGGACATCGGCGGCGGCTCGACGGAGCTGGTGCTCAGCGCCGGCGGGGTCATCGAGCGGATCTACACGCTGGCCCTCGGCGCGGTGCGCCTGACGGAGCAGTTCGGCGGGCCCGAGGCCGCGGCCACCACGCGGTTCGACGAGATGCGCCGCTGGATCAAGGGGTCGGTCAAGTCCGTCGTGGAGGACCCGCCGTTCACGCCGCGCCTGCTCATCGGCGCCGGCGGCACCTTTGAATCGCTGGCGAAGATCGCGATGCAGCGCGAGGTCGGCGCCCGGCCGGGCGGCGCCAGCACGGTCCGCGGCTACGACATGAAGCGCCGGGACATCAAGCGCCTGCGCGACTGGCTGCGCGAGACGCCGCTGCGCGAGCGTGCGAAGATCCCGGGCCTCTCGCCCCAGCGCTCGGAGATCATCGTCGCCGGCGCCGCGATCGTGAACGAGGTCATGAAGCGCCTGGAGGTGGACCGCCTGCGCGTGCACGACGGCGGCATCCGCGACGGTCTGCTGCTGACAATGCTGGCCGACCTGGGGCGCGGCGAGAGCGACGGCGAGGGCCCGCGCGGGCGGACCAAGTCGGTCCGGCAGTTCGCCGCGTCCTGCAATTACGAGCGCCGGCACTGCTATCACGTGACCAAGCTGGCGCTGCAGGTCTTCGATCAGCTCGCCTCCCGGCGCGCCGGCAAGCCCGAGCCCTGGATGGACCCGTCCTCGCGCACGCTGCTCGAGGCGGCGTCGATCCTGCATGATGTGGGCTACCACATCAACTACAACAAGCACCACCTGCACTCGTACCACCTGATCGTGCACGCCGACCTGGCGGGGTTCACGCGGCGCGAGATCGAGCTCATCGCCAACATCGCCCGGTACCACCGCGGCTCCGAGCCCAAGAGCGCGCACGAGGCCTACGACGCGCTGTCGAAGAACGACCGCGAGCTCGTCCGCAAGCTCGCCGGCATCCTGCGCCTGGCCGACGGGCTCGACCGCACCCACATGCAGAATGTTCGCTCCGTGGAGCTCACCGTCGCCGGCGACGAGGCCACGCTGGTCCTGGACGCCGAGCGCGACCCGGCCGTCGATGTCTGGGGCTCGGAGCGCAAGAGCGGGCTGTTTACACGCGAGTTCGGCCTCACGCCCCGGTATCAGTGGCCGGCCGGGGCCCCGGTCCACGCCGAGCCGGCCGAGGACGCCGCGCTGCCCGAGCGCCCCGCCAGCCCCGAGCCCGCGGCCCGTCGCGCCGACCCCATGGGCGGCGCGGGCTACGGCTGAGCGCGATCGCAACGGTCCAAAAAGCACATCGCCGCAGACGCGGTCGGCGTCCGCGGCGATGCGGTTCGTCCCCTACCGCGTTCGGCGCTCCGTGAGGAGGCCGGCGCGGAGCCCACGGGGGCAAACGACTTGTCGGCGAGGGCCGGCGCCCGGCGCGTCGCGCCGAAGGGCCGTCCGTCGCTGCTCGGTTCCCAGGGCGACCTGTGCAGCGCCCTGAAGTCCCGCGTGGGGGCGTCCGTCGATTCCCAACCGACGCCCGGCACGGATCAACCATCCAATTCGAAATCCGCCCCCACAAGCACATCGCAGGATTTCTCCCCGGCACGGCTCACCAAGCCCGAAAAATCGCCGACAATGCCCCGCACAGGCCCGCCGCATGGACCCCAGACCCCCTGAAATCGCGACGCCCGAGTCCCACGGGGAAACCCCGTCCGGGCTCCGTTCGCCCCGCGGCGCCCTGGCGATGCTGGAGTCGCCCCGCCGGTTCACGCCCCTGCGCATCGCCGTGCAGGCCATCGGCTTTCTGATCGGCGTCGCCCTGCTGGTCTGGTGCGTCTCCCTGGCGCTCGACAAGGCCGACGCCGAGCAGTGGGAACGCCTCCGCCGCGCCGGCTTCGGTCCCGCGGCGCTGCTGCTGGGGCTGACGGTCTTCACCGTGGCGCTGAACGGCGCCGCGTTCTGGATGACGCTCCTGCCGCTGCGCCGGCTCAAGCTGATCGACCTGATCGCGGTGAACGCGATCGCGACCTTCCTGGCGTACCTGCCGTTCAAGCTGGGCGCGATGGCGCGCGTGCTGATCCACCGCCGGCGCGACCACCTGCCCTTCCGAGAGATCATCGCGTGGATGGCGGGCTTCTCCGCGCTGTCGCTGGCGACGCTGCTGCCGCTGGTGATCGTCGGCGGGCTGCGGCCCCGGATCGACGCGACCACCGTCGCGCTGGGCCTCGGCGGCGTGGTCGCGGCGAACGGCCTGGGCGTCGCGCTGGGCCGGCTGTCGGAGCGCTGGGCCTGGCTCGCGGCGCTGAGCATGGGCTCGTGGCGCGTGGTGCGGAACCCCGGGACCGTGGGCGCGTGCATGCTGGCGAAGCTGTCGGACATCGCCGTGCATGTGGCGCGGTTCACGGTTGCCGCGAGCGTGCTGGGGATCGACCTGTCGCTCGACCGCGCGGTCCTGTTCGCGCTGGCCTACTTCCTGCTGGGGGTGCTGAGCCCCGTGGGCATGGTGGGCATCCGCGAGGGCGGGCTGGTGATCGGCGGCGCCGCGCTGTTCGCGCTGGACGAGGCTGCGCGCGAGAACCTCGCCCGGCTGGTGCTGCTGGTCTCCGCCTCGGAGGTCGTCGCGATCATCCCGCTGGCCCTCGCGGGCGCCGCGTGGCTGCGGGTGGACCGGCTGTTCTTCGGCCTGCGCGACCGCTCCGGAGTCAGTCCCCCAGCCGCTTGAGCTTCATCGTCGAGGTCTGCGTCTGCTGCAGGGTCATCCCCGCCATCGACCAGTTCGTCACCAGACGCTGCACCGACACACGCTCGTCCATCAGGCCCGCGTCCAGGTTCCAGATCATCGTCACGGTGCTCGCCTGCTGCACCACCTCGCCCCGCGGCGCCGTGGGATCATCGCCCGGCGGCGGCGCGATGCTCACGGTGGACACGCCCGTGAAGGTCGCCAGCGGCTTGTCGATCGCGGTCGTCGTCCAGTCCGTCTCCAGCAGAATCGTCCCCGCCGGAGGCGCCGGGATGGACTCGGTCGTTTCCCAGGTCTCGCCGACTTCGCGCGGCTCGCGCCCGGCGCCGTCCCCCGTGAAGGCGCTGCCCGAGAGCGCGGCGAACTGCCGGCCGCCGAACACGCCCAGCGCCGAGGCGTCCACCCGCGGGATCGGGTCTTCGCCGCGCACCGCGGGGTCGTTCAGCGCCATCAGCACATCGTTCAACCCCCGGATCGCCTCCACGCGCCCGTCCGGCGAGACCACCATCTGGATCGGCGCCGCGAGCATCGCCGAGCCCAGCGCCTCGAGCGCCGTGTTCAGCGGGGTGTCCGCCGGCACATCCGCCGTGATGCGCGGGCGCACGAACTCGCCCCGCTCCTCGCCCCGGCTCCATTCCAGCGACAGCCGCTCGACCGAGCCCTTCAGCACCGCCGAGCCGTCGTCGGCGACCTCCTCCACCTCGAAGCGCACCAGCGCCGTCTGACGGACGGATTTCTTCTGCGCCTCGCCGTCGGGGGAGACCTGCTCGGCCTCCAGCGAGTACTCGATCTCGATGGGCACCACGCGCCCGACGGGCAGGTCCGCCTTGATCTCCACCGGCTCGGCCCACGCGCCGCCCGCCGTCCACACCAGCGCCGCGGCGCCCGCACACCTGATCAGACCACGCATCGTCGCCATCCTTCCGAAGTGGTGTCGTCGATCCGCCATCATCCTATCGCGCTCGGCGGCGCCGACCCCCGATCGGCGCCGGGCCCCGCGGGCATGCCCCTTCTACACTTGGCCCCGTGCGGATCGCGCTCCTGCCCCTCAACCCGACCGTCGGCGCCGTCGAGCGCAACGCCGCCCTGGCGCTGGACGCCCTCCGCGCCCACGCGGGGCGCGCCGATCTGGCCGTCCTGCCCGAGATGTTCCTCACCGGCTACCCGCCGCGCGACCTGCTGCAGCAGTCCGGATTCGTCGAGCAGGCCATGCGCGCCGCCGAGGTCCTCGCCGAGCAGGCGCCGCCCGGGCTGACCGCGCTGGTCGGCTGCCCGTGGCGCGTCGGCGCGCGGGGCGTGGCCAACGCGCTGCTGGTCCTCCGGGACGGCGCGATCGAGCGCCGCTACCACAAGCGCCTGCTGCCCACTTACGACGTCTTCGACGAGGACCGCTACTTCGTCGCCGGCGATCAGCCCGTCGTCGTCGAGGTCGGCGGTCTGCGCGTCGGCCTGTCCGTCTGCGAGGACCTCTGGCGCGGCGCCGACGCCGGCGCGCTGGAGCGCTACGCCGGCCGCCCCGACCCCGTCGAAGACCTCGCCGCCCTCGACATCGACCTGCTCGTCAACCCCTCCGCCTCTCCCTTCGTGCTCGGCAAGCAGCGCGTGCAGGAGGACATCCTCCGCCGCCACTGCCGCGAGCGCTCCATCGCCGTCGCCTCCGTCAATCAGCTCGGCGGGAACGACGACCTGGTGTTCGACGGCCGCGCCTCGGTCTACATCCCCGACGCCGCGGACCCCGACGGCGCCCGGCTCGTCGGCGCATCGCCGCCGTTCTCCGGCGAGCCGCTGATCGTGGACCTGCCCGCCGACCGCAAGGCCCGCGCCGATCTGCCCCGCGTCGCCAATCCGTTGGAGTCCACGCCCGACGAGGCGCTGCTCTGGCGCGCCCTCGTGCTGGGAACGCGCGACTACTGCCGCAAGACCGGCTTCTCGAAGGTCGTGCTGGGCGTCTCGGGCGGCATCGATTCCGCCGTCGCCGCGTGCATCGCCGCCGCGGCGCTGGGGCCCGCGCAGGTGCAGGCCCTGGCCATGCCCTCGCGCTACTCCTCCGACCACTCCCTCGCCGACGCGAAGACCCTCTGCGCCAACCTCGGCGTGCCGATGCAGACCGTCCCCATCGAGCCCGCCCACGCCGCGGCCGAGTCCATGCTCCGCCCCGGCTTCGACGCCCTCGCGCTCCCCGCCGAGCACGGCCTGGCCGAGGAGAACATCCAGTCCCGGATCCGCGGCCTGATCCTCATGGCCTTCTCCAACAAGGCCGGCGCGCTCGCCATCACCACCGGCAACAAGTCCGAGATGGCCGTCGGCTACTGCACGCTCTACGGCGACATGAACGGCGGCCTGGCCGTGCTCGCCGATGTCACCAAGGCCCTGGTCTACCGCCTCGCGGAGTGGATCAACGCCAACCCCGGCGCCGCGGGCTTCAACTCGGCGCCGATCCCCGACAGCTCCATCGGCAAGGCCCCCAGCGCCGAGCTGCGCCCCAACCAGACCGATCAGGACTCGCTCCCGCCCTACGACACGATCGACGAGATCGTCGAGCGCTTCGTCGAGCGCAAGCAGTCCCCCGTGGACATCGCGCGCGAGAGCGGCTTCGACGCCGACACCGTGCACCGGGTCGTGCGCCTCATCCAGACCAGCGAGTTCAAGCGCAAGCAGGCGGCCGTGGGCCTGAAGGTGACGTCCGTCGCCTTCGGCGCCGGCCGGCGCTTCCCCATCGCGCAGGGCTGGAAGCCGTAGCGCGGCCAACCTCCGCGGGCCGCTATCCTCTAGCCATGCCCTCCCTCCCGGACATCCTCGGCCAGGACCGCGCCATCGGCATCGTGCGCCAGGCCATCGACTCCGGTCGCCTCCATCACGCCTGGATCTTCCACGGGCCCGCCGGCGTCGGGAAGCGCACCACCGCCGAGGCCCTCGCGGCGCTGCTGCTCGACCCCACCACCGCGCCCAACCTCTCCGGCGAGCTCGAGCCCGACCCCGACAGCCCCACCCAGCGCCAGATCGCCGCGGGCTCGCACCCCGACCTGCACCTGGTGAACAAGGAACTGGCCGCGTTCTCGCGCGAGGACTCCGTGCGGCGCAGCAAGCAGCGCTCGATCGCCATCGATGTCATCCGCGAGTTCCTCATCGAGCCCGCCACGCGTTCCGGCGGCGAGCGGGGCGAGTCGCTCGCGCGGAAGGTCTTCATCCTCGACGAAGCGCACCTGATGGGTCGCGAGGCCGCCAACGCCGCGTTGAAGATCCTCGAGGAGCCGCCCCCCGGCGTGGTCTTCATCCTCATCACCGACGACGAGTCCTCTCTGCTGCCGACCATCCGCTCGCGCTGCCAGCGCGTGGCCTTCGCGCCGCTGGACGACCAGTCAATGCGCGCCTGGGCGAAGCGCGCCAACCTCAAGCTGCCCAAGGCGCAGGAGGACTGGCTGCTGGAGTTCGCCGACGGCTCCCCCGGCCGCGCCGTGACCGCGCTGGAGACCGGCCTCTACGAGTGGGCCGGCGCCGTCGAGCCGCTGCTCGCGCAGATCGACCAGGGCCGCTTCCCCGACGCCCTCGGCCCCACCATCGCCTCCCTCATCGACGCCTGGGCCAAGGCCCGCGTCGATGAAACCAAGAACGCCAGCAAGGACATCGCCAACAAGGCCGGCGCCGACCACATGTTCGCGCTGCTGGCCAACTGGGCCCGGCGCCGCCTCCGCGCCGCCGCGGCCCGCAACGCCGACCCCGAGCCCGCCGCCCACGCCGTGGACCTCATCGACGAGGCCCAGCGCCGCCTCGAAGCCAACGCGAACATGTCGCTGGTCTTCGACAACCTCGCGGCCCAGCTCGCAACCCGCTGACCGTGCCACCGAACTCCGTGCCACCGACCGCGGCTCTGAGCGGTCGGTGTCTCCTCATCAACACCCCATATTGAACGCCGCGAGCACGCGGTTCAGGTCCTCGAAGTCCACGGCGCCGTTGCTGTCAAAGTCCGCGTCGGCGTCGTAGGCCGCATCCGGATCAGAGGTGTTGAACGCGTCCA
>CALKYH010000202.1 GCA_938003595.1 uncultured bacterium
ATGGTCGGCGCCGCGTTCCTGCCGCTGATCTCCCCCGAGATCTACTTCACCCCCGAGGGCCGCATGGGCGGCATCGGCACGCTGCAGGACTTCGACATCGGCGACAAGCGCGTCAACGAGAAGCAGATCTCGCTGCGCCTGGGCCACGCCGAGGGCATCGCCATCGCCGGCGGCTACGCGCCCGAGCTGGTCCGCGCCATGGGGCACATGGACACCTGGCTGAGCGTCCGCATCCGCGGCGGCAAGCCCGAGTACATGCTCCGCGAGCCCACCCAGGAGGAGATCGCCGACGGCTGGATCCTCCTCACCGACGACGGCAAGGGCAAGAACAAGGACACCATGGCCGACGCCGTCCGCGAGCGCGGCAACGATGTGCTCAACCTCGACGCCGACTGGGCCCAGCGCCTGCTGGTCTCCAAGGGCACCGCCAAGACCCTCGAGGACCTGATGTTCCTGCTGGGCTACGGCTCGAACTTCACGCAGGTGGAGGGTCGAGGCGACAAGATCATGGAGGACTGGTCCGCCCGCGTGGAGTCCGCGCGCGACAACCTCCGGCGCCTGAATCAGCGTCTGGAGGAGCTGGGCTCGGGCAACAACGCCGGCGCCGACGCCAAGAAGGAGCTGGGCGAGCGGATGAAGACGCTCCGAGAGATGCGCGGCCTGCTGTCGATCTACGCCGAGGTGTTCGACCCCTCGGGCGACCAGCGCGCTCAGATCGATGTCCAGATCGAGCAGGTGCGTCAGGCCCTGCAGAGAGCCAACGAGCAGGCCCGCAACAACCGCTGATCACTCGACCGACGCCGCCCGCGCGGCCTTGACTTTCGCCGGAGACCGCATGTTCAAGCACGACACCATCCGGAACCTCACCCGAACGCTGGCCGCCGCGCTCTGCATGTTGCTGGTGTGCGTGGCGACCGCCCGCGCCGCGACCGTGGAGCTCAAGGACGGCTCGGTGCTGGAAGGCCGCATCGACCGCGAGGGCGACGACTTCATCTACCTCGTCATCAAGGTCGGCGCGATCGAGAGCTCGCAGCTGATCCTCAAGTCGAACATCAAGAGCATCACCCGCGACGAGGCCGGCGCCGCGGCCGACGGCTCGCCCAAGAAGGACCCGGCCGCCGCCACGGACGGCGCCGACGGCGCGGTGCGCGTGGCGTTCATCACGCTCGGCGAGGGTGGGAACAAGGACATGGTCGGCCCGTTCGTCAACGCCGGACGCCTCAAGGCGGCCGTCGATCTGCTCGAGGACGACAAGCCCGACATCGTCGTGCTGCAGATCAAGTCCGGCGGCGGCTATGTCAACGAGGTCGAGCCCCTCTCCGACGCCATCCATGACTACATCAAGCCCAAGTACACCGTGGTCGCCTGGATCGACTCCGCCATCTCCGCGGCGGCGATGACCGGCCTGACCTGCGAGAACATCTACTTCATGTCCAAGGGCAACTTCGGCGCCGCGACCGCGTTCTCCGGCGGGGCCGGCGGCGCCAAGGCCGTCGAGGGCGAGTTCCTCGAGCAGCTCTTCTACCTCATGGAGAAGATCTCGGCCCGAGGCGGCTACAACCCGCTCATCATGCGCTCCATGCAGGTCGAGCAGGAGCTCTCCGCGGACATCGACAGCAACGGCGTGGTCACCTGGCGGCCGGACAGCCTCGGCCGCTACCTGGTGAACCCCAAGGGCAAGATCCTCACCTTCAACGCCCAGAACGCCACGCAGCTGAAGTTCGCCGACGGCGTCGCCGACACCAAGGACGAACTGGTCCGGCTCATTGTCGGCGACCAGGAGTGGATCGAGGTCGGACAGGACGCCAGCGAGTTCGCCGTCAAGACCCGCGACGAGACCTTCCGGGCCGAATTGGAGATCGCCTCGATCTTCCAGAAGCTGCAGATCGCCGAGGAGGCGCGCGACTGGGCCAAGGCCCGGCGCTACCTGAGCGACCTGAAGTCCTGGGCCCGGCGCGCGCCCGTCTGGACCGAGTACAACGCCAAGGGCGCCTTCCCGGCGCTGAACGACGAGTTCTTCCGCCAGGCCGACGAGCAGCTCCGAAAAGCGCTCCAGGAAGACGCCGAACGCCAGCGCCAGCAGGACAATCGCCGATAGACGGTTCGTGACCGCCGTCCCCCCGGCCCCAGGCCCGGCCTTCATCCCGATCGAGCTCGACGCCGGAGACGCCTCGCGCGTCGAGCCGCTGGTCCGCGCCCTGCTCGATCGGCCCGTCGAGTCTCGCGCCGATCTGGAACGCTGGCTCGTGGACCGCTCCGAGCTCGACGCCGCGTGCAGCGAGGCGGAGGCCGTCCGCTACATCGCCATGACCTGCCGCACCGACGACGAGGCGGTGAACGCCGAGTACGAGCGCTTCGTCCGCGAAACCCTGCCTCGGTTCCGGCGCTGGGGCAACGCGCTCGATCTGCGCCAGGCCGCCCACGCCGACCGTTTCCCCCTCGATCCGGCCCGCTACCTGGTCCTCGACCGCGATGTCCGCAGCGACGCGGCGCTGTTCCGCGACGAGAGCGTGCCGATCCACACCGAGCTCGCGGCGCTGGGGCAGACCTACGACCAGATCATCGGCGCCGTGACCGTCGAGTTCGACGGACAGGAACGCACCACCTCGCAGATGGGCGTCTTCCTCGAGAGCCCCGACCGCGCGCTCCGCGAGCGCGCCTGGCGCGCCGTCGCCGCCCGCCGGCTGCTGGACAAGGACCGCCTCGAGGACCTCTTCGACCGGATGCGCCCCCTGCGCGCGACCCTCGCGCGCCAGGCCGGCCTGGACTCCTATGTCGAGTACGCCTTCCGCAGCAAGCGCCGGTTCGACTACACCCCCGCCGACTGCGCCCGCTTCCACGACTCCATCGCGCGCGTCGTCATGCCCCTGGTCCGCGAGATCGACGAGAGCCGGCGACGCACGCTCGGGCTCGACGCCGTCCGACCCTGGGACGCCGCCGTCGATCCGCACGGCGCCGAGTCCCTGCGCCCCTTCAAGGACGGCGCCGATCTGGCCGCCAGGACGCGGCAGGTCTTCTCCCGGCTCGACCCGCGCCTGGGCGAGCTCACCGGCGAGTTGATCGGCGGCGACGCCCTCGACCTGGACAGCCGCAAGGGCAAGGCCCCCGGCGGCTACCAGTACATGCGCGACCGCTCGCGCCGCCCGTTCATCTTCATGAACGCCGCGGGCTTGGCGCGCGATGTCCGCACCATGGTCCACGAGGTCGGACACGCGTTCCATTCCCAGTTGACCCGCGACGAGCCGCTGGTGCACTACCGGCACTCGTGCGTCGAGTTCGCCGAGGTCGCCTCCATGTCGATGGAGCTGCTGACCATGCCCCACTGGGAGGCGTTCTACCCCGCGCCGGAGGACCTCCGCCGCGCCAAGCGCGAGCAGCTCGAGGGCGTCGCCTTCCTGCTGCCGTGGGTCGCGACGATCGACGCCTTCCAGCAGTGGATCTACACGCACCAGGGCCACAGCCCCGACGAGCGCCGCGCCGAGTGGATGCGTCTGCACCATCTCTTCGGGCGCGTCGTGGACTGGTCGGGCCTGGACGAGGAGTGCGCGTATTCCTGGCACCGCCAGCCGCACCTGTTCACCTCGCCGATGTACTACATCGAGTACGGCATCGCCCAGCTCGGCGCGCTGCAGCTGTGGCTGCGCTCGCTCGACGAAGGGCCGGCGGTCGCGGTGAACGACTACATCCGCGCCCTGTCGCTGGGCGGCTCGCGGCCCCTGCCGGAGCTGTTCGAGGCCGCGGGCATCCGTTTCGAGTTCGGCGAGGACCTGCTCGCGCGCCTGATCGAGGCGCTGCGCCGGGAGCTCCGCGCGCTGGACGACTGACCGGGGCCGCGACCTCCCGCGAGAGTCCGGGAGGGATATCCTCGGCCCTATGGACCACATGACCCCCGAACAGTTCCGCCGCGCCGGGCGCGAGGTCGTCGAGTGGCTGGCCTCCTACATGGAGCGCGTCGGCGGCCTGCCCGTG
Source organism: uncultured bacterium (assembly GCA_938003595.1). Lineage (GTDB taxonomy): Bacteria > Planctomycetota > Phycisphaerae > Phycisphaerales > UBA1924 > JACVCK01. Next base: position 3,970 of record CALKYH010000202.1, read on the forward strand.
GCGCCGCGCGTCAAGCCGGGGCAGATCGCCGCCAGGCTCCCATCGCGCGCCCCGGAGGCCGGCGAACCGTTCGATGCGCTGCTGGCCGACCTGGACGGCGTGGTGATGCCGGGCGTCATGCACTGGCAGTCGCCGCGCTTCTTCGGATACTTCCCGTGCAACACCACGCCCATCTCGATCCTCGCGGAGATGATCAGCACGGGCGTCAACGCCCAGGGCATGATGTGGTCCACCAGCCCCTCGTACACCGAGATCGAGACCCGCGTGCTCGACTGGCTCGCGGAGTTGATCAGCCTGCCCCGCGCCTTCCGCTCCCCCGGCGACGGCGGCTCGGAAGGCGGCGGCGTGATCCAGGGCACCGCCAGCGAGGCCTCGCTCGTGTCCATCATCGCCGCGCGCGACCGCGCCCGTCGCGCCAGCGGCGTCCCCATCGCCTCGCTCACCGCCTACATCTCCCAGCAGGCGCACTCCTCGCTCATGAAGGACGCCCGCATCGCCGGGCTCGAGCCCGCGCATGTGCGCCTCGTCCCGACCGACGCCGTCCTCGCCATGCGCCCCGACGCCCTGCTCGACATGATCCGCGCCGACGCCGCCGCGGGCCTCACGCCCTTCTATGTCTGCGCCACCATCGGCACCACCTCCTCCGCGGCCATCGACCCCCTCCGGCGCATCGGACAGGCGCTGTCCACCCTCGAGCACCGCCCCTGGCTGCATGTGGACGCCGCGTACGCCGGCGCCGCGTGCGTCTGCCGCGAACACCAGCCCCTCATCGACGGCGCCGAGCTGGCGGACTCGTTCAACTTCAACCCGCACAAGTGGCTGCTCACGGCGTTCGACTGCTCCGCCCTCTGGGTGAAGCGCAAGGCCGACCTGCTCGACGCCCTGTCCATCATGCCCGAGTACCTGCGCAACGAGGCCTCCGCCTCCGGCGCGGTCCTGGACTACCGCGACTGGCAGATCCCCCTGGGCCGTCGCTTCCGCGCGCTCAAGCTCTGGTGGACCATCCGGCACTACGGCGCCGAGGGCCTCCGCGCCCACATCCGCAGGCACATCGGCCTCGCCGAGCACGCCGAGCG
>CALKYH010000203.1 GCA_938003595.1 uncultured bacterium
CCGAACCGCCCGCGCGAGGCACATGCGCGGGCGGTTTTTTTGTTGGCGCGGCGCCTGATCTCTCCTCTGAAAGCGAAACGCCCCGCATCGCTGGGACGCGGCTCATCGGGTCCGGTGGAAGATCATTGAATTAGGGATTGACCCCAACCGGACCGGGATTACTCTGAACCTGCGGCGGCCCTTCCGGACTCGCCGCGGCCGCCGGGCGCCGGGTCCGGGGGTTGGCGCTGGGCACGGCCGAGGAGTCCTCGACAATGGTGTGTTCGACCTACCGGAGCGCGGGCGCTGTGGCGTTGTGCGCGGGGCTGGGGATGGCGTTGAGCAGCGGCGCCGCGCGCGGGGCGCAGGTGACGGCGACCTGGCTGAACCCGGTGAGCGGGAATTGGACGGACGCCGCGATGTGGAGCACGGCGCCGAGCTTCCCGAACAACGGGAATCCGGCGGGGACGACCTACCACGCGGTGATCGACGCGGCGGGGGGGGCGTACACGGTGACGCTGGGTGCGGATGTCTCGATTGATCGACTCACGATGGACGCCGGGGCGGCAACGCTGAGGCATTCCTCTGGCATCGCGACGCTCGCCGAGGACTCGGTCATCATGGCTGGGCGCTACCGGCTCGACGGGGGCGTGCTCACGGGGGATGGCGATCTGGAGATTCGGGATCGCATGCTGTGGGAGCAGGGCGCCGTCAAGGGATCGGGGACCCTGCGGATCGCGGGGGACGGCGAGCTGACGCTCCAGAGCTCGGCCGAGAAGGTTCTCCGCCGCACCATGGTGAACGAGGGGGTGGTGAACTGGACATTTGGCTTGATCGCTCTGGAAGGCGCCGCCGTCACGAACATGGGAGAGTTCGTCGCCAACGCCGCGGCGGCGTCAACCACGCTGCAGATGCGTGGGCGTGCGCCGGGCGTCGCGACATTCGTGAATACAGGAGAGTTTCGGAAGATCGGCGCGGGCGCGCTCAAGACCGATCGCGACACCGGCCTGGGATTGTCGTTCCGCAATGATGGCGTGGTGCGTGTCGAGGCGGGCTCGATGACCATCAACGACGAGGTGGGCGCCGAGCACACTGGCGCCTTCATCGTCGATCTGGGGGCCACGCTGCGTTTCGATTGGATCGCCAAGTTCGCGGCGAGCAGCCACATCTCGGGCGCCGGGCTCCTCGTCCTCGGAGGGCAGGTGGAGCACGGCGGCGTGATCGACATGGACGGGACATTGAAGGCGCTGGGCTCGTCCCTCGAGGCGCCTCGATATACCGGCACCGTCTCAGTGGGGCGGCTGGAGGTCGCGGCGGCCAACGGCCCTGTCTACTTCGACGGGTCTCTGCATGTCGAGACGGAGATGAAGGTGGATTACGGATGGGCGCACTTGTCTGGACCGGTCACTTTCGGCGAGGGCGCGTCGCTCAGTGTGGGTTCGGGATCGATGGGGACGGCTCTGTACTACGAGCACACGGATGCGGCGCTGGAGGTCGCTCACCTGACCCTGCGGTCCGAGATCCGCGGGGCGGGCGATGTTGCGGTGACCCAGTCTCTATGGTGGCAGGGCACCGGGATTGTCGGCGGGGGACGCCTGGACCTGGCGCAGGGGGCGGTGACGGATGTGCTGCTGACTTCGTACACGGATCGATCCGTTGTGAACGATGGCTTGCTCCGGATCGGCGGCACCCTTCTCGGCGCCGGACTGGTCAACGGCGGCACAATGGTTCTTGATGGCACCAGCACCTCGGTGCGGTACGCGATGGGCGCCGGTCTTGAGCTGCAGAATACCGGCGAACTCGTCAAGATCGGGATGGGCAACGGACGCATCACCGGCGATGGCGTCGCGGTGAACGAGGGCGCCATGCGCGTCGAGGAGGGCACGCTCACAGTTGAGTCGATCCTGGAGTCCGCGGGATCGATCGAGATCGCGTCGGGAGCCAGACTGCAGCTGACGAAGGAGTCCACGATCAGCGGCGCCGTCTCGGGCGGCGGTCTGCTCGAGGTCATCTCGGGGCCGCACGAGTTCACGGCTGATCTGTCGGGCCTTGAGGAGTTGCGGCTCACGCAGGGATCGATCGCGGGCGCGGGGGCGCTGTCGGTGGGCGGAACGCTCCGGCTGTCGGGCGGGTCCTCCGCATTCGCGGCGCCGGTGGGGGCGTCGACGCTGGTCCTCTCGGGCGGGACGCACACATTCCACGATGCCCTGCAGACCGGGAGCGCGTCGTTGACGGGCGGATCGCTCTCGATCAACGGGGCCATGTCGGCGAGCGACTTTGTCTGGTCGGGAGGGACCATCTCCGGCGCTGGTTCGATTCACCTGCTCTCGGGCGGCGCTTCGACAATCAGCGGAAACGGCTCGAAGATCGTGCGAGTCGACCTGCTGAACGAAGGCGACATCGCTTGGATCACCGGCACACTGCAGCTCACGAGCGGCGCAGAGTTCCACAACGCCGGCGACCTCGTGGTGAATTCGAACGGCGCTCTGGTGATGTCCGGCGCCAGCGGCAATGGGACGGCGATCAATAGCGGGGCAATTTTGAAGTCCGGCGCCGGGATGCTGTCGATCCGATCGGAGCTGGGGCAGCTGCAGAATCTCGGCCTGATCAACGCGCTTGGGGGCACGATTGAGCTTCTGGGTGGCGTGCAGCAGATGGGGGCGATCACGATCGGCGCCGGCGGCACGCTGAGGATCGGAGGCAACTCGCAGTACGCGACGGGCTCCACGATCGGCGGCGCGGGCGATCTCCACATCTCGGGGGGCGCGCACGATCTGGGGATCGGGCTCGTCCAGAACACGGGCGCGCTGCGCATCTCCGGGGGAGATGTCACATTGCGTGAGGCTCCCGCAGCCGCATTGCAACTCCTGGGCGGCTCGGTGAACTTTGAGTACCTCGTGGACCTGGGCACCAGCTTCTCGACAGCGGCGGCGCTGCATTTCAACGCGGGCTACTCGATCGCCAGCGGCGCCGATCTGACGATCTCGGGGGGCGGCTCGGTGGACTTCGGGCCCTCGAGCCTTGTCTTCTCGACCGGCGACATCAACGGCGGCTTGAGCGGAGCGGGAGACCTGACATTCACAGACGGGCTGATCTGGCGGGGCGGCACTCTCAACGGTCCAGGCGCTGTGCGGACAGACGGGGGCCCGCTGACGCTGACGGGCGCGACCAAGACCCTGGTCACGAGGCTTGAGTCGCTTGGCGATTCGATCTGGTCCGGCGGCGCGATCACGCTGAACGGCGGCCGACTGGTGAACGAGGGACTGTTCACGACGACCGCCGCAACGAGCATGAATGGCGCTGGGGCGTTCGAGAACAACGGGTCGGTCGTGGGGCAGGGCGCCGGCGCTATGTCGTTCGGCTCCAGCGGGGGCACGGTGTTCGAAAACAACGGGTCCGTCGTGATCGAGCAGGGGCAGATGTCGTTCCTTGGGTCATTGGTGAACGATGGATCCATCGAAATCTGGAGGGGCGCCACGCTTCGGCTCGGCGGGGTGGTTTCGCATGAAGGCGCCGGATCGATCACGGGCGCCGGCGCTGTGGAGTTCGTCGGAGGAACGCAGCAGGTGGACCAGGGGTGGCTTCAGTCCTCGGGCGAGCTTCGCGTCACGGGCGGCGTCGTGAACATCGGCCCCATGCCGAGCAAGTCGCGGTGGCAGATCTCAGGGGGCGTCGCGAACTTTGTCGTGGATCAGGCGATCGGCTCACTGACGATCAGCGGGGGCGCGGTCGGGGGCGAGGGGGCCCTGACAGTGGGCGCGATGGAGTGGCTGAGCGGCTCGTTGCTCGCTGGCGGCGGCGTTGAGGTGGAGGAGTCTGGCGCGCTGACCTTCGGGACGGGGACCTCGACGCGGACATTGTCGCGCACATTCACGAGTCACGGTTCGGCCGACCTGGCCGCGGGGACCCTGACGATCAACGACGGCGTGTTCGAGAACGCGGGAACAATGGTGATGAATGGGGGCGCGTCGATCATGGCGGCAGGCGCGGGCGGAGTCCTCGTCAACAGCGGGTTGCTGACGACGACGGGCGCGGGCGTGGCGACTCTGGGGGGTCAAGGGCTCACCTTCGAAAATTCAGGCGTCGTCGATGTCGCATCTGGGACGACCCTGCGCCTGCTCAACGCTGCGGTTGCGCCCGGGGCGCTAGGGCAGATGCAGGGCGCCGGCGGCGTGGACTTCGCCGGCGGTGTCGTTTCGGTGGAGGCGGGCGAACTGCAGTCCATCGGCGGCATTACGGTTTCTGGAGGGAATGTCCGGTTCCGCGAGGGGCTGTCTCCATCAGTGTGGACGTTTTCCGGAGGCTCTGCGGCGTTCGAGCAGGAGTTCATCGGCGGGTCGTTGCTCCGCACAACCGGGACGGCGCTGCGATTCGAGGGCGGGCTGACGCTCGACTCGGGGGCGACTGTGGCGATCTCCGGCCTGGGCTCGGTGGAGCTGATCGGGTCGAATGTGACGATCGCGCGGCTCCAGCTCCAAGGCGGGGGGTTGCTTGGGCAAGAGGACCTGACGCTCACAGAGCAACTGTCGTGGACGGGCGGGACCATGAGCGGCGCGGGCCGCACGATTGTCGAGAGCGGGACCACCGCTTCGATCGGGTTCTTCGCGCCGATCACACTGTCGCGTGAGCTTGTGGTTCGAGGAGATTCGGGCTGGGGCTCGGCGATCCTGCGGATGGATGGCGGCGTGCTGCGGAACGAGGGGCAGTTCGTCGCGAATGCGGCGCCGGGCAATGCGGCCTCGATGACGGGTCAGGCTGGCGGCGGCGTCTTCCTGAACGAGGGCTCGTTCGTCGTTCAGGGCGGCGGTCAGACGCGGCTGTTCCGCAGCGGCGGCGACATGGCGCTGGTGAACACCGGCGTGGTGGAGGTGCGGGAGGGTCAGCTGCGGCTGCTCGGTGCGGATGCGACGAGCAACGGGGGGCTGTACGACATCCGGCACAGCGCGATGGTGGAGGTCGAGGGCGACTTCGCCAACGAGTCAAACGCTTCGCTGGCGTTCGAGGTCGGCGGCATGAAGGAGCGGGGGCTGAGCGGGCTGATGACGATCACCGGCGAGGCGACGCTGG
>CALKYH010000204.1 GCA_938003595.1 uncultured bacterium
TGCGGGCCCGGGCGCTGGCCGGGCAGGCGCTGGAGGCCGGCGAGGCCAAGGCGGCCATGGCCGCGCTCGACGACGGGCTGGAGCAGATCAAGGCCCACTTCACCGAGGCGGGCCACGACGAGATGTTCGAGTCGGCCAGTGAGGCGGCGCTGCTGCGGGAGATGCGCGACTCGCTGGCGCCGCGGCTGCCCATCTCGGCCCGCGAGGAACTCCGCAAGCGCCTGGACCGGGCGATCATGCAGGAGAACTACGAACTCGCGGCGATCCTGCGGGATGAGCTGAAGCTGACGCAGGAGTGAGGCGGGAGGCGCGGGGCGCCGTGCCATCGACCGCGGCTCAGAGCGGTCGATGACGGGGTGACGCTGCATCCGCGACCGTGCAGGGCCACGGTCACGGGCACGGGTCTCGGAGAATCCGTCACCGGGTTCCTCCCCAACGGGTTGAGTGGCGGGGCCCCCTGCTCATTGACCGTGACAGCCCCCGAACCTACGGTTCTTTGGAATGATTCTAAATATCAACCTCTTTGTCCGATATCGCCCCGAGGGGCGGGGTCGGGCGGGGTTGGCGGCCTCGACCTGTCTCCTGACGACTCACCGAAGGGTGTTGCCCATATGGCTCTGAAGCTCCCCATCTACATGGACCACGCCGCGACGACCCCCTGCGACCCGCGGGTGGTGGAGGCGATGCTGCCGTACTTCACGGAGAAGTTCGGCAACTCCGGCAGCCGCAACCACCGGTTCGGCTGGGACGCGGAGGCGGGGATCGACGAGGCGCGGGGCCATGTCGCGGCGCTGCTGGGCGCGAACGAGAAGGAGATCATCTTCACCTCGGGCGCGACGGAGTCGAACAACCTGGCGATCAAGGGCGCCGCGGAGATGTACGAGAAGAAGCCGGCGGGCCAGACGGGGCGCGGGCACATCATCACCTGCATCATCGAGCACAAGGCGGTTCTCGATCCTGTCAAGCGCCTGGTGAAGGAGGGCTTCGACGCGACCTTCCTGGAGCCGGGGGCGGACGGGATCGTGACGGCGAAGATGGTGGAGGCCGCGATGCGCGAGGACACGATCCTCGTGTCCATCATGTGGGCGAACAACGAGATCGGCACGATCAACGAGGTGCGCGAGATCGGGGCGCTCTGCCGCAAGCGGGGCGTGATCTTCCACACCGACGGCACGCAGTGGGCCGGCAAGATGCCGGCGAACATGGATCAGGACAACATCGACCTGCTGTCGATGAGTTCGCACAAGATCTACGGCCCCAAGGGCGTGGGCGCGCTGTATGTGCGTCGGCGGAACCCGCGGGTGCGCCTGGTGGCCCAGCAGGACGGCGGCGGGCAGGAGCGGGGCTTCCGCTCGGGCACGCACAATGTCAGCGGCATCGTGGGCATGGGCAAGGCCGCGGAGATCGCGCTTAAGGAAATGGACGCCGACGGCGCCCGGCTGCTGAAGCTGCGGCAGAAGCTCGAGACGGCGCTGACCAAGGCGCTGGATGTCTCGCAGGTGAACGGGCACATGGACAAGCGCCTGCCGCACCTGACGAACATCTCCTTCGGGTTCGTCGAGGGCGAGGGGCTGATGATGGCGATCAAGGACATCGCGTGCTCGTCGGGCTCGGCGTGCACGAGCGCGTCCTTGGAGCCGTCGTATGTGCTCAAGGGCCTGGGCGTGGGCGACGAGCTGGCGCACTCGAGCCTGCGACTGTCGCTGGGCCGCTGGACGACCGAGGAGCAGGTGGACTTTGCGATCGAGAACATCACCAAGGCGGTGCTCAAGCTCCGCGAGATGAGCCCCCTGTACGACATGCACAAGGAAGGGATCGACCTTTCGAAGATCGAGTGGGCGCACCACTGAGACGAGGCGCCAGACGCCAGCCGAGACAGCATTCAACACCCGAGAGGTGGAACATGGCATACAGCCCCAAGGTCATTGATCACTACGAGAACCCGCGGAACGTCGGCAACTTCGGCACCACGGCGGATGTCAAGAAGCGCGCCGATGTGGGCGTGGGCATCGTCGGCGCGCCGGAGTGCGGCGATGTGATGCAGCTGCAGATCCTGGTCGATCAGGCCACCGGCAAGATCAAGGACGCGAAGTTCAAGACCTTCGGCTGCGGGTCGGCGATCGCGTCGTCCTCGCTGGCGACCGAGTGGCTCAAGGGCCGCACGATCGACGAGGGCCTGGCGATCAAGAACACCCAGATCGTCGAGGAGCTGAGCCTGCCGCCGGTGAAGATCCACTGCTCGGTGCTGGCCGAGGACGCGATCCGGGCGGCGATCAGCGATTATCAGGCGAAGAACCCCGGGGCGGTCAAGCCCGCGGCGGTCGAGGCCGGCAAGGCCCACTGACGGCGCCTCCCCGACGGCTCTGGAGCCGAACCGGCCGGCAGGGGCCGCGTAGAATGGTTGGATGAACCCCGGTCGAGGTCCGCACCGGATCGACCGAACCCGCACCGCTGACCGATAGGCCTTTCATGAGCATCATTCTGACCGAGACCGCCGCCCGCGAGATCAAGACCATCATCCAGCAGCAGGAGCTGGACACCTCCAAGGTGCGCCTGCGCGTGGGCGTGAAGGGCGGGGGCTGCTCGGGCTTCTCGTACCTGCTGGACCTGACCGAGGCGCAGCGCGACACCGACGAGGCGTTCGACCTGCACGGCGTGACGGTCATCTGCGACCCCAAGTCGCTGCTGTACCTCAACGGCACCACGATCGACTTCAAGGACGAGGTCATGGGCCGCGGGTTCGTGTTCAACAACCCCAACGCCACCACCACCTGCGGCTGCGGCTCGTCCTTCCAGGCGTAAGCCGGCGGCCCCGATCCACGATACAACCGCGGCCCGACGCTCCCGAAGCGCCGGGCCGTTTTCGTGCGCGGATCCATGGACCTCAGGCGCCGGCGAACAGTCGTGATCGCAGGGCGCTCGCGGCGCGGCGGACCTCGCTCGTGGCGTTCGGCCCGAAGCGCCGGCGGGCGGTGTCGAAGGCGTGGGAGCTGATGAGCAGCGCGACCGGCTGGGCCTCGCCGTGGGCGCCGGCCAGGGCGCGGATCAGGGCGCGGTCCTCGTCGCCCAGGCCGCTGGCGCGGGCGACGGCGTCGAACGCCGCTTCAAGGGGCTCGTGCGCCGGGGCCAGCACGAGGGGCGTCGTGCGCCTCGGCGCCTTGGCGCGCCAGGCGAACCAGGAGGTCAGGCCGGCGACGAGGATCGACAGCGCCACGATGACGATGGGCGCGGTCCAGCCGGAGATGGCGGCAAGGGTCGGGCTCATGCCGCGGCCTCCCAGGGGGCGCCGCTGCTGGGCGGCTCGGGCCGGAACGGCACGCTGAGCGGGCGAGAGGCGAGCAGCAGCGAGCGGGCGCAGCGTGCGGCGCTGCGGCGTTCCGCGGCGGTCTGCCCGTCGCGGGCGCAGCGGGCGACCTCGGGAGCAAGTTCGGTGAGCAGCGCGGCGCGCGTGGTCCACAGCGCCGCGAGGCGTTCGGCGGGGCGAACATCGAGCAGCATCTCGCGCAGGCGCTCGGCGGCCCGGGCGGGCGAAGCGTCGGCGTGGACGAACAGAGCGCCGGATCGCACGCGGTGGTGCGGATCGGCGAGCTTGGCCTCGATCATCGAGGCGACGCCGGCGCGGCCGCGCGAGGCCTCGACCGCGTTGGCGCGGACGCGCGGATCGGCGTGGTCGGCCAGGCGGACGACGACCTCCCGCGCGGTGGCGCTCGGCACGGCGCCCAGGGCGCGGGCGGCGGCGGAGGCGACGCGCGGATCGGCGTCGGCCGCGGCGGCGAGCAGTTCGAGCTCCGCCCGGGGCGCGAGGCGCAGGCGTGAGCAGATGGCGATGGCGCGGAGGCGATCGGGCGCCGGGGCGCGGGCGATGCGGGCGCGGAGAACGATGATGAAGCGGTCGGGCTCGGCGAGCAGCGCCAGGCGCGCCGCGGCCGGCGTGGCGAGCGGATCGGCGCTGGGGGCGAGTGCGGCCAGCTCGCGGACATCCGCGTGGGGCGAGCGGGCGGCGGTCGTCCAGCGGTCGGCGAGCTCGTCCGGCCGGGTCACGGCGAACATGGTGGCCGCGGCGGAGCGGGCGACGCGCGCGTCGGCGTCGAACATCAGGTCCGCGAGCAGGTCGGCCTCGGGCTCCGTGAGCGGACCGGCGCCGAGTGTCGCGACCGCGGCGAGCCGAGGCGGCACGGCCTCGTCGGCCAGGCACGGCGCCAGCAGCGCGGCGCGCGCGGGGCCCGTCAGGCGCAGGGCGCGAATCAGGTGCACGCGCCCGAGGCGCGCCGCTTCGGACAGGTCGGGGATGTCGATC
>CALKYH010000205.1 GCA_938003595.1 uncultured bacterium
CGAGATCGCCCGCGAGGGCCAGAACGGCGTCGGCTCCATCGAGTTCTTCTCGCCCTCGGCCAACGACGCCGGACAGGTCGCCTTTCGCGCCTTCGATTCCACCGGCCTCCGCGCCGTCTTCGTCGGCGACGGCTCGGGCCTGATCGTCGTCGCCCGTGAGCACGACCTCGTGATGACCGACCTGGGCCAGGGTCAGATCAACGAGAACGCCGCGTCATCCCCGGTGTTCGGCGGCGCCCCGCGCATCAACGCCCGCGGCGATGTCGTCTTCATGGCCGCGCTCACGCCCCCGAACAACGACGCCGTCGAATGGGGCTCCGGCTGCTTCGTCGCCCTCGCTCAGCCCGCCGGCATCCCCGGCGACATCGACGGCGACGGCGATGTCGATTTCGCCGACCTCAATCTGCTGCTCGGCTCCTACAACCAGGTCGGCCCCAACCACCCCGCCGATCTGGACGGCGACGGCGATGTGGACTTCGCCGATCTCAACCTGCTGCTCGGGAACTACAACGCGGGCAACTGAGCGGGCGCCGGGGGACAGGCGGCGCCTGCATGGCGCCAGCTTTGCATGGATATCAAGGTCCGTTTGTAGGGCGACGCGCACCGCGATCCTGCTCGCCGGGGCGATGCGCTCAGATGCAGCCCTGCGACGCCGATTCGACCCCTTCCCGCCCTGAGGAGCCCGCCATGTTCCGCCGCACGACGCACTCCGCGACCCGCCCGAACGGCCGGCGCATTTCCGCCGCATGGCTGATCTCAGCCGCCGCCTCCGCCGCCGCTCTGGCAGCCGACGAGGTGATCACTGTCACCACGCTCAACGACATCTCCGACGCGCCGTCCGGCATCGCCAACCTGCCCGGCCCCGACGGAAGGGTCTCTATGCGCGAAGCCGTCGCCGCCGCCAACACCACGCCCGGGCCGCAGACCATTCACTTCGCCATTCCCCAGAGCGAGTTCTGGCTCGACACCACCATGGCGCTCCTGCGCATCGAGCACGGCGCCTTCCAGCTCAACGACGACTTCACCACCATCGACTTCACCACCCAGACCGATTTCACCGGCGACACCAACCCCAACGGCTGGGAAGTCGGCGCCTATGGGCTGGAGCCCAACGCCTGGGGCGTCGCCGCGATCTTCGTCAACGGCGACAACTGCACCATCAAGGGCATGGGGCGCGTCCTGCAGCGCGGCTACGGCATGACCATCACCGGCAGCAACAACCGCGTGATCGGCTGCACGATCAGCGGCCCGCTCTACGCCGCCGTCGAAATCGAGACCTTCCTCGGCTCCCAGCAGTACGCCACGAACAATGTCATCGGCGGCACGCTGCCCGAGGAGCGCAACTTCCTCTCCGCCGGCAACTCCGGCGTCCGCATCGACGGCCACTCCGTCGGCAATGTCGTCATCGGCAACACCATCATCGGCAGCCCCTATTCCGGCGTCGAGGTCCGCGGCGCCTACTGCTGCCCCGACTACACCCCGATGTTCAACCGCATCGGCGGCCCCACGCCCGAGGAAGCCAACTGGATCGCCAACAACGGCAAGTACGGCGAGGAGGGCTTCCCCCTCGGCACGCAGATCCAGGTCGAGTACGCCGTCGGCACCATCGTCGAGGGCAATCTCATCGGCACGACGAGCGACGGCTCGGCTCAATACCCCGGCGGCCGCGGCACGGCCGGCGTCGCGGTGCGCGTCGCGGTCGACACCGTCATCCGAAACAACGTCATCGCCGGGCTCCGCCAGATCGGCGTGAATCACGCCGCCGGCCAGATCTTCGGCGTCGGCGTCGCGATCTCCGGCGCCTGCGAACGCACCACGATCCGCGGCAACAAGATCGGCGTCGCCCTTGACGGCGTCACGCCCATCGTCAGCCGATCCAGCCTGTCCATCGGCTCCTTCCCCGGCGAGGGCTCCCCCATCGACACCGTCATCGGCGGCGTCAACCCCGGCGAGGGCAACACCATCGCCAACGGCGAGACCTTCGGCGTCGCCGTGGTCGCCAGCGCGCAGCGCACCGGCATCCTCGGCAACTCCATCTACGACCACGGCGCCCTCGGCATCGACATCGGCGCCGCCGGCCCCTCCACCATCGGGGTTCCCACCCTCTCGGACGCGTCGGGCGACGCCTCCTCGATCCAGATCTCCGGAACCCTCGCCGCGTCGGCCAGCCAGAGCTACCGCGTCGAGTTCTTCGCCAGCGACGACTGCGACCCCTCGGGCTTCGGCGAGGGCCAGCGGTTCCTGGGCTTCGTCGAGGTCCAGACCAACGCCTCCGGCGCCGCGGCCTTCAGCGCCGACCTCGCCGCCGCCGTCGAGGACGGCGCCTCGATCACCGCCACCGCCACGAGCCTTCCCGGCCTGAACACCTCGGAGTTCTCCGCCTGCATCGCCGCCTCGATTTCCGACGCTGTCTTCGGCGACATCAACGGCGACGGCCTCGTGAACTTCGCCGACCTCAATCTGCTGCTCTCGTCCTACAACAACTCTGGCGAGAACATGCCCGCCGACCTGGACGACGACGGCCTCGTGAACTTCGCCGACCTCAACCTGCTCCTCGGCGTCTACAACGCCGGCGCCTGACTACGCGCCCGAGGCTTTTCTCGCCATCCGCGACCCCTGGGAGACAACCACCATGCGCTGCTCGATCGCCGTGTCAATCCTGGCCGCGGCCGCCGGCCTCTTTGCCTCCCTCGGCGCCTCCGCCGGCGGAGTCACCGGGTCGTGGTCCGTCGTGAGCCCCGGCAACACCGGGATCCCTGGCGAGGAGATCCGCACCGTCCAGGTCGGCCCCGACGGACTGGTCTATGTCGGCGCCCGCTGGCCGTTCTGGCAGGAGGGCGGCTTCGGTGTGCTGGACCGCTCCACCAATCTCTGGACCGACTGGGCCAAGGGCTACTCGCCGCTGCCCTCCGAGTTCGTCAACGACATCGAGTTCGGGCCCGGCGGCGTCGTCTGGATCGCCACCGGCGCCGGCCTCGTGAAGAAGATCGGCGACGACTGGACCGTCTACACCACCGCGAACTCGCCCCTCCTGCACAATGTGATCCGCGAGATCGACCTCGACTCCGACGGGCATGTCTGGATCAACAACACCAATGTCCAGAACCAGAGCGCGGCGCTGTTCGAGTTCGATGGATCCAGCTGGCGCTCCTGGGCCGTGCCGCAGATCCCCTTCGCCGATCCCTGGCGCCAGCTGGTGGGTCTGCATGTCGACAAGGACGACATCGTCTGGATCGCCAACGCCTCGCTCGCCGGCTTCGCGCGGTTCGACGGCTCGGCGTGGACGCTCCACGGCGCCGGCGTCGGCGTGTTCGACTTCATCACGAGCGACACAAAGGGCGACCTCTGGCTCATCTCGGGCGGGCTGAGCTACCAGTTCTACCGCTACGACGGCTCATCCTTCACCACCTTCTCGTCCGCCAACACGCCCTTCGTCCAGACCACGATCACCACGATCGCGGTGGACGAGGACGGCGTGATCTATGCGGGCAACTGGGCGGGCCAGATCATCCGCTCGCTCAACGGCGGCCAGTCCTGGTCCGCGTGGTCGCTCGAGGACGACATCGTCTTCAACATCGCGCCCGACCCGGCCACGGGGCAGGTCTGGATCGGCGCACGGTCGCTCGTGGTCCAGCGCAGCGTCGCCGGCGCCGCGCTCCACAGGTACAACACCTGGAACACCGGCGCGCCCGACTACTTCGTGGACCGCTTCTCTCGCGACGCGGACGGCGCCTTCTGGCTGCACACCGGCGAGGCCGGCTCCTCCCGCTTCGACGGCGAGCGCTGGCGCAACTTCGGGAATCACAACCTCGGCGAAGAGCCCTACGCCTTCCCCGGCAACGAGCCGACCGGGACCGTCTACCAGGACCGCGACGGCGTGCACTGGATGGGCGGCAACGGCATCGGCCGCTGGGACGCCGAGACCAACCAGATCACCGGCATGTGGAACTGGCAGAACAACCCCGGCATGGGCGTGACGATGTTCACCCACTTCGCCGAGGACGCCGACGGACGGCTCTGCGCCTTCACGGAGTACGGGAGCGTCTACTGGTTCAACGGCGCCTTGTGGGTCCGCGACACCACCGTGCAGGCGTACGCTCCCCTCGGACTCCCCGGCGCGCTGGCCGCGCCCGACGGCGACATCTGGATCGCCGCGTGGTTCGAGCTCCACCGCTGGGACGGCGCCGCATGGACCACCATCGGCGATGACTGGGGCCTCTTCGATCTCGGCGGCGTCAACGCCGTCGACTTCGGCCCCGACGGCGTCATGTGGCTCGGCACGCAGTCCGGTCTGATGCGGATCGACAACGGCGTGCGCACCCTCTTCACCGCCGACAACTCCCCGATGCCCGCCTCGCCCGTGCGCGGGATCGATGTCCGGGACGACGGCCTGCTGGCGTTCAGCGTGTCGGACTTCGGCAGCGTGACGCCCTTCGACAACGGCGTGTGCGTGGTCCGGGGCGACATCGACGATCCGTCGAACTGGTCGGTCTGGCAGTACGCCGACTCGCCCATCCCCCACTACCAGCTCGGCGATGTCGAGTTCGACGGCCAGGGCCGACTCTGGCTCAGCGCCATCAGCGAAGGCGTCGCGATCCTGGAGATCGACGACATCCCCATCCTCGGCGACATCAACGGCGACAACCTCGTCGACTTCGCGGACCTCAACCTCCTCCTCTCGGCCTACAACCAGACCGGCCCCGGCCTGGACGCCGACCTCGACGGGGACGAGGATGTGGACTTCGCCGACCTGAACATCCTGCTCGGCGCCTACAACAGCCCCGGCGCCTGATCTCTGCACGACCGCTCCCCCGTTCGCCGATCTTGGATACGGAACGCTGTCCCTTGTTCCGACGGCGAATGGAGCGCCCCGACCGTGCTCAACCTCCTGCAGTCCTCGTACACCCTCTACATCGCGCTCGGCATGTTCGCGGCCCTGCTCGCCGCGCTCTGGCTCGGCCGGCGCCTCCAGCGCCGCGCCAAGGCCGGCGCGGACGCCGGCTCCGGGCTCATCGAAGCCGCCGTCTTCGGCCTGCTCGGCCTGCTCATCGCGTTCCAGGTCAACGGCGCCGCGAACCGCCTCGAGCGTCGGCGTGAGCTGGTCGTCCAGGAGACCGCCGCCGTCGGCACCGCCTGGCTCCGCCTCGAGATGCTCCCGGAAGCGCCCCGCGCCGAGATCCGGGGCCTCGTCCGGACATGGCTCGACGCCCGGGTCCGATCGCGACAGGCCGACGTCACAGTCGATCAGGCCATCGAGCTGGTGGACCAGGCCCGCGCCCTCGAACCCCGCATCTGGACGCTCGCCGTCGACGCCTCAAGGGCCGATGGCTGGCCACCCACCGCCACCCTGCTCCTGCCCAGCCTCAACCAGATGTTCGACATCGCCGCCGCCCGCGATGTCGCGGCGCTCACCCACGCCCCCGGCGCCATGCTCAGTCTCCTCGTCGGCGCCGCCCTCCTCGGCGCGCTCCTCGCCGGCCGGGCCCAGGCCCGCGCCCCCAACGCCGGCTGGGTCCCCGGCGTCGCCTTCGCCGCCATCCTCGCCATCGCGGCGTTCGTCCTGCTGGACATGGAGTTCCCACGCCGCGGCATCATCACCATCGGCCGCGCCGAGACCATGCTGCAGGACCTGCACCGCTCGCTTCAGGCCCCCTAGCTCTCGGCGGCCCGGCTCACGGCGGCAGCAGCCCGGACTCCAGCGCCCGACGCGCCGCGCCCAACCGCAGCAGATCGATCGCGAGCTGCGCGATCGCCGCGCCGATCGCCTGCAGCTCGTTCACGCTCCGCGTCCGCAGATGATCGGCCAGCGTCGGAACCAGGTCCGCGTCCGGCGAGACCGTGTCCCAGTCCAGCGCGCCGACCACATCGTTGATGAGCCGCTCCAGCTGCGTCCACGCCGCGCCCCGGAACCACGCCGGCGGCTCGGTGTCGATGACATCCACCAGCAGCGTCATCGCCCGCGCCGTTCGCACCCAGGCGGGGCCGACATCCGTCAGCTCCGACAGCGCCGCGCGCAGGCGCTCCTCGAACTGCGTCGCCGGGTTCTCGCCGGTCATGCCGACGCCCCGCTCAAGCAGCCCGACCGCGCGGCGGCGATCCCGCCACGAGCGCTCTCGGCGTAACGGATCCGAGTCCGCACCTGCACTGCCGCCATCCTGCACGCTCCGCGTGCGAAGAAACACAAGCGGCGTCGCCACCAGCGACCACTACGCCCCCGCAACTTCAGACTACGCCCTCACGACGACGCCGCAAGACCATGAGTTCGTATTTTCCAACCCATTCCAAGCCCCGGCCCGAACGGGCCGACCGCAAGTAATACCCCAGATTCACAGCGCCGTGTCCAACCCCGTCCCCGAACCTACTTGGCGAAGCCGCTGAGCCCGCCCATCGGCCGGATATTCGCCTTGGCGCGGTTCCAGACCCCGCCCGATGGACGGTCCACACGCTCCACTGTCACGAATGCGTCCGGCGCCGCGTCGATCAGGGTCGCCTGCACCGAACGCACCTTCCGGCGCGGCACCACCAGGAACGCCATCTCGACCGGCCCGTCGCGCCCGTGCCCGTCCACTTTCGTCACCCGATAACCATCCGAGCGCAGCCGCGCCGACAGGTCCAGCTCACGGTTCGGGTTGATGACCCGCAGGATGCGGTACCCCAGCGCGAGCCGGTCCTCGATCAGTTGCCCCACCATGATGCCCGTCGCGAACCCGCCGCCGTACGCCAGCACCGCGAACCAGTTGTGCAGGTGCGTCAGCACGCCGCTCACCGCCAGCACCCAGATGATGACCTCGCAGAACCCCAGGATCGGCGTCAGCCAGCGATTGCCCGCCATGAGCATCAGCGTGCGCATCGTGCCCAACGACACATCGCACACCCGCGCGGCGAAGATCAACAGCGGGATGTACCACGCGATCGTCCAGGTCATGGGCGGGTAAGGCCAGCTCCGGCGTCGTCGCTGCGACGCCTTCCACGGTGCGGACCGGATTGTTGGCGCCCTGCGCCCCGGTGTCGCCCCTCGTGTCGCGTCCGATCGATCAGCAGACCTGCGCCACGCCCTGCGTCACGCCGCCCGGCTTCGGGCGTGAGACCGCCGGACGCACCCAACGACCCACATCCGCATCCGGATATTTCCGTTTCAGCGCCGCCGCGACCAGACCCATGAACATCGGCTGGGGCGACAACGGCCGGCTGGTCAGCTCCGGGTGGTACTGCGCCCCGATGAAGAACGGGTGCCCGCCCGGCTGATCCGGCCCGGGCAGCTCCAGGAACTGCATGATCGGGTGCTGCGGATGCCGGCCGGAGAAGCACAGGCCCCCCGCCTCGAGGCGATCCACATAGCCCGGGTCCACCTCGTACCGATGCCGGAACCGCTCGCGGATCGTGCGCTTGCCGTCGTACAGGTGCGCCGCCAGCGTGCCCGGACGGATCGCCACGTCCTGCCCGCCCAGGCGCATCGAGCCGCCCAGCTGCTCGATCTTCTTCTGCTCCGGCAGCTCGCTGATGACCGGGTTCGGCGTCGCCGGGTTGAACTCCGTCGAGTTCGCGTCCTCGATCCCCAGCACATGCCGCGCGTACTCGATCACCGCCACCTGGAACCCCAGGCAGATCCCCATGTACGGCACGCCGTTCTCGCGGCAGTGCTTCACGCACGCGATCTTGCCCTCGACCCCGCGCGACCCGAACCCGCCCGGCACGATCACGGCGTCCACGCCGCTCAGCCGCTCGGCGACCGTCGCCGCCGTCAGGTCGTCGGACTCGATCCACGAGACATCGACCTCGCAGTTCAGGTGCGCCGCGCAGTGCTCCAGAGCCTTGTCGATGGACGCGTAGGCGTCCCGCAGCGCGGCGTACTTGCCCGCCAGCCCCACCTTCACCTTGCGCGTCTTCGGCGCCGTCAGCCCGCGCGCGAACGACATCCACTGCTCGCGCGAGCGGTCCTCGGCCTCCGTGTCCACCCGGTCGTGCAGCTCCAGGATGCTCATGACCTCGCGGTCCAGACCCGCCCGGCGCATCGCGTCCGGGATGATGTAGATGCTCGGCCGGTCGTGCATGCTGAACACCCGGCGCAGCGGCACATTCGAGAACATCGCGATCTTCTGCATCACCGTGTGCGTGCACGGGCTCGACGCGCGGCACGCGATGATGTGCGGCTGCACGCCCGCCTCCATCAGCCGCTTGATGCCCAGCTGCGCCGCCTTGCTCTTCTGCTCCCCCAGCGCCGGCGGCTCGATGACATAGGTCAGCGCCACCATGCACATCGA
>CALKYH010000206.1 GCA_938003595.1 uncultured bacterium
GCCGGAAGGCGCAGAAGGTGCACTTGGCGGTGCAGACATTCGTGTAGTTGATGTTGCGGTCGATGACATAGGTGCGGATGTCGTCGCCGTGGAGAGCGCGGGCGCGCTCGTCGGCCCAGCGGGAGAGCGTGGTGAGGGGCGCCTTCTGGAGCAGGTCAAGCCCCTGCTCCGGCGTCAGGCGCGCCGAGCCCGCGGCGACCGCGCACAGCAGCCCGGCGTCGAGCGCGTCGATCTGCGGGTGCGTCGGGGGCTGGCGGTGGGGGGTGTTCAAGACCTCGGACTCCGGAGAAACGAGTGCGGCCCATTCTGCCGGTTTGGAGCCGCTGATGCTTTCAGAAACCATTGAAAACTATAGACCTGGGCCCGGCCGCGGCCCACTCCACGGCGACGATCAGGCCCGGGGGTGGTGGTTCTTCATCACCTCGCGCAGGCGGCGCTGGTCCACATGGGTATAGATCTGGGTGGTGCCGATGTCGGCGTGCCCGAGCAACTCCTGGACCACACGCAGGTCCGCCCCGCCCATCAGGAGGTGGGTGGCGAAGGAGTGCCGGAGCATGTGGGGGTGGACATCCCGGAGACCCGCGGCGGCGGCGTGCTTCTTGACCAGCTGCCAGACCGCCACTCGCTCCAGGGGCCGGCCGGTGCGTGATAAGAGCAGTCTCCCCTTGGACTTACCTTCGCCGCCCTCGCCGAGGAGCCTCGGTCGGCACTCGTCGAGGTAGCACTGGATGGCGCCCAGCGCGGGCTTGCCCATGGGCGTCATGCGCTGCTTGTCCCCCTTGCCGATGACGCTCGCGACGCCGAGGGTCGGGAGGATGTCCCGGACCTCGAGCCGGGCGACCTCCGTCGCCCGAAGTCCGCAGCCGTACATGAGTTCCAGCATGGCGCGGTCGCGCAGCCACAGGGGCGGGCCGGTGTCGTCCGGGAGGGGCTGGGGGGCGTTGATCAGGGCGGACATCTGCTTCGGAGACAGGACCCCGGGCAGTTTCTTCCAGCGGGTGGGCTGTTCGAGCAGGTCCGCGGGGTTCTCGGGGATGCGGCCCTCGGCGTGGAGCCAGCGGAAGAAGACCTTGATGGTGGCCAGGTGCCGTGCGACGGAGGAGCCCTCCATGTTCCGCTCGCTGCGGAGCCGGGCAAGGTGCTCGCTGAGGTGGGTGGGGCGGATGTCGTCGGGGCTGGTGACGGCGCGCGGGCGGAGGTCGTCGATGAGGTCGCGCAGGTCGCGGGCGTAGGCCTCGAGGGTGGCGGCGCTCATGCCGCACTCGACGCGCAGGTAGCCGTGGAAGGCCTCGGCGGCGCGGTCGAGGGGGGTTGGCGGGGCCACTGGCTTTGGTTTCGGCGCGCGGGGCATGGGGCACCTGCGCATCGGCTGGGGGTGGTTGCGGGCCGCAGAAGCGGCAGCGGGTGCGCTCGGGGGCCGTTGCTGGGCGCAAGGCGTGCGCGACAGGCGCTGCGAAGGGCGGTCGGGGGGTCGTGGGGCGTCGGCATGCGGGTTGTGGTGGGTCGGGGCCACCAAGGCAGGAGGCCTGACCGTGCGCAACGCTCGAACCACGCTGTCGGTGGGGGACTCCACCGAGGCGATTGATCCCCGGATGCTCGGCGTCGGCTGTGTCGGCGAGAGGCTGGTCGCGGCCGCGCGGGTGGCGGCGGCGCTGCACATGGCGATGAGCGCGGAGCGCCGGGCCGAGGCGGAGTCCTGCGAGGGATCGGGGGAGCCCCTCTCATGAACTACGGCCTGTACATGTCGACGGCGGGGATGCTGACCAAGTCGGCGACGCTCGATGCGCTGTCGAACAACCTGGCGAATGTCACCACGACGGCGTTCAAGCCCGACCGGGTGTTCCTGAAGCAGCGGGAGCCGGCGCGGGTGGAGGACGGTCTGCCGTACCTGCCCTCGGACAAGCTGCTGGAGCAGCTGGGCGGCGGGACGCTCATGGCGCCGACCTACCCGGACCTCACGCCCGCGGCGCTGCACGACACGGGCGGCCCGCTGGACCTGGCGATCCAGGGGGACGGGTTCTTCCAGATCGCGGACGGCGCGGACTCCACGGATGTGCGGCTGACGCGCGACGGGCGGTTCATGCTGGACGAGAACGGTCGGCTGGTCCGGGCCGACGATGGGCGCGCGGTCCTGGACGACAGCGGCGCCGACATCGAGCTCGATCCGAACCTCGAGGTCCACATCGCCGGCGACGGCTCGATCTCCCAGGCGGGGGATGTCGTGGCGCGGCTGGGGATTGTTTCGCCCGCGGCGCCGAATGCGCTCGTGAAGGCCGGCGGCAACCTGTTCAAGCTGCGCGACGCGGGCGCCCGCACGAACCCGGCGACGGGCATCGTTCGTCAGGGCATGCTCGAGAACTCGGGCGTGGACCCGGTGCGCACGATGACGCAGATCATCGATGTGGCTCGGGCGTTCGAGCGGAACCTGAAGATGGTCCAGATCTTCGATCAGAACCTTTCCCGGGCGATCAACACATTCGGCCGCGTCGTCTGACGCGCCTGGAGGCTGAAGCATGGCTCTTGTCTCGATGCAGTCCGCGGCGACCGGCCTTTCGGCGCTGAACACGAACCTGGATGTCATCGCGAACAACCTCGCGAATGTGAACACGACGGGCTTCAAGGGCTCGCGGGTGAACTTCCAGGACCTGCTGTACATGGAGAAGGCGCAGCCGGGCGTGGAGAACTCGAACGGCGACCAGCGCCCGACGGGCATCTACATCGGCCTGGGCGTGAAGGTCTCGGGGACGCAGCTGAGCCTGGAGCAGGGCTCGCTCATCTCGACGGGCCGCCAGCTGGACATCGCGATCGACGGCGCGGGTTTCCTTCAGGTCGGCGTCGAGCCGGACGCGGCGCCGAACGGCATCGCGTACACGCGCGCAGGAGCACTGACGATCAACGCCGATGGCGAGCTTGTCCTGGCCTCGGACCAGGGTCGGCGCATCCAGCCGGTCATCCAGATTCCTGACAATGCGGAGAGCATCACCTTCAACACAACCGGGGAGGTCTTCGTGACGATCCCCGGCCAGGCGGACCCGCAGCAGGTCGGCGTCATCGAGACGGCGACCTTCATCAACCCGCAGGGTTTGTCGCAGCTGGGCGAGAACCTCTTCGGCGAGACCGAGGCGAGTGGTCCCCCGATCACCGGGCAGCCCGGCGATGAGAACCGCGGCACCCTTCAACAGAACTTCCTCGAGGGCTCGAATGTCGATCCCACGAAGGAGCTGATCGACATGATCCGCACGCAGCGCGCCTTCGAGATGAACTCCCAGACCATCCGGACATCCGACGAGATGCTCCGCACGGTGTCGCAGCTCGCGAGGTAAGACCATGCACCGCTTCCTGCTTGTCATCCTGGCGGCGCTGCTCGGATCGATCCCGGCGTTCGGCGCGGAGATCGCGCTGCGGCCGTCGGCACGCGTGCCGGCGGACCGCGCCGTCGTGCTCGCGGATGTCGCGGACCTGTCCGGCGACGAAGCGGCCGCGCTCGGGCAGGTCGAGGTGCGCCAGGCGGTGGGGGTCAGCCGGCGGGCTTCGGTCGATGTGCGCGAGGTTCGCGCGGCGCTGGAGGCGAACGGGGTGAACTGGGGGAAGGTGACGCTGCGGGGCGCTTCGTGCGAGCTGGTGGCTTGGTCGCCGCCGGCGCCGGCCCCGGCGCCGGAGCCGGTCCGGGCGGAAGCGAGGAACGAGACGGCCCCGACGCACGAGATGGTGCGGGCGACGGACGCGGCGACGGTGCGCAAGGCCGCGGCGCAGATGCTGGCGCGGCTGTTCGAGGTGGGGCTGGAGGATCTGCAGATCGCGTTCGACGATCCGGCGAGCCCGCTGCTGGCGACCAGCGGCGTGGGTCGGCGGATCGAGGTGCAGCCGGCGGCGTCGCCCTCGACCTCGAGGATCCCCTTGAGCGTGTGGGTTTACGACGGCGACCGCGTGCTGGCTTCCGGGCTGATCCGCGCGGATGTTCTGGTGCGGCGCCCGGTGGTCATCGCGACGAGCGGGCTGCGCCGGGGCCAGGTGATCTCCGACGGCGATGTGTCGGCGGAGGTGTCCTGGACCGAGCCGGCGGCGGGGGCGCCGATCGCGTCGGTGGAGGAGGTCGTGGGGCGGGTGTGCCGCACCAGGATCCCCACGGGCACGGCGCTGCGGGCGGAGCACATCGAGCCGGCGCTGCTGGTGAAGCGGGGCGACCTGGTGACGATCCACTGCATCGCGGGGGGCGTGGTGGTGAAGGCGCCGGCGCGGGCGCAGACCGACGGTCGGGACGGGGAGACGATCGAATTCAAGATGGACAAGTCCAAGCGGTCGTTCCTGGCGCGCATCGACGGCCCGGGGCGGGCGGTGATGCTCACCGGCGCCGACGCCGGACGAACGGAGGCGGAGCAGTGATGCGGAACACGATGGGTTCGTGGCGTGCGGCGGTGGTTCTCTCGGCGCTGACGGCGGAGGGGGCGGCGGCGCAGAGTCTGTTCCAGCAGCCCGTGCTGCCCCCGGCGCCGCCGACGGTGGAGGGGATGCCGGGCGAGGACCCCGTGCTGAACCCGGTCGCGGACCTGAGCGGCGTGAGCCTGTACGCGGTGCAGCCGCCCAAGCCCCGGACGCTGAAGATCCACGACCTGGTGACGATCATCGTCAACCAGTCGAGCAAGATGACGCACGATCAGTCGCTGGACACGGACAAGAAGTTCGACAGCGGCGTGGCGGTGGAGGCGTTCCTTGATTACATGGCCCTGCTGGAGGAGTTCCAGTGGCAGGCGTCCGACAACGACGACCTGCCGGAGATCGCGATCGGCGGCCAGAACAAGTTCCAGGGCGACGGCGAGTTCGACCGCGAGGACCGGGTGACGGCGCGGATCACGGCCGAGGTCATCGATGTGAAGCCCAACGGGACGGTCGTTCTGGAGGCGCGGGCGTCGGTGACGACGGACAAGGAGACGCAGACGATGCTCCTGAGCGGCGTCTGCCGGCAGGAGGACATCACCGCCCAGAACACGATCCAGTCCACCTCGCTGTCGGACCTGCGGCTCGACACGCGCCACACCGGCGAGGTCAAGAACGCCGGCAGCAAGGGCATCCTCACGAAGTTCTTCGAGGGCCTGATCAACTTCTGATCGGCCCTCCACCACACTGGCCCGACGGTTGCGACGGAGTCCTCCGATGGCCCATACGGCGTCCACATTCAGGCGGTATTCGCTCCTGTGCTCGGCGGTTCTTGCGCTGACCGCGCTGCTGCTGCCGAACGCCGCCCACGCGGTGAGCCTGCAGGAGATGGTCCGGCTCAAGGGCCAGGGCAAGAGCGAGCTGCGCGGCTTCGGGCTCGTCATGGGGCTGCCGGGCACGGGCGACAGCGGGCAGGACCTGATCGTGGCCCGGCCCCTGGCGCAGCTGCTGCAGAACGAGGGCAACCCGATCGCGGACCTGGAGGAGCTGGGCAAGTCTCGCAGCGTGGCGCTGGTGATGGTGACCTGCACCATCCCCGACACCGGCGCCCGGGCGGACGACCAGATCGACTGCTATGTCTCCGCGATCAACAACCCCAAGAGTCTCGAGGGCGGGAAGCTGTTCATCGCGCCCCTGCGCGGCCCGCTGCCGGGCCAGGGCGTGTTCGCGATGGCTTCAGGACCGCTCGTCATCGAGGGCGCCAACACCCGCACGGCCCGTGTGCGGGGCGGGGCCAAGATGATCCGCGATGTGCCCATGCCCACGATCGCCGAGGACGGCTCGATCACGATGATCGTGGACCACTCGCTCGCGAACTGGACGACCTCGCAGCTGATCGCCAGCACCGTGAACCAGCACCGCCTGGCCTACGACGACCGGGCGCCGGACATCGCCAAGGCGCTGGACGAGCGCACCGTGTGGGTGAACATCCCGCCGGAGGAGCGCGCCAACCCGGCCAACTTCCTCGCGGACATCCTGAGCATCCGGTTCGATCCGTCGCTCATCGACCTGCCGGCCCGCATCGTGGTGAACGAGCGCGAGGGGGCGATCGTGGCGACGGGCGATGTGGAGATCAGCCCGGCGCTGATCACCCACGGGGACCTGGTCATCACGACGATCACGCCGCCGCCGATCCCGACGCAGCAGGACCCGCTGCTGGAGATCGACAGCTGGACGGCGCTGCAGACCTCGGCGCGGCCCTCGGAGATCGCTCGGCTGCAGGACCTGCTCAGCGCGTTCCGGCAGCTCGATGTCAGCGTGGACGACCAGATCGCAATCCTGAACCTGCTGCGCCGCAGCGGCAAGCTGCACGCCGAGATGATCATCGACTGAGCCATGCACCCCCTGTCCGCCATCACGACCCCGACGCCCTCGGCCCCCCTCACGGGCCTGAGCGTGTCCTCCACCCGGCAGGCGCTGGACCCGCGCGGGTTCGAGCGCGTGCTCGCCGGCGCGCAGGAGGGGCTGAGCCGGGAGGAGGAGGCGCGGGCCGCGGCGGTGGACCTGGTGTCGATCGCGCTGGTGCAGCCGACGCTGAAGATGCTGCGGGACTCGAACCAGGCGGCGCCGCCGTTCGCGCCCGGGCCGGTGGAGAAGACTTTCGGCGCGTTCTTCGACGCCGAGGTGGCGTCGCGCGTCGCCAACGCGAGCAACTCCGGGCTGGTGGACGCGATCGCCCTGCGCATGCTGCAGCATCCGTCGCCCCATGGAAAGGGCCTGCGTGACTGACCAATCCAACAAGCGCCGACCTGACCCGCTCGCGGCCGACCTCGAGCAGATCCTGCGCGAGCTGACCACCGAGCACGAGAAGCTGAGCGAGACCTCCCGGCGTCGCCGGGCGGCGATCGCGGCGGCGGACCCGACGGGGATGGCGGAGTGTCTCACGGCGGAGGCGGAGATTGCGCAGCGGATCGCGCTGATCGAGTCGCGCCGGGAATCGCTGGTGCAGCGGGCCATGGAGCGTTTCGACCGGCCGGCCGACGCCGATGCGGACTGGCGGCCGACGGTGACCTGGATCGCCGGGCGGCTGGACGAGCCGGAGGCCACACGCGTCGTGGCGCTGGCCGGGGCGCTGCGCGAGCTGATCGAGCGGCTTCGCGCCGAGCGAATCGCGGTTCGTGACGCGGCGGACGCGTTGGCATCGCATATGCGGGGGCTGATCCGTGCGGTGGAGCGTCGGCTGAGCCACTCGGGCGCCTACGGACGGCGCGGCGTGGTGGCGGCGGGCCCCGCGGTGTTCTCCGCGCTGGATCTGACCACATGAGCCTGAGCGCCTCTTTCCAGATCGGTCGATCGGCCCTGGCGGCGAGCCAGCTGGCGGTGCAGGTGGCCGGCCAGAACATGGCCAACGCCGCGACCCCCGGGCACAGCCGGCAGGTGGCGCGGATCGTCTCCGTGGGGACGAGCGCCGACGCCTCGCGCGCTCGGACCGGCCTGGGCGTGGCGGTGATCGAGGTCAAGCGGCAGGTGGACCTGGCGCTGCAGGCGCGGATGGACGACAGCATCTCCCGCGAGCAGGCGGCCCTGATCGATCAGCAGGTGCTGTCGCAGATCGAGTCCATCATCAACGAGCTGTCGGACACGGACCTGTCCAGCGAGCTGACGAAGTTCTTCAATGTCTTCTCGGAGCTGGCGAACAACCCCAGCGCGACCGAGACGCGCGCCGTGGCGATCGAGCAGGGCGTGGTCCTGTCGTCGTTCATCCGGGGGCTCAACGCCGACCTGGTGACGATGCGGGCGCAGATCGACTCGCAGGTGGCCACGCGGATCAACAAGGCGGACGAGATCCTGTCCGAGCTGGCGTCGGTGAACGACGCGATCGTGGCGGCCGAGCAGGGCGTGGGCAACGCCAACGAGCTGCGGGACCGGCGCGACATGCTGGTCTCGGAGCTGAGCCAGTACATCGACATCTCCACGATCGAGCAGCCCAACGGCGCCATGGACATCCTGGTGGGCTCGACGCCGATCCTGCTGGCGGGGACCTCGCGCGGGCTGGGGTTCCGGCAGGAGACGGTCAACGGCGAGCTGCGGGCGGTGGTGTATGTCAAGCAGACCGACCAGGAGCTGGACCTGTCGACCGGCAGCCTGGGCGCCTTCCTGCACCAGCGCGAGCAGGGCGTCAACGCGATTATCGACGATCTGAACGCCCTGGCGAGCAACCTGATCTTCGAGGTCAACCGGCTGCACACCTCGGGCTCGCCAGTGGCGTCGCTGACCGACCTGACGGGCGGCCTGCCCGTGCCGGTGGCGGACCGCACGCTGGCCCTGAACGACCCGAACAACGCGACCTTCGCGCGGCTTCCGTTCGCGGCGAAGAACGGCGCGTTCAATGTGGTGGTCAGCGACTCCGCCGGCAACCAGACGGTGACGCGGATCGAGATCGACCTGGACGGGCTGGACAACACGGGCGCCGCAGGGTTCGGCGACGACACCTCGCTGGACGACATCCGCGCTGCGCTGGACGCGATCCCGAATCTGAACGCGGAGATCACGGCGTCGGGCCGGCTGCGGGTGTACACCGACAGCGGGTTCGAGGTGGCCTTCGGCGACGACAGCTCCGGCGCCCTGGCCGTGCTCGGGATCAACACCTATTTCAGCGGGACGGACGCGTCGGACATGGATGTCCGGGCCGACCTGCAGGGCAAGCCGCTGCACCTGGCGGCGGGCTTCGCGAGCGACACCAATGAGGTGGCGCTGGCGATCTCCGCGCTGCGCGACACGCCGATGGCGGGGCTGGGCGGGCTGACGGCCCGCAACGCCTGGCTGGCGACGGTGGAGCGCGTGGGCGTGGAGGGCGCCGCGGCGAACACACGGGTGGCGTCCACGAAGCTGGTGCGGGAGAGCCTGGAGGCGCAGCGGGCCGGCGTGAGCGGCGTGAGCGTGGACGAGGAGTCGCTGAACCTGCTGTCGTTCCAGCGCCAGTACCAGGGCGCCGCGCGATTCATCAATGTCGTGGACGAGATGCTGCAGACCCTGATCGCCCTTGTGTGAGCCGTCATGAGCGCCATTCCCGCCAATCTTGCCCGAGTCCCGAACCTGCTGGTGTCCAACGCCGCGCTGTCGCACATGACGCGCACGGGGCTGGACCTGCTGAAGGTGAGCGAGCAGATCGCGACGGGCTCGTCGCTGCTGCGGATCAGCGACGACGCGGTGCGGGCCTCGGTGGTGCTGGTGCTGGACGAGCGGCTGGAGAACGCGGACCAGCG
>CALKYH010000207.1 GCA_938003595.1 uncultured bacterium
TGCGCCGCATCGCCCAGGCGCTGAGCGTCCGCCCGGCGGAGTTCGCCCGCTTCGTCAGCGTCGCGAGCTTCGTTCGCGGCTCGGAGCGCAAGGGCCGCCTGGTCGCCGACATGATCCGGGGCATGCCCGTCGATCGCGCGATGACCGCCCTGAACTTCAGCGATAAGCGCGCCGCCGTGAGCATCCGCAAGTCCCTCAGCGCCGCGATCGCGGACGCCGAGCAGGCCGACGCGGATGTGGGCTCGCTGATCGTCGCCGAGTCCCGCGTGGACGGCGGCCCGATCATCAAGCGTTTCCAGCCCAAGGACCGCGGGCGCGCCCACCCCATCAAGAAGCGCCTGAGCCACATCGTCGTCGGCGTTGAGGAGAAGAACTAATGGGCCAGAAGACCCACCCCTTCGGCCTCCGGGTCGGCATCACCGAGGCGCACAAGAGCCGCTGGTACGCCCCCAAGGCGCTCTACGGCGAACTGCTCATCGAGGACTACAAGATCCGCGAGTTCCTCGACAAGCGCCTGAACCGCACGCCGCCGTTCGCGGCCGTGTCGGACATGCTCATCGAGCGCACCCGCGAAGAGCTCAAGATCGTCGTCAAGACCGCCCGCCCGGGACTGGTCATCGGCCCCAAGGGCGCCGAGGTCGAGCGGCTCACCGAAGAGCTGCAGTACATGACCGGGCGCAAGGTCTCCATCTCGATCCTCGAGGTGAAGAACCCCGACCTCGAGGCCAAGCTCATCGCCGAGGGCGTCGCCGAGCAGCTCAAGAAGCGCGCGTCGTACCGGCGCGTGGTGAACATGCGGGCCCAGGCCGCGATGCAGTCCGGCGCCAAGGGCGTCCGCATCCTGATCTCCGGCCGCCTGGGCGGGGCCGAGATGAGCCGCCAGATGGACGTGCGCATGGGCTCGCTGCCCCTGTCGACCTTCCAGGCGAACATCGACTACGGGTTCGCCGAGGCGTTCACGACCTACGGCGCCATCGGCGTGAAGGTGTGGATCTACAAGGGTCTGCACACCGACGCGCCCGACGAAGAGACCGCTCTTTCCAACGCCGCCGGCGCCCGTCCCCGCGCCCGCGGACGCCACTGATCCACCGAGTTTCCTAGCGACCAAACGAGGCCAGCGTCATGCCACGGATGCCCAAGAGAGTCAAGTTCCGGAAAGAGTTCCGGCGTGTCCGCGATCGCAAGGCGACGAAGGGCAACTATGTCGCCTACGGCGACTTCGGCCTGCAGTCGCTGGAGGGTTGCTGGATGACCGCGCGTCAGCTGGAGGCGGGCCGCATCGCGGCGCAGCACTTCCTGAAGCGCGAGGGCCAGCTCTACATCCGCGTGTTCCCCGACAAGCCGATCTCCAAGAAGCCCCTCGAGACTCGAATGGGCAAGGGCAAGGCGGATGTCGAGTACTGGGCGGCGCGCGTGAAGCCGGGCACGATGATCTTCGAGATCTCGGGCGTCCCTTCCGATGTCGCCAAGCGGGCCCTGGTCCGCGTGGCCGCCAAGATGCCGGTCCGTTGCCGGTTCGTCACCCGCCGCGTCACGGCCTGATCCGCAGGAGCAAGAGCACACCATGGCCGTCAAGACCAGCGAAGACAAGACTCGGATTCACAAGCTCTCCGTCGAGCAGATCGATGTGGAGGTCAAGCAGCTCCGCGCCCGACTGTTCGAGCTGCGGACGCAGGCCGTGACCGAGAAGATCGAAGACCCCACCCAGTTCCGCAAGGTCCGGCGCGAAGTGGCGCGTCTGCTGACCGAGCGCAACTCGCGCGGCGCCGCCGGCGCCGGGAGCAAGTAACCCATGACCCCAGCCCCCCAGACCACCGCAGCGACCGAGGCCGGCGTGAAGAACAGCCAGGTGGGCGTCGTTTCGTCGGACAAGCGCGACAAGACCCGCCGGGTCGTCGTGACCTTCTCCGCCAAGCACCCCAAGTACGGCAAGTACATCCGCCGCGAGACCGTGCTGCATGTGCACGACGAGAAGAACGAGTCGCGTTCCGGCGACCGCGTCGAAGTCGCCCCGTGCCGTCCCATGAGCAAGACCAAGCGCTGGACCCTGGTCCGCGTGATCGAGCGTCCGGTGCAGGCCTGAACCGCCACGATCGGCAATAGAGAGCAGGAAGACCGATGATTCAGCAGGAAACAAGGTGCGATGTCGCGGATAACTCGGGGGCGAAGATCGCCTATGTGATCCGCGTGCTCGGCGGCTCGACCGCCCGCGGCAAGTTCACGCGCCGGACCGCCGGCGTCGGCGACAAGGTCGTCGTCTCCATCAAGAAGGCGCTCCCCGGCGCCGAGGTCAAGGCCGGCGATGTGGCCAAGGCCGTCGTCGTCCGCACCTCGTTCCCGACGCGCCGGCCCGACGGCTCCTATGTGCGCTTCGACAAGAACGCGGTCGTCCTCATCCAGGACGACGGCAACCCCAAGGGCACGCGCATCTTCGGCGCCGTCGCCCGCGAACTGCGCGACAAGAACTACATGAAGATCGTGTCCCTCGCTTCGGAGGTCGTGTAATGCCCCGCCATGTCCGCAAGGGCGATGAAGTCGTCGTGACCGCCGGCAATTTCCGCGGCGCCACCGGCACCATCGTCCGCATCATGACCAAGACGGACCGCGCCGTCGTGCAGTTCGCGCCCAGCGTCTACGACGGCGCCCAGCGCAAGCAGCGCGTCAAGTCCCTCCGTCCCAACCGCATCAATCCCCAGGGCGGCCAGGTCGCCCTCGACCGTTCCTTCCACCTCAGCAACCTCAGCCCCGCCGTCGACGGCAAGCCCACCCGGGTGCGCTTCACGACCAAGGCCGACGGCAGCAAGGTGCGCGAGGCGGCCCGCGGCGGCAAGGAGCTCGGCGTGATCCACGCGGCCCGCGCCGGCGCCAAGGCGGCCCCCAAGGCCAAGACCACCAAGAAGGCCACGACCAAGAAGACCACCAAGAAGAAGACCACGAAGGCGAGCGAGGCGTAAGCAATGGCGAAGGACAAGGGCAAGAAATCAGCCGAGGCGCCCGAGGACACCGGTCCCGCGCAGCCCCCGCGCCTGCGGGAGAAGTACAAGTCCGAGGTCTCCGCCGCGCTCGGCGAGAAGTACGGCCTCAAGAACCCCATGGCTCGCCCCGAGATCGAGAAGATCGTTCTCAATGTGAACATGGGCCGTCACCTGGAGGGCATCAAGCTGCCCGCCGGCGTCCGCGACACCGTGCTCTCGACCCTCACCCAGGTGAGCGGTCAGAAGCCCGTCGTCATCAAGGCCAAGAAGTCCGTCGCGAACTTCAAGGTCCGCGAGGGCTCCGAGACCTCCGCCATGGTCACCCTCCGCCGCGAGCGCATGTGGCACTTCCTCGACCGCCTCATCAACCTCGCCACGCCCCGCATCCGCGACTTCCGCGGCGTGCCCACCGCCTCCTTCGACAAGGCCGGCAACTACTCCATGGGCCTGACCGAGCAGGGCGTGTTCCCCGAGATCGACATGACCAAGGTGAACTTCACCCACGGCATGCACATCAACATCGTGTTCTCCAAGTCCACCCCCGAGCTGAGCCGCTTCGTGCTGGAGCAGCTGGGGATGCCCTTCCGTCGTCCGGAGACGAAGTAAGTCATGGCCACCAAAGCGCAAGTCGCCAAGTCCAAGCGTCCGCCCAAGTTCTCGACCCGCATCGTCCGTCGTTGCGAGCTCACCGGGCGGCCCCGCGGCGTCTACCGCAAGTTCCGGCTCAGCCGAATCATGCTCCGCAAGCTCGCCCTCGAGGGCAAGATCCCGGGCATGCGTAAAGCCAGCTGGTGATCCGAACTCACACGCAACGACGAGCATCCACGCTCCTTGATCCGAGGCCCGTACGGGGCCCCCTCTCTGGAAAAGACACATGGCGCTGAGCGACCCCATCGCAGACATGCTGACACGGATCCGCAACGCTCTGGGCGGCAAGTCCAAGGCTGTCACATGCCTCAACAGCCGCGTCTGCCGCGGCATCGCGGAAGTCCTTCGCGACGAGGGCTACATCGACGGCTACGACGTGATCGACGACGGCCGCCAGGGTCAGATCCGCGTCCGCCTGAAGTACGGCCCGCGCGGCGAGGCGGTCCTCCGCTCGCTCCGGCGCGAGTCCAAGCCCGGCCGTCGCGTGTACCGCGGCGTCGAGGAGCTGCCCCGACCCCTCCAGGGCCTGGGCATCGCCATCGTCAGCACCCCCAAGGGCGTCATGTCCGACCGCAAGTGCCGCACCGAGCGCGTCGGCGGCGAGATCCTCTGCACCATCGAGTAACCACACCCCGGAGGCCGGACCCGCGAGAGCGGTGCACGGCCGGGAGCTAGCAGCCATGTCGCGAATCGGAAAGAAGCCGGTCCCCGTCCCCTCGAATGTGAAGGTGAATGTCGCCAACCGCGTCGTCACCGTCGAGGCGGGGTCCAAGAAGCTGAGCATGACCCACCACCCGATGGTGGAGGTCGCCTACAACGCCGACGAGAAGGCCGTGCAGGTCGGCATCCCCGAGAACCTCGAGGAGAACCGCCAGGCCCGCGCCCTCTGGGGCACCACCCGCGCGCTCGTCAACTCGATGATCGTCGGCGTCACCACCGGCTTCGAGAAGAACCTCGAGATCAACGGCGTCGGCTGGGGCGCGACCGTCTCCGGTCAGAACCTCGATGTGAAGGTCGGCCTCGCGAACACGATCCGAGTGCCCATCCCCATGGGCGTCGAGGTCACCGTCGACAAGGGCACCCTGATCAAGGTCAAGGGCGCCGACAAGCAGGCGGTGGGGCAGTTCGCCGCCGTCGTCCGCTCCAAGCGCAAGCCCGAACCCTACAACGGCAAGGGCATCAAGTACGTCGAAGAAACCATCCGCCGCAAGCAGGGCAAGGCCTTCGGCGCCTAATCCGCCGCTGGATCAAGAGGCACCACGCCATGAACAAGAATCAGCACAAGACGAACAAGCGCACCCGTCGCCGGGCCCAGATCCGCCGCACGGTCGAGGGCGGCCCGACCCGTCCGCGCCTGGCCGTCTACAAGTCCCTCAACCACATCTACGCCCAGGTCATCGACGACCTCGCCGGCAAGACGCTGGTCGCCGCCTCCACCCGCGACAAGGACGCGGGCAAGGACAGCACCGGCAATGTCGCCGCCGCCGCCGCCGTCGGGCAGCGCCTGGCCGCCAAGGCCAAGTCCGCCGGCGTCACGCAGGTCGTCTTCGACCGCGCCGGCTTCCGCTACCACGGCCGCATCAAGGCCCTCGCCGACGCCGCTCGCAAGGGCGGACTCAGCTTCTGATCGATTCACCCACGCGCGCACGCAGAGCGTCACGCTCCTCACGACGAACACGCCCACACCGGACGACCCACCATGGCAGAGATGCTCGACGAATCCAGTTCTCTTGAAAGCGTGACCATCGGCGTCTCGCGCACCAGCGCCACCATCAAGGGCGGCCGGCGGTTCTCCTTCAACGCCCTCGTCGTCATCGGCGATCGTCGCGGCAGCGTCGGTCTCGGCTACGGCAAGGCGAAGGAAGTTCCCTCCGCCATCGAGAAGGCCCAGCGCGACGCCCGGAAGCGCATGCAGAAGGTCCGCCTCCTCGGCGGCACCATCCCGCACCAGGTCACCGGACGCTTCGGCGCCGCCTCCGTCATGCTCGTCCCCGCACCCCCCGGCACCGGCATCGTCGCCGGCGCCACGGTCCGCGGCGTGCTCGAGATGGCCGGCCTGACCGACTGCGTCAGCAAGTGCCACGGCTCCACCAACCCCCAGAACACCGTCAAGGCCACCCTCAACGCCCTCGATCTCCTCCGCATGCGCGACGAGATCGCCAAGCTCCGCGGCGTCACGCTCGATTCCAGCGTCGCCGAGGAGATGGTCGAGCGCGGCAGCCGGCTCATGCCCGCCCTCAGCGCCGAGAAGAAGATGAAGGGCCCCGTCAGCACCGTCGCCAAGCCCACCGGTCGAGGCGGCGGTCGCGGTGGTCGCGGTGGCGGCGGTGGCGGTGGTCGTGGCGGCTACGGCGGCGGCCGCGGTCGCGGCGACGCCCCGGCGGCACCCAGCGACGCCGCCGCCCAGCCCCCTGCCCAGTCCTGAACCCAACGATCCCCCTCAGACCCCAACGCCCAAGCCCACGCTGAAGATACGGAGCACGACGCGCCATGATGATCCATGAAGTCACCGAGAAGGCTGGCGCCTATAAGGCCCGCAAGCGCATCGGGCGGGGTCCCGGCAGCGGCACCGGCAAGACCGCCGGCCGCGGCCACAAGGGCTACTTCGCTCGCTCCGGCTCCAGCCGCCGCGCCACCTCCGAGGGCGGCCAGATGCCCTACTTCCGGCGCATCCCCAAGCGCGGCTTCACCAATGTCCAGTTCATGACCCAGTTCTGGATCGTGAACCTCGTGGACATCCTCAACCATGACGACTTCAAGAAGGGCGGCGCCGTCACCGCTGAGCGCCTGGTCAAGGCCGGCCTCATCCGCGACACCAAGCGCCCCCTCAAGATCCTCGGCGACATCGGCGACGCGAAGGAGCTCAAGGTCAAGATGACCATCGAGGCCCACCGCGTCTCGAAGAAGGCCCGCGATCTCGTCGAGAAGGCCGGCGGCTCCGTCAAGGAGTTCGGCACCCGTCGCGACAAGGTCCGCGGCGTGGATCGCAACTCCGACGACCGGTCCCCCAAGAATCTCACCAAGAAGCTCCACCGCACCTCGCCCAAGGCCAAGGACGCCAAGGCGAAGGCCGCCCCCGAGGCCGCCGCCGAGGAGTGATCCCGACCGGCGGCCACGCCGCCGGGGCAAGGATGTCGTCGTCGGTCACCATTCCTCGTTCCGCGGAGCCCCCCGTCCCCGATGCTCAAGGCGCTTCTGAACATCTTCCGCGTCCCCGACCTTCGTAACAGGATCCTGTTCACGGTCGCGATGCTCGCGGTGTACCGCATCGGCTTCTGGATCCCGCTCCCCGGCGTGGACCAGTCGCTGCTGTCCGAGTTCATGGCGACCCAGACCAGCTCCGGCGGCGCCGCGGGTCGCATGGCGCAGTATGTGTCGATGTTCTCCGGCGGGTCGTTCGGCCAGTCCACGATCTTCGGCCTGGGCGTCATGCCCTACATCTCGGCGTCGATCATCTTCCAGCTCGCCGGCTCCGTCTCCAAGCGGATGAAGGAGCTGCAGCAGGAAGGCCCCACCGGCCGCCAGAAGATCCAGGAGTGGACGCGCTACGCCACGGTCGCCCTCTGCGTGGTGCAGGCCGTCGGCTGGCTGTCGTATCTCACCAAGTCCGGCCTGGTGTACCCGAACTGGGCCTCCAACCCGCTCTGGTGGGTCACCGCGATCACCGCCATGACCGCCGGCTCGGTGTTCCTCATGTGGCTGGGCGAGCAGATCGACCGCTTCGGCATCGGCAACGGCGTGTCGCTCATCATCACCGCGGGCATCCTCACCGGCATGCCCGGCGCCGTGCAGACCGTCATCGGCCTCTTCAATCCCGACGATCCCAACGCCCTGGGCTGGATGGGCGTCCTCATGCTCGTCGCCGGCTTCGTCGTGGTGGTCGCGGGCGCGATCATCATCACCGTCGCGCAGCGGCGCATCCCGATCCAGCAGGCCAAGCACACCCGCGGCCGGCGCGTCTACGGCGGCGCGCGCTCCTACCTGCCCCTCCGCGTCAATCACGGCGGCGTCATGCCGATCATCTTCGCCTCGTCGCTGATGATCTTCCCGTCGATGGCGTTCTCCGCCCTCGCCGACAACTCCGCCGCCATGGCGGCCCCCGCCTGGCTGCAGTCCGCCTCCGGCTGGCTCAAGACCAACTTCCAGATGGGCATGTACCCCTATGTCATCCTGGAAGTGCTGCTCATCTTCTTCTTCTCCTACTTCTGGACCACCATCGTCTTCAACCCGGAAGAGATGTCCAAGCAGCTCCGCGACAACGGCTCGTTCATCCCCGGCATCCGCCCCGGCCCGCGCACCGCGCAGTACCTCGAGACGGTGCTGGAGCGCATCACCTATGTCGGCGCCGCGTTCCTGGCCATCATCGCCGTCCTGCCCATGATGGTGCAGACGGCCCTGAAAGTGCCCTACAACGTCGCGGCGTTCCTGGGCGGCACCGGCCTGCTCATCGTGGTCTCGGTCGGGCTGGACCTCATCCAGCGCATCGAGGCCAACCTCCTGATGCGGAACTACGCCGGCTTCCTCGGCGGCAACGACGAGGGCAAGGGCCCCCGGATCAGGGGGCCGCGATCCTGACCCCGACGGCCCGGGCCCTGCCCGGCGGCGCCGCCCGACCCGGCGACCCCGCCTTGCAAAGCCCGTCCGCCTGAATACACTTGGCGATTCGACCCCGCCCGAATCGCCGACCACGGGGCGGGGGTCGGCCGTTCCCGCCCCGGGGACCGCCGACGCGACCAATGGGGGCGCGGCGACGGCGCCGCGACAAGAGCCGTTCCGGCCTCCAGAACGGCCCCGCTCACGGACGAGCGCTCGGTCGGCCCGACAACCAGCATTCACCCCGCGTCCATGGAGGACGCGCATTCCGAGAAGAAGGACTTACGGGACGATGGTCGTCCCGACAGCACGCATGCCGAAACAGGACGACAAGCTGACCCTGGAAGCGACGGTGGTGGACGCCCTCCCCAACGCCATGTTCAAGGTCAGGCTCCCCAACGATGTCGAAGTGCTCGCGTATGTCTCGGGCAAGATGCGGCAGCACTACATCCGCATCCTCCCCGGCGACCGGGTCACCGTCGAACTGAGCCCCTACGACCTCTCCAAGGCCCGCATCATCTACCGCCACTGAACGCCACGCACGCCAACGCGATTCCCGCGAATCAAGGATCCCGATCATGAAGGTCAAGTCGAGCGTCAAACGGATCTGTTCCTCGTGCAAGGTGGTGCGCCGCAAGGGCAAGGTGCGCGTCATTTGCTCGTCCGATCCCAAGCACAAGCAGGTCCAGGGCTGAGCCCCGGCTCCAGGAGATAGATGCATGCCCCGTATCGCCGGCGTTGACATCCCCGACCGCAAGCCCATCCGCTACGCCCTGCGCTATATCCACGGCGTCGGCCCCAAGGTCTCCGACATGATCCTCGCGGAGTCGCAGATCGAGCCGACCAAGCGCGCCGCCGACCTCACCGAGCAGGAGGTCTCCACCATCGCCGCGATCATCGACCAGGGCGTCGTGGTCGAGGGCGCCCTCCGCCGCCAGGTCGCGCAGAACATCCAGCGCCTCAAGGACATCCGCGCGTACCGCGGCGAGCGCCACCGCAAGGGCCTCCCGGTCCGCGGCCAGCGCACCCGCACCAACGCCCGCACCCGCAAGGGACGCAAGAAGACCGTCGCCGGCAAGAAGGGCGTCAAGGGCTAAACACCCGCCACGAGCATCCAACCCGGGACGCGCCCATCGCGCCCGCCTTGATCGAGAACAGACATGGCCAAGAAACCCAAGAAGGTCCGCAAGAATGTCCTCCGTGGCGTCGCCCACATCAAGTCGACATTCAACAACACGATCGTCACCGTCACCGATGTGAACGGCGAGACGATCTGCTGGGACTCCGCAGGCACCATCGGCTTCAAGGGCGCCCGCAAGAGCACCCCCTTCGCCGCCACCCGCGCCGGCGAGTCCGCCGGACAGAAGGCCCGCAAGGTCGGCATGTCCGAGATCGAGGTCCGCGTCTCGGGCCTGGGCTCCGGACGCGAGTCCGCCGTCAACGGCCTGGCCTCCACCGGCCTGCGCGTCACCGCCATCGAAGACCACACCCCGATCCCCCACAACGGCTGCCGACCCCGCAAGAAGCGGCGCGTCTAAAGCCCCGTCGGAATCGGTTCGGAACAGACCATCATCCCTCCCGGGACAGAAGGGCCTCCGCGGCGATCAGCAGCCCGCGCCGAGCCCGATACCCCGAGAGGGCGTCGCGAAGACACCCTGCTGAATGCTGGAGATCGACCCATGCGGATCCGCTGGCGAGGCCTTGAACTTCCCAATCGCGTCGTGTCCGACTCGCGCTTCGCGAGCCCCAACTTCGGCCGCTTCGTGATCGAGCCCTTCGAGCGCGGCTTCGGCACCACCGTCGGCAACAGCCTGCGGCGCGTGCTCCTGTCCAGCCTCGAGGGCGCCGCCGTCACCTCCATCAAGATCAAGGGCGCCGAGCACGAGTTCTCCTCGCTCAAGGGCGTCGCCGAGG
>CALKYH010000208.1 GCA_938003595.1 uncultured bacterium
CCCGCGAAGCAGATCTATCACTGCTTCTCCTGCGGCGCCGGCGGCAACGCCATCGACTTCGTCATCAACTACCACAAGATGGACTTCCTCGACGCCCTCCGCTTCCTCGCGGAGCGCTCCGGGATCACGCTCACCCCCCGCCGCCCCGCGCACTCCGGCGGCGCCGCGGGCGAATCCGACGAGCCGGAGCTGTCCCGCGCCGCGCTCATCGAGGTCTCGCGGTTCGCGGCGGACTTCTTCCGGACGATCCTGAAGCACCCCGAGCACGGCGCCGCGGCCCGCGCGATGCTCGAGAAGCGCGGCCTCGACAGCGAGACCGTCGAAGCCTTCGAGATCGGCGCCGCGCCGGATCGCTGGGACGGCCTGCTCGTCACCGCGCAGAAGCGCGGCGTGAGCATCGACGCCCTCGAGCGGCTGGGCCTGCTCAAGCGGCGCACGGAGTCCAGCGGCCATTACGACGCCTTCCGCGACCGGCTCGTCTTCCCCATCCACGACCAGGCGGGCCGGCCCATCGCCTTCGGCGGGCGCCGGCTCAAGGAAGAGGAAGAGCCCAAGTACCTCAACTCGCCCGAGTCCGCGCTGTTCCACAAGTCCGCGACGCTGTTCGCCCTCAAGCAGGCCTCGCGCGAGATCCAGCGCGAGAACCTGGTCATCGTCACCGAGGGCTACATGGACGCCATCGCCTGCCACCAGGCGGGCCTGAAGAACACCGTCGCCACCCTCGGCACCGCCCTCACCGCCGAGCACGCGCGCATGCTGCAGCGCCTGTGCGACCGCGTCGCCCTGCTGTTCGACTCCGACGAGGCCGGCCTCCGCGCCGCGGACCGCGCGGTCGAGGCCTTCTTCGCGGCGCCGATCGATGTCAAGATCGTCCGTCTCGACGACGCCAAGGACCCCGACGAGCTGCTCAAGCAGCCCGGCGGGCTCGACCTGCTGCGCGAGGCGATCGACCGCGCCGACGATGCGCTCGCCTATCGCACCCGGCGCCTGCGCGACAAGCTCGCCGGCGCGGGCCTGTCCGCCCGGGCGCGGCTCATCGAGGAAGACCTGGCGCGGCTCGCCGAGCTGGGCCTGCACACCCTCTCGCCGGTGCGCAAGCGCCTGGTGGTCCGGCGCTACGCGGAGATCGCCGGCGTCCCCGAATCTGATGTGATCCGGGCTCTCCCGCAGCAGCGCCAGCAAATCGGGCGCCGCGACGAGGGGCCATCCGCCACCGAACGAGGCCCGATCGACCCCCGCGCCGGGGCGGTGGGCGCGTTGCTGAGCGCGCCGGGATTCTGGGGCGATCTGGATTCCGGTCAGCAGGACGCGGTGCGGGACGCGGCCTACGCTCTCGGCCCCGTCGGCGCCGCCGTCGACGCGATCGCCGCCCTCGCACAGGACGGAGCCCGCATCGATGTCTCTCTCGTCTCCTCCTCTCTCGAAGACCCCGAAGCGCGCCGGGCCGCGGTGCAGCTGGCGTTCGACGCCGAGCGCTGCGCCGAGGCCGACCACGAGCGCCTGCGCGACTTTTTCCACGATTGCGTGCGCCGGATCCTCCGCGACCGCGCTCTTTCCTGCAACGAACCCGAGGGTCATCCCATACAGGACAGACTCGAACGCATCCGCGAGATGAGGCGGACCTTCGGCGACCGACCGACTTCTCTCCCGCGTCCGGCTTGACGCGATCGAAAGCGAAACGAACTCTCCCGAACAACGCCTCCCGAACAAGGAGCCCGACCGAGCACACCGGCGACGCGTCCCGCCCCGACG
This sequence comes from uncultured bacterium, assembly GCA_938003595.1. Classification (GTDB taxonomy): domain Bacteria; phylum Planctomycetota; class Phycisphaerae; order Phycisphaerales; family UBA1924; genus JACVCK01. Next base: position 1,753 of record CALKYH010000208.1, read on the forward strand.
AAGGACGCACGAGGTGAACGGCACCCCGGCCCGAGGCGCCCAGCCCCGGCGCCGCACCCCCCCTCGAGAATCCAGACCTGGGCAAGGACGCGCTTGATCCTGGCAGCATGACCCGGAGGAACGATCCGGGCCACGCGAACCTCGCGAGCGCATGGAGACACCCGCAGTGAACGCCGCAATGCCCCCCGTCGTGCAGGAGCTTCTCGACCAGGCGAAATCCCGTTCGTGGATCGCCTACGACGAGCTGAACAACACGCTCACCGACGAACTCATCGACCCCGCCCGCATCGACGAGGTCCTCCTCATCGTCGATCGGATGAAGCTGGACTACCTCGACCTCCGCGACTTCAAGGCGCGGCTCTTCCGCGAGGCGGAGAAGAACGGCACGGCCCCCGCCAAGATCGGCGTCGGCGTCCGCGATGTCGAGGGCGAGCGCGAGATCCGCGAGGCCCTCGCCGAGGCCGAGCAGTCCACCAAGCGCATCGACGACCCCGTCCGCATGTACCTCACGCAGATGGGCACGATCTCGCTGCTCACCCGCGACGAGGAGATCCGCCTCGCCAAGAAGATCGAGCTCACCCGCATGATCTTCCGCCGGCGCGTCCTCGAGTGCGACTACGCCGTCGCCCAGGCCGTCGACACCCTCACGCAGGTGCACAAGGGCGAGCTGCCCTTCGACCGCACCATGAAGATCTCCACGGCCGAGGACAACGCCAAGGAGAAGATCGCCCAGCGCATCCCCTTCAACCTCGTCACCATCCAGGCGCTGCTCGATCAGAACCGCCAGGACTGGGAGAAGCTCGAGGCCGCGAAGGCCGACCGCGACGCCGACGGCGCCGCCGCCATCGCCGACCGCATCGCCCGGCGCCGGCGCAAGCTCGCCACCCTCACCGAAGAACTGTCCCTCCGCACGAGCCGCATCACGCCGTTCATGCGCAAGCTCCGCGGCATCTCCCAGAAGATGTCCGAGCTGCAGCGCGAGCTGGCCAAGGCCGCGAAGTTCCCCGGGCGCGTGGACCCCGAGGATGTCGCCGTCATGACCGAGGAGCTGGCCGGCCTGCGCACGCTGGTCCTGGAGGACCCCGATGTCCTGGCCGCGAAGGTCAAGAGCATCGAGAGCGTCTACTGGGAGTACGAGCAGGCCAAGCGCGACCTGTCCGGCGGCAACCTGCGCCTGGTGGTCTCCATCGCCAAGAAGTACCGCAACCGCGGCCTGTCGTTCCTGGACATCATCCAGGAGGGCAACACCGGCCTCATGCGCGCGGTGGACAAGTACGAGTACAAGCGCGGCTACAAGTTCAGCACCTACGCCACCTGGTGGA
>CALKYH010000209.1 GCA_938003595.1 uncultured bacterium
TCGGTCTCGACATACTCGGGGGCGCAGGAATAGAGCGTCTTCCAGCCCGTGACCTGGGTCGGCGGGTGGATGTGGTACATGGTGGAGGTGGGGCCGGAGAAGCCCTCGGAGCCGAAGAGCTCTTCGCAGTAGAGCCGGCCGTCGGGGCGGCGGAACTGCACATGGCGCTTCTTGGGGATCTGGCCGAGTCGGGTGTAATAGGGCATCCGGTGAAATCTCCGTGGGGCGCGTGGGGCCGGCGCAACGGGGCGGGTCGGCGTCCTCGGGCAGTTTAGGCCATGGATGTCCGGATGTGGGGCCGAGGGCGGGGCCGGAAGCGAGCCGCTACCTTGGGCGCGACCAGACCAAACTCGTGGTAAGGAGCTGCGATGGCCGCCGACGAACAAAAACTGCTGCTCATCATCATCGCGATCCTGATCCCGCCGCTGGCCGTGGGGCTGAAGGCGGGGATCGGGGGGGCGCTGCTTCTGAACATCGTGCTGACCCTGCTGTTCTATCTGCCGGGGCTGCTGCACGCGCTGTATGTCGTGCTGAAGTAGGCGGGCGGTCAGACCTTCGTCGTCGGCGGCCTGTACTTGCCGGGCACCGCGCGGAAGGCGATGGCCATCCGGTTCCAGGCGTTGATGGCCGCGATCACCCAGGTCAGGTCGGCGAGCTGTTTGTCGTCGAAGTGGGCGCGGACGGCCGCGAAGTCCTCGTCGGGGGCGTGGGTCCGCGCGACATGGGTCAGGGCGTCGCACCAGGCCAGGGCGGCGCGCTCGCGGTCGGTGTAGAAGGGCGACTCTCGCCAGGCGTCGAGGGCGTAGAGGCGCTGCTCGGACTCACCGGCGGCGCGGCAGTCCTGCCAGTGCATATCGATGCAATAGGCGCAGCCGTTGATCTGCGAGGCGCGAAGCTTGAGCATGTGCAGCAGCGAGGGCTCGAGGCCGCACTGGTGAAGGTAGGCCTCCACGCCCATCATGGCTTTGAAGGCTTCAGGGGCCGCCTTGGGATAGTTCATGCGGTGTTGCATGGGCAACACTACGCATGAGCCCGGCCGCAGTCGGAGGCGGTCAGGCGCCGGCGTTGAAGTTGGAGAGCAGGCGATTGAGATCGGCGAATCCGACGACGCCGTCGCCGTCGACATCGCCCTGCAGGCAGAAACCGGACATGTTGAAGGACGAGAGCAGGATGTTCAGGTCCGCGAAGTTGACCAGGCCGTCGCCGTTCACATCGCCGTCGATGCTGGCGAGGGCTGCGGCGCCTGGGTTGTTGACGATCTGGCAGATCTGCCGGCCGTTGAGGACGCCGCTGTAGAGCTGGACATCGTCGACGAGGCCGTCGTACGAGCCGACCGGCACGCTCCCGGAATTGAAGAGGCCGCCGACGATGAACGGGGCGTCGGTGGGGTTGTATCCGGGATTGCCTGTGGCCTCGAGAACGCCGTCGATGTAGATGGTGGCGGGCCCTCCGGGCCGGTGCGTCATCAGCAGGTGATGCCACTGACCATCGGTGACGGTGGTGGTGGAGATGGGCTCGTTGCCAGGGCCTGTGGAGACATAGGCGTACGCCTTGCCGGGCAGGCCGTATCCGGCGCCGGCGTTGAGGGCGAGGAAGTAGCCCTGCACGATGGTGGCGCGATGGCGGCCAGCGACGATGAAGTGCCCCGTCCCGGTGGTCTTGACCCAGGCCGCGAGAGAGAACGGCGAAGCATTGAACGGGATGGCGCCCATGTTGACCAGGTCGTTGCTCGCGCTGACGCACTGGAGGGCGTTGCCCGAGATTCCGCCGGGGACGAATGCGGCCGCACCGGCGAGGGCGCCGTCGTATCCGTTGGGTCCGGCGTCGACGGCGGTGAGTCCGCCGGATTCATCGAAGGGCCAGTGGCCGACGAGTGTGCCGGCGCCGAGCGCGCACGATGAGCCGACGAGCGTCAACAGGAACCCATGCAGACTGTTCATGCGTGCGGACCTCCTCGATCCCGCGACACCAGCGTAATGGCCGCGTCGATGGAGTCAATGGAATCTGCGATGGCGGCCTCTCAGACGGCCTGCGGACCGGCGCAAGCGATGATTCTTGGGGTTTCTGCGGCCGGCGGGGTTGCCTTCCGGCGCCCCATAATCAGACTGCAAGAATCGTCCGGGAGCAGCCGGCCGCGGGTTGGCTCGTTTGTGGACATTTCTTGGAGTGGACGCATCGTGAAGCTGATCATCGCCATCGGCGCGTTCGGCGCGGCCTGGGCCGCGGCGTGCGCGGAGCCCATTGGGACAGCGAACGGCGCACTGCGGCCGGCGGCGTTCGTGGATCGGGGCGGGGCGCCGCTGAACGGGGAGGACGACTGCGCCGACGCGACGCTGATCGCGGGCTACGGGTCCTGGGCGTTCGATTTCCAGTTCGCGACGACGGACGGGCCGACGCATCAGTCGTGCTTCAGCGCCAACAGTTCGCAGATCTGGCGGGACCGGTGGTGGCGGTGGACCTCGCCGGCGACGGGATCTGTGACGGTGGACATGTGCGGGCAGACGAGCATCAACACGCGTATGGCGGTGTACGCGCCGGCGGCGCAGTGCCCGACCTCGAACGAGTACCTGATCTCGTGCATCGACGATATTTGCTCGCTGCAGCCGAGCGTGACCTTCCTGGCGCTGGAGGGACAGACCTACCTGTTCCGCATCGGTCGGACGGGGCTGCTGGAATCGCCCGCCTCCGGCACGGGGACCTTCACGGTGTCGGGGCCGGCGGGGCCCGATCCGTGCCCGCCGACGCCCGGGCCGAGCCAGCCGGTGGACCTGAGCACGGACGCGTTCCAGAGCAACCAGTTCTCCAGGACGGCGGACGACTTCTCGCTGAGCACGAGCGCGCCGATCGTGGGCGTGTGCTGGTGGGGGAGCTACTTCCAGTTCGACCCGGACCTCGACGGGTTCACGGTGACCTACTGGACGAACGCGGGCGGGCGACCGGGGATGCCGATCGCGTCGTTCACGCAGCAATCCGGCCTGCAGCTGCAGCGGCTCGGGACGAGCGACTCGGACTATCAGGACAAGCGGATCTTCCACTACACGGCGTCGCACGCGCCGGTGGCGCTGAACCCGGGGACGACTTACTGGCTGGAGATCCGCAACTTCGTGGAGGGAGTGGCCTGGCGCTGGCAGGGGAGCGACAAGAACGGCAACGGTTCGCTGCAGGATTTCACGCCGAACAGCGGCTGGAGC
>CALKYH010000210.1 GCA_938003595.1 uncultured bacterium
AGGTAGAACTTCTTGGCGTACTCGGGGTTGAGGCCGTCGATGATCTGCTCGTCCTTGCCGGTGCCGAGCGTGCAGGAAACCAGCGACTGCGTCTCGCCGCGCTGGAAGAACGCCGAGCCGTGCGTGCGGGCGAACACGCCCACGGTCATGTCCAGCGGACGGACCTGGTCGAACTTGCGGCCGTCGGCGCGGATGCCCTTCTCGACGATGAGCTTGCGCGTCATCTTCTTCTCGAGCGAGCGCAGGGCCTCCTTGGCCATGACCCGGCGCTGGACGGACAGCTTCCAGTCGGCGACCGAGCCGTCGGTCTTCTCGACGAAGTGCTCGTCGAGGATCTTCTTCTTGAGCGCGTCGACCGCGGCGGTGCGCTCCTCCTTGCCGGCGATCTGGCGGGCCTCGAGCATGGCCTTCTCGGCCTTGTCCTTGACCAGCGCGACGATGTCGTCCGACGGGAGGTAAAGCTTCTCTGGCATCCGCTTGGCCTTGCCGGCCTTCGCGGTCAGCTCGTCCATGAGGTCGAGGATCTTCTGGATCTGCTCGTAGCCGAACTTGATGGCCCCGACGATGTCGGCCTCGGGCACCTCGGCGGAGCCGATCTCGATCATGTTCACGCCGTCACGATGGCCGGACAGGACCAGGTCCAGGTCGCTGTACTCCATCTGCGTGATCGTGGGGTTGATCACATACACCGGGCCGTCGTCCATGTGGATGCGGGCGACGCGGACGGTGGCCAGCGGGCCCTCGAACGGCGCGTCGGAGAGCATCAGCGCGGCGGCGGCGGCGGTGCCGGCCAGCACATCGGTGTCATTCTCGCCGTCGTGGCTCATGACCCAGCACTGCACCTGGATCTCGTCCACGAAGCCGTCGGGGAACAGCGGACGGATCGGTCGGTCGATCATCCGCATCGTGAGGACTTCCTTCTCGTTCGGAGCGCCCTCGCGCTTGCGGAAGCCGCCGGGGAACTTGCCGCCCGCGGCCATCTTCTCGCGGTAGTCCACGGCGAGGGGGAAGAAGTCCAGCCCTTCGCGCGGGTCGGCGCGGACGACGGTCGCCAGCAGCGACGAGTCGCCGTAGTGCGCCATCACCGCGGAGTTCGCCAGCTTCGCGACCGTGCCGGTCTCGAGGGTGAGCGTGCGGCCGCCGATCTCAGCGGAGACTTTGACATGAGCCATGGTGTGTCAACCTTTCATGCGGCCCCCGGCGAGCCGGCGATCGCATCGCGCAGCTCCGGGCCGACCGTTCGAGTGAGCGGCCGGCCGGTCAGGCAGGGGAGGCAGAAGGCAGGGTGCAGAGGGTTGGCGAACTCTGCGCGCTGCCCACTGCCGCTCCGCTGAGCGCTCGGGCCGCGATATGGAAGAACCGCGCCGTCGGCGGCGCGGACCGATTACTTGCGCAGACCGAGGTTCTTGATTAGCGCCTGGTAGCGGGCGACATCGGTCTCGGACAGGTAGCGGAGCAGACGCGTGCGGTTGCTGACCATGGTCAGCAGGCCGCGCCGGCTGGAGTGATCCTTGGGGTGCTCCTTGAGATGATCAGACAGGTCCTTGATGCGCTCGGTCAGGAGCGTGACCTGGACTTCGGGCGAGCCGGTGTCGCTGTCGTGGACACGGCTCTTGGAGATCAGTTCGGAGCGTTGTTCGGCTGCAAGAGGCACGATGAGCCCTCATCAACAATGGTGAGTCGAGGCCAAGGCGGACAGGAAACGGTTTCCCCCCCGGGATGCCCCCCGGCCAGAGCCGATCGGGCGAGCGTGAAAAGATAGCGTGAGACCCCCCGCCAATCAACCGAACGGGGGTTTGGGGGGTCGGCCCGCCCCGGGGGGAACGACCAGGCCCGACCGGCCGGACCCGGCCCCGGAGCCACCCTTGTAATCTAGGGCCCATGCACCTCTCCCGCCGGGTCTCCACCCTCGCCCCCTCCGCCACGGTGGCCATGATGAATCGGGCCAAGGCCCTGAAGGCCGAGGGCGTGGATGTCCTGTCCTTCTCCGCCGGCGAGCCGGATTTCGACACCCCCCAGCGGATCAAGCAGGCCGCGATCGACGCCCTGCTCGCCGGGCAGACCAAATACATGCCCACGGCGGGCGATGTCGAGACGCTGCGGGTCATCGCGGGCAAGCTGGAGCGGGAGAACGGGCTGCCGGCGATGGAGCCGGGCAATGTGATCGTCTCGTCGGGGGGCAAGCACTCCCTCTTCGTGCTGTTTCAGTGCCTGTTCGACCACCCGGCGGACGAGGCCGACGGCCTGGGCGAGGCGATCATCCCCGTGCCGGCGTGGGTGTCCTACGCCCCGCATGTGCAGTTGGCGGGGGGCCGGGTCGTGGAAGTTCCCACCACGCCCCAGAGCGGGTTCCGGATGACCCCGGAGCAGCTCAAGGCGGCGATCACGCCGAGAACGCGCTGCGTGATCATCAACTCCCCCAGCAACCCCTGCGGCACGATGTACAGCCCGGACGACCTGCGGGCCCTCGCGAAGGTCGTGGAAGACGCCGCCGCGACGGTGGCGCCGGACATGCTGATCGTCTCCGACGAGATCTACGAGAAGATCGTGTACGGCGGCGTGCCGCATTTTTCGATCGGCTCGGTCCCCGGCGTGGCGGCGCGGACGGTGACGATGAACGGGCTTTCCAAGGCGTTCGCGATGACGGGCTGGCGGATCGGCTACGCCGCCTGCCCGGGGGCGCAGGGCGCGAAGCTCATCAAGGCGATGGCGACGCTGCAGGGGCAGATGACGACCAACATCACCTCGTTCTGCTACCCGGCGATCCGCACGGCGCTCACACAGTGCGCCGACGATGTGGAGCGGATGCGCGTCGCGTTCGCGAACCGGGCGGAACTGATCTACGGCCTGCTCGGGCGCATCCCGGGGATCGTCTGCCCCCGTCCCAGCGGCGCGTTCTATGTCTTCCCGGACATCTCCGCCCACTTCGGCAAGCGCACGCCCGGCGGACGCGAGATCAAGTGCGCGAACGACTTCGCCGAGGCCACGCTGGACGAGGCGCGCGTGGCGCTGGTCGCCGGCGAAGACTTCGGCGGCTGCGGCGACCGGTGCGTGCGGATCTCCTTCGCCTGCTCCGAGGAGCAGATCACCAAGGGGATGGAGCGGCTGGGGTCGCTGATCGCTTCGATGAAATGATCGTCCCGCTCAGGAGCCGGCGTGGTCCAGCGTCAGGCCGCTGACGAAGACCTTGCCACCCGTCCGGATGAGCCCCGCGGGGCGGCCCATCTCCTCGAGTTCCAGCAGCAGTTCGTCGTCCCCCACCACCACGCCGGACCAGTCCTGCCGGCTGTGCACGATCAGGCGCGACGCGGCGGTGGGATCGGTCGAGAGAACAGACCAGCCGGGCTGGGGCGGCGGCGCCATCGCGATCGGCGCAGGCGGCGCGGCGCGCCTCGGAAGGGCGAGCAGGGCGACCACGCCGACGAGGGCGAGCACGGCGACGGTCCGGATGGCGCGCCGACGAGCGCGTCGCGCGGCCGCGGCCCGGGGGACCTCGGCACGCAGAGCCTCGAGCATCGCGCTGCGCCGCGCGAGGCCGGCGGGGCTCAGGGGTTCGGGCTCGTGCGGGCGTTCAGGCATCGGCGTCACCGGATTCCTGCGCGGCGCGGAGGGCGCGGCCGACACGCCCGTCGATCGCCCCGGGCTTGAGGCCGAGCATGCGCCCGATGGCGCCGAGCGTCATGCCGCGCCCGAAGCGGTGGCGGAGCAACTCGGCGCGGTCCTCGTCCAGGCCGGCCAGCGCCGCGCGGGCGCGGGCGACGGCGTGATCAAGCTCGGCGAGAT
>CALKYH010000211.1 GCA_938003595.1 uncultured bacterium
CGTGCTCGAGCACAAGGCCGACCTGGGCATCTGCTTCGACGGCGACGCCGACCGCCTGGTCGTCATCGACGAGCGGGGCCATGTCGTCGGCTGCGACCTGCTCAGCGCCTGGCTGGCGGCCTGGTTCCTCAAGCGCAGCCCGGGCTCGGCCGTGGTCTACGACCTGCGCTCGACCAAGGCGCTCGAGGAGGACATCCGCAGCGCCGGCGGCGTGCCGGTGCGCAGCCGCGTCGGCCATGTGTTCCTCAAGGGCCAGATGAGCGAGAAGCACGGCGTCTTCGGCGGCGAGCTGTCCGGGCACTTCTACTTCCGCGACAACTTCAACGCCGACTCCGGCGCCATCGCCATGGCCACCGTGCTCACCGCGTTCGCGCAGTCCGCCCGCAGCATGAGCCGGCTCATCAAGCCCATCGCCCGCTACAGCCAGTCGGGCGAGCTCAACTTCACCATCGAGGACAAGGACGCCGCCATCGAGGACCTCAAGGACCAGTTCGGCGACCGCGGCAAGGTGGACGAGCTCGACGGCGTCACCATCGACTGCTTCGAGAAGGACGGCTGGTGGTGCAATGTCCGCAAGAGCAACACCGAGCCGCTGCTCCGGCTGAACCTCGAGGCCCGCGACGACGCCACCATGCGCCGCATGGTCGAGGCGGTCTCGCCGCTGCTGGGCGAACGAACCCACCATTGACCTACGCCGGGCACGGACGCCCGACGGCATCGCGAGAATCGACGGACCGATGAATGTCGCCCGCTTCCTGGACCACTGGGCCATCGCCGAAGACCCCTTCCGCGCCGAAGAGGCGCGCCAGGACCCGGTCTTCCTCCGGCTGAGCGACCCCGTGGGCCACCCCGACCTCGAGAAGATCCTCGGCGATGTCGGCCGGCCCTCGACCTCCATCGTCTTCGGCGAGAAGGGCAGCGGCAAGACCGCGCTGCGCCTGCAGCTCGAGCGGCGTCTCCGTCGGCACAACGAGGCCCACCCCGAGGCGCCCGTGCTGCTCGTCCCCTACGACGACCTGAACCCCGTCCTCGATCGCTTCCACGACCGCAACAACGCCGACGACCACCTCGCGTCCCTGCGCAAGCTGCGGCTCATCGACCACATGGACGGCATCCTCTCCGGCGCCGTCACGCGCACGGTGGACGCGCTGCTGGGCGATCTCGGGGCCGAGCCCATCCTCGGCGACCCCGGCCGGCGCAAGCGCGCCGCCCGTCGCCTGCCGAACCCCGCGAAGGACGACCTGCTGGCGCTGCAGGCGATCTACGACGCCGGCGAGCCCTCGCTCGAGCGCGCCGCCCGACTCCGACGCATGCTCCGACCCCGCCTCGACGGCGCGAGACTCGCCTGGCGCGCCGGAGTCGTCGCGTCCTGGCTGCTCCCGGCCGCGGCGTTCGCCCTGTGGTGGTGGTCCGGGCGCCCCGCGCTGCAGGGACCGTGGATCTGGGGATTGATCGCGTCGCTGGCAGTCCCCGTGGCGCTGACCGTCAAGACCGCGGCGCTGGACAACTGGCGGCTCGAGCTGCTCGCCCGACGCATCATCCACCATGCCCGAACCCTTCCAAGAACGCGCGATCGCCTGGCCGATCACCTCGCCCTGCTCCCAGTCCGGGTCCGACGCTCGGGCCGGCTGCCTGTCAGCGATGGCGATGATGTCCGGTTCGACGCCTTCGTCCGGCTGCGCCGCGTTCTGTCCGCGTTCGGCGTCGCCGGCGCGATCGTCGTGGTGGACCGAGTGGACGAGCCGACGCTCGTTTCGGGTGATCCCGAACGGATGAAGGCCGTCATCTGGCCGATCCTCAACAACAAGTTCCTGCAGATGGACGGCTTCGGCATCAAGCTGTTGCTGCCCATCGAGTTGCGCCATGCCCTGTTCCGGGAGAGCAACCAGTTCTTCCAGGAGGCGCGCCTCGACAAGCAGAACCTGGTCGAGCGGCTGGCCTGGACCGGCGCCGCCCTATACGACCTCTGCAACGCCCGACTGGCGGCCTGCATGCGTCCCAACGCCGACCCGGTGGCGCTGCGCGATCTGTTCGAGCCCGATGTCTCCCGTCAGGATCTCATCGACGCGCTCGACCAGATGCGCCGCCCGCGCGAGGCGTTCAAGTTGCTTTACCGGTGCATCCACGAGCACTGCTCCGGCGTAACTGAGGAAGACCCCCGATGGAAAGTGCCCCGGCTGATCCTGGACATGGTCCGGAAACGGGAGGCAGAGAGGGTGGAGCAGCTCAACCGGGGGGTCCGACCGGCCTGACGCCCACCCGGTTTCGATGGCCCCGAAATAACACGGTTTCTCTCGGACACGGTGCAAACCGGCCTTTCGCTTGGGCCGATATATCGCTACCGTGACCCCCGCACAGAGGAGCAGAGAACTCATGCAGAACGAGAAGTTTCGTGCGTCGTCCCTTTGGGGCGCGCTGATCGGCGCCTGCGTCCTGACGAGCTCGGCCGGCGCCGTCATCACCGCCAACCCGATGGCCCGGCCCGCAAATAGTTTCGTCGGCAAGTGGAACGGCTCCTCGGCCGTCGCCATCGGATCCAACTGGATCGTGACGGCGCGACACAACGGCGGCAATCTCAACACGAAGTTCCGCTACAACGGCGTGAACTACACGACCGATGCGATCTACACCCACGCGACCGCCGACATCACCGTCGTGCGCGTGGTCGAGACCCTGCCCGGCTGGCACAGCATCACCGCCCCGGCGGCGGCGCAGATGATCCAGATCGGCGGCATGGGGCGCGTCGCGGGCGCGTCGCTGCGCGACGGCTACCACTGGTCCGGGCCCAACACCGAGACCTGGGGCCAGAACCGCATCGATTGGGCCGTGGGCGACTTCATCGCCTTCGACTGGGACCTGTCCGGCGGCTCCGCCGGATCCATGACCGGCGCCGTCATGCACGAGGCCGGCCTTGCTCAGAACGATTCCGGCGGCGGCGTCTTCGTCCGGCAGACCGATGGGTCGCTCAGCATTGTCGGCATCGGCGTCGGCGTGTCCGAGCTGGACATCACCCGGCACGGCTCCTGGTCGTACGCGCTGAATCTCAATCCGTACCTCAGCTGGATGCAGAATGTCGCCGGCGTGTCGTTCGCTCTGCCCTCCGGCGTCCCCGGGCCCGGTTACGCGGTTCCCGCGCCCGGCAGCGCGACGCTGCTGTTCGGATCGCTCGGCGTGATGGGCCTCCGCCGCCGCCGCTGATCGCGGCGCCGCCCCAGTTTCCCGCTTATAAACAGCGTCCCCGGCGCGCCCGCGCCGGGGACGCTGTTCGTTGTCGCCCCTCCGGAGCACGCCGCATGGCGAAAGCGCCGCGACCCGCCGAGCTGCTGAGCCTCGCGGCCCGATCCTTCGCCTCGGGCGATCCCCAGCGCGCCGCGTCGCTCTGCCGCGACGCACTTCGTCAGGACGCCGGCGACGCCCGCGCCCTCCACCTGCTCGCGGCGTGCCAGACGGCGCTCGGCGACGCCGGGGGCGCGGAGTTCACGCTGGCCCGAGCGGTCCGCCTGACGCCGCGCGACGCCGATCTGCTGGTCGCCCACGCCGGCGCCCTCATCCGACTCGGTCGCGTGGACGAGGCGCTCGCGCAGGTCGATCTCGCGCTCGCCGTCCGGCCCGACGACGACCGCGCCCTCGCCTGCAAGGCCGATGCGCTCTTCCGCCGCGGCGACATCGACGAGGCCGACCGCCTGCTCGCGCCGCGCCTCGAATCCGGCGCCGCGGGCCTGCACGCCGCGCTCACGCTGGCCTCGCTCTGTCCCCGCAAGGGCCGGCACGACCGGGTCGCGGCGCTGCTGCGCCGGATCCTCGACGACGCCTCGCTGCCGCCGGCGCAGGCCATGCGCGCCCGCTTCGCGCTGGGCGATGTCCTCGACGACGCCGGCCGGTACGACGAGGCCTTCGCCGAGTACGCGGCTGCCAACGCGCTCAAGGCGCCCCGCCCGGACGCGCCGGCGTACGAGGCCTCGCTCGAATCGATGCTGCGCGCCTGGACGCCCGAGGCCGTCGCCGCCCTGCCCCGCGCCTCGTTCGAAACCGAAGTGCCCGTTTTCATCGTCGGCATGCCCCGATCCGGGACCAGCCTGGTCGAGCAGATCCTCGCCTCCCACCCGGCCGTCCACGGCGCCGGGGAGCGGAAGGACCTCAACACGCTCGTCGGCGAGCTCCAGTTCGGCCGGGAGAACCCGGGCTACCACCTGCACCATCTGAGCGTGCTGACCCGGAAGGTGGTGGACCGCTCCGCCCGTCGCGTCGCCGACGCCTTCCGTGCCGAATCGCCCAAGTCCGAGCGCGTCACCGACAAGAACCCGGTCAACTACCTCCACCTCGGGCTGATCTCCGCGCTGTTCCCGCGAGCCCGCGTGATCCATTGCGTCCGCGACCCGCTGGACACGGCGCTGTCCTGCTATTTCAACAACATCGTCGGCGTCCACGCCTTCGCCGACACGCTGCCGGCGGTGGGGCGTTGGCATCGGAGCCACGACCGGGTGATGCGCCACTGGTCGTCGATTCTGGACTTGGACATCCTCGAGGCGCGGTACGAGGACCTGGTCGCCGACCCCGAGCGACACGCGCGCCGCCTTGTGGAACACATCGGCCTGCCCTGGGACCCGGCTTGCCTGCGGTTCCACGAGAATCGTCGCATGGTGTTTACCCCGAGTGTCGACCAGGTGAGGCGCCCCGTCTACGCTGGATCGGTCGGGCGCTGGCGGAACTACGAGCGCCATCTCGGCCCGCTCAAGCAAGCGCTCGAAAGCCCCTGACCCGTACCCCCCGTCAAGATATTGTGAAGCCGGGCGCCCTCCCCTTGGACGCCGCTCCACTATCCTCGATACTCACCGCCCCCTCGAACCGATCACCGGAGCCCTCCGCATGGACGACATCCGTCTCGACCTTCACCACCCGCGCGTCGGCGCCGTCGTGCTGTCCATCCGCGGCAAGCTCGGCGCCGTGGAGTGCGACGCCTTCGAGAAGATGATCGACTCCCTCGTGCACGAAAAGCCGGACCTGGTGGTGCTCGATGTCGCCGACCTGACCTACATGGGCAGCCGCGCGCTGGGCGACATGGTGCGACTCCAGAAAGCGGTCAAGGCCGGCGGGGGGCGTGTGCGTCTCGCGGCGCCGCGCGAGGAGATCGCCCGCCTGCTCGAGCTCGGCCGGCTTGACCACCTGTTCCCGACCTTCGGCAGCGTGCAGGACGCGCTGGCCTACGCCGGCGCGACCCTCTAAAGGGCTCGACCTATTCCCCCGGGATGTACGAGATCGCGCCCTCCCACGGGCTCGACGCGGTCGCGTATTTCTTCATCGGGATCCGCCCCGATCGATAGGCCAGCCGCCCCGCGACGCACGCCATCCGCATCGCGTGCGCCATCGCCACCGCGTCGGCCGCGTGCGCGATGCCGGTGTTCAGCAGCACGCCGTCGGCGCCCAACTCCATCGCGACCGCGACATCGCTGGCGGTGCCCACGCCCGCGTCCACGATCACGGGGTACGCCGCGTCGCCGTCCTTGAGCAGTTCAAGGCACAGCGCAATGTTCCGCGGGTTCAGAATGCCCTGCCCGGAGCCGATCGGCGAGCCCGCGGGCATGACGCTCGTGGCGCCCGCTTCCTTGAGGCGCGTCGCGGCGATGGGGTCGTCGCTCGAGTAGCACAGCACCTCGAACCCGTCCTTCACCAGCTCGCGGCAGGCCTCCAGCGTGCCCATCGGGTCCGGCAGCAGCGTCTTCTTGTCGCCGAGCACCTCGAGCTTCACCCAGCTCGCGCCGGGGTTGCCCAGGCCCTCGAGGATCTCTCGACCCAGTCGCGACACGCGCACCGCGTCCTCCGCGCTGAAGCAGCCTGCCGTGTTGGGCAGGATGGTCAGCCGGTCCAGGTCGAGAAAGTCCAGGATGCTCTGGCCCTGCTCGTTCACCAGGCGCTCCCGGCGCACCGCGACGGTCACGACATCCGCGCCGCTCGCGTCGATCGCACGCTGCATCGTGCCGAAGTCCCGGTACTTGCCGGTGCCCACGATCAGCCGGCTCCGCAGCGAGCGTGATCCGACTGTCAGCGGTTCGACCGCCGGCTCCGCGGCGCGCTTCAGCTCCAGGTCCATCGCCTCGCCCTTGCTCATCGCGCCTCCCTCAGCCCCCGCCCACCAGCGTCACGATCTCCACACGGTCGCCCTCGCGCAGCCGGATCTCCCCGTGCCGCCGGCGCGGCGCCAGCTCCCGGTTCAACTCCACCGCGCACGCCGCGGCCCGCACGCCCCGCGCCTCCAGCAGCTCCGCCACCGTCGGCCCGTGGTCCGGGTCGCCCGCGATCTCGATCTCTTCGCCGTTGAGGGTGATCTTCACGGCCGGAGTATAGAGCCGCCCGATTCCGAAACGATTCCACGGGGCCGTCGAAGTATCATCCGCCATGCGTTGGATCCTCACTGGCGGCGCCGTAGGGCTCCTCGCGCTCCTCGCGGGCGCGGTCATGCTGCTCCTGCGGCCCGGCCCGCCCAGCGTCCCCCTGCGCACGGATTCGCCGGACGCGGTCATCGACTCCGCCTTCGCCGTGGTCGAGGCCGGTCGCGCCGACCTTCTGGCGGACCTGCTCTACGCGCCCTCCGACGATTTCCGCCTGGTGCTGGACCAGGCCGGACTCCTGCTGCTCGACCTGCAGGACCTGGCCGCGCTCCTGGCCGAGCGCTACCCGAGCGAGATCGCCGAACTCCGCGACCAGGCCGGCGCCGGTGGGGGAGCTGCGGCGCTGCTGACCCGCGCCGGCTCCGGCGGCGAGCAGGCCCTCCGCCGCATCCTCGCCGACCCCTTCGCCTGGGCCCGCGGCTCGCGCGAACGCATCACCACCGCGACCCTCGGCGACGATTCCGCCGCGGTCCTCGTGGACGGCGCGCCCGCGATGGGCGTCGGCCTGCTCATGAAGCGCGAGGGCGACCGCTGGTGGATCGAGCTGCCCCTGGGCCTGCCGATGATCCAGCGGTACCTTCCCCAGACCACCGAGGAGCACCAGGTGCTCGCCTCCATGATCCGCGTCATCGACAACGCGGTGCTGGACCTCATCATCGACATCGAGGCCGGTCGCTGCGCCACGCTCGACGAGGTCTCCGAGCTGGCCGGCGAGAAGGCCTTCGGCCCGATGATCATGTGCGTCGTCGCGTACGACCGCGCCATGAAGGCCCGGGAGGGCTGATCAGCAGTTCCTGAGTTTGAAGGGCTCCGGAGGCGGCGAGTTCCGGGGTACACTGGCGCCGATTCCCGCCCGCGGTCGGACTTCCAAAGGATTCGGCCGCCCGGTCGGGCAAGGCGGTCCCGTGATCACTCGAACCACCACTCAGCTCATTCAGGATCTGCGCGATCCGGCCAATGCGGAGGCGTGGTCGGGGTTCGACGCGCGATACCGGCCCATCCTGCACGGCTTCGCGCGCCGCCTCGGTTTCTCATCTGATGAGGCCTCCGAGATCGCGCAGCAGACGCTGGTGGAGTTCGTCCGCTGCTATCGCGAGGGTCGGTATCGGCGCGAGGATGGCCGGCTCTCGTCGTGGCTCATCGGCATCGCGCGAAATGTCGCCGCCAACGCCCGTCGTCCGCGGGGCGCTGCGCGGGTGGGCGGCGAATCCGCTCTGGTGGACCTCGCCGACGAGGCCGCGCTGACCCGCACCTGGGAGGAGGAGCGCGAGCGTTCCATCTTCGATCAGGCCATCGCCATCCTCCGCTCCACCTCCCGCGCCGACGCGCAGACCCTCCGCGCCTTCGAGCTCTTCGCGCTCCGCGCGGTGCCCGCGACGGAGGTCGCGTCGCAATGCGGCATGAGCGTCGACGCCGTCTATGTCGTCAAGAACCGCATGACCCGCCGGCTCCGCGAGATCGTCGCCCAGCTGACCGCCGCCCATGCCGAGGACTCGTGAATGACCGAGGCCTGCCCGCCCGTGCTGGACCTCGAGGCCGCCTCCGCGCTCCCGCTGCCGCCGCCATCGCTGACCGAGCACCTGGCCGTCTGCGACGCCTGCCGGGCTCGGTTCGAGGAGATCCGCGACAACAACCGGTTCCTCGACGATCTCCGCCCCCGCCTCTCGCCCGAGAACATCCACCCCGACGCGCTGGGCGCAGGACTCGTGCCCGGGTTCGAACTCATCGAAGAGATCAGCCGGGGCGGCCAGGGCGTGGTCTTCCGCGCGGTGCAGACCACCACCAAACGACCCGCGGCCGTCAAGATGCTGCTGCGAGGGACCGGCGCCACCGAGCGCCAGCGAGCCCGTTTCGACCGCGAGATCGAGATCGCGGCGCGCCTCCGGCACCCCGGCATTGTGTCGGTGTTCGAGTCGGGCGTCACCGCCGACGACCGGCGATTTGTGGCGATGGAGTTCGTCGAGGGCATCCCCCTCGACGCGTACATCCGCCTGCACTGGCCTCTTGAGGCGGGCTATTCCCGGCCACGCACCGAGGCGATCCTTCGACTCCTCGCGTCCGTGGCGTCAGCCGTCGGGCATGCCCACGCCGCCGGCGTCATCCACCGCGACCTCAAGCCCTCGAATATCCTCGTCGACGCCGCGGGAGATCCGCGCATCCTCGACTTCGGCCTTGCCCGCGAGGCGCTCTCCTCCAGCGATGTGTCGGTCACGCAGGAGTTCGTCGGGACCCTTGCCTTCGCGGCGCCGGAGCAATTCTCGGGGCGACCCGGCGCCACGACTTCCCGCACCGATGTCTATGCGCTCGGCGTGCTGCTGTACTGCGCCGTCACCGAGCGCCATCCCTACCCCGCGGACGGCCCGTTCGTCGAGATCATGGGGCAGATCGCCGGGACCGAGCCGGCGCCGCCCTCCCAGTTCGTCCCGCGCCTGCCGCAGGACATCGACGCGATCATCCTGAAGTCGCTCTCCAAGGATCCCGCCCGCCGGTACCAGGGCGCCGGCGCCCTGGCGAGCGACATCGAGGACTACCTCGCCGGCCGGCCGATCTCCGCGCGCCGCGACAGCGCGATCTATGTGCTCGGGCGCCTCGCGCGACGGCACCGCGTCCCGTTCGTCGCCGCGGCCCTCATCGCCGTCATCGTCCTGGGCGCGGCCATCGCGCTGGCGATCGTCGCGAGCAATCTGGATCGAGAGCGGCGAGCCGTGGTGGAGGCGCTCACCGAGAGCGCCGTCGCCCGGGCCCGACTGCTCGGCGCCGTGGGCGAGGTCAACATCGCGGAGCGGATTCTCTGGGAGGAAGCGCTCCGCGCCGGCCTGGATCCCGACGACCCCGAAGAGGCCGTCAGCCCGTCGGCGGAGCGTCGCCGGGCCGCCTGGTCGCTCGCGGAGTTCTACAGCCGGGTGCCCCGGCGCGTCCGTGTGGAGCTGACGCACGAGCCGGTGCAGGCCCACTTCGAGACCGACGGACAGGCATTCACCGCCCTGACCAGGGACGGCGTCATCGCCCGCTGGACGATCAACGGCGACCTGATCGAATCAACGCCCCCATTCATCTCGCCCTCGATCACCACATTCCAGGTCACAACGCCCGACCTCTCCCGGCTGGTGGCCTGGGATGATGGATGGCTCCGCATCTTCGACGCACGGACCGGCCGCACACTCGCCGAATCGGCCGATGGGTTCGCGGCCCGGCCGCATCTTGCGCTCAGCGCCGACGGGCGCCTGCTGGCCGCGGCGACGACCGACGGGACGGTGCGGCTCCTGGACGGCGACACAGCGCGCCAGGTCGGGACGCTGTCCACGAATGCAGCGCCGGATTACGCCCTGGCCTTCACGCCGGAGGGCGATCGCCTGATCGCTTCGGTCGACGCCGAATCCGCTCCGGAGCTCCGCGTCTGGACCATGGGAAGCGTCGAGCCGGCGCGCCGCCTGCTCGTGCCCTCGGATGTCTTCATGCGATCCAACCCGGGCATTCGCGTCATCTGCGCGGGCCGGGGACTGCGCAATCTCGCCGCCATCTGCGGCGAGTCCATCCTGGTCTGGCGAGCCGGCGCCACGGAGCCCATCGCCGCAGACCGGAGCGGGATGGCCCAGCCGGTGAGTCTGGCGTTCAGCGACGACGAATCCTACCTGATGGCCGGCACGCTCGAGGGCGTTGTCTATTCCTGGCGGCTCTCCGACATGGCTCGGAGCCCTGCGATCCAGAACAGCGGGCTCGTTCGGTCGATGCACCGTGTGGAGAGTCGAGGCGAGGTCCTCATCGCCGACGACGCGCGGCGCATCTCGATCTACGACGCCGAGACCCAGCCCTGGCTGCGCCGCATGCCGACGCTCGGCCAGACCGTCCACGGCATGAGCCTCGCGCCCGACGGCGCGAAACTCGCCTGGTCCGACGACAGCGGCAACATCCAGACCATCGATCCGGCGGGCAGCCCGATTCACCCCACGATCCGAACCGGGCCGGATATGGTCACCGCCGTCGCCTGGCTCCCCGACGGCGAGCGCCTGGTCTGCGCGGACATCGACGGCGTGGTCGCGATCCGCCGGGCCGACACAGGGGCGGTCGAACGAATCCTGCTCCACGCCCAGGAGCGGATCTGGACCGCGGCGATCAGCGCCGACGGACGCTCGATCGCGGCCGCGGGCGACTCGGGCCGTATCTATCTTTGGCCGGACGAGCGCTCGCCCGAGCCGATCGTGCTCGCGGGCGGGCACGAGTACCGCGTGCCATGCGTCGCGTTCAGCCCCGACGGCGCCCGCCTCGCCTCGGTCTCAACCGATCGAACCGCGCTGATCTGGCGCCTTGACAGCAGGACGATCGAAAGTCGCCTGGACGGATTCGGCGAATTCGTCCGCGCCGCCGCATGGTCCCCCGACGGCTCCATGCTCGCGACCGGCGGCGACGACCGCGCCGTTCATCTCTGGGACGGTCGCACCGGGCAACTGCTACGCACCATCGGCGGGCTCAGCCGCAATGTCTTCGACCTTGCCTTCCATCCGTCCGGGCGCATCCTCTTCGCCGCCACGCGCAGCCCCAATCTCGAGGTTCTGGACCCTCAGTCCGGCGCGCAGCTCGCTTCGATCAAGGCGTTCGACCGTCCGCTCTACGCGGTCCGGGTCGCCCAGGACGGAAGCGCCGTCATCGTGGGTGGCGAGGACCCGTGGGTCGGCGCCATCGACCTCGACCGGCTGTTCGGCTATCTCCGCGGCAACGCTCGCTACTGGCGCCACGAACTCGCTCCCGGCAAGTAAAAACCCCCGGTGCGCTGCTGGCGCGCCGGGGGCCTTCGAAGAGAAGCACGCGGACGAGGATCGTCGAGACTCCCCACGAGGCCCGGCGTCATGACCGTCGCTCGCTGCGCTTCAATCAGACTCTTCCTGTCCGGAGCCGATTCCGTCTCGGCGCCGCCCCCTCACAAGGACTTGGCGCAGCGAGCGCCCATCTAACACCCCGCCGCCGGCCTTCTTCGAAAAATCTCCTGCGTCCGGTACGATGCCGCTTCCGGCGCCGTCCCATCGGCGTCCCGAGGAGCAGTCGATGGCGAAAGAGAAGCCCGCTAGGGAAACCAACCAGACGCCGCCGGCGGTCCAGGGCGCCGCGAAACGCGGCTTCTTCGCCTCCAAGCTCCTCTGGTTCGCGATGATCCTCACTGCCGCCGCCGGCGCCTGGACCGCGATGCAGCGCGCGGACCGGTCCGAGCCGCCCCCGAGGGACGCCTCCGGCATGGTCCGGTCGCTGGCCGACGGCGCCGCCGCCCCAGCGCCGCGCGACCCGACCCTCTCCGAGCGTCTCGCGCCCGCCGCCGCCCGCGCCGGCGTGTCGTTCGTTCTGGGCTACGCCGTGGGCTGGTTCCTGCGCCGGGCCCTGAAGATCGCCGCGATCCTTGCGCTGCTCGCCGTGGGACTGATCTATGTGCTGCACCGCACCGGCGTGCTCGCGGACCCGGACACCCTCCGGCAGAGCGTGGACGCCGCGGGCGAATGGGTCGAGCGCGAGGGCGGCGCCGTCAAGGACTTCGTGCTGGGCCTCGCGCCGACCGGCTTCGCGGGGATCGCGGGCATGGCGATCGGCGCCCTGCGCCGCTGACGCGCCCCGTGCCCGTCGCCGATTACAGCCTCCCGGGCTATCATGACGCCGCCTTTGCGGGCGTAACTCAATGGTAGAGTGTCAGCCTTCCAAGCTGAATGTTGCGCGTT